>QIBC01000415.1:0-304 GCA_003225215.1 Acidobacteriota bacterium
AGAGCCTGTCGGAGTAAACGATTCCCGAACCAGGAATCAACAACTTACAGACAGAGCACTCCTTGCAAGTTGTTGATTCTTCGTTCCAGAAAATCTATCTCCGACAGGCTCCTGCACTGAGCGAGTTTTGCTATGCAATTAAGTTGGCTACTCTGATCCTTTGCACCCCACAGGATGGTCTCGCAAATAAGCGTGGAGATCGGTCTTTCGATAGTTTGTTATTAGATGATGTTTTGTCCCGACATAGAACTGCTGGAAGTCCACGGAACATTGCCTCGAAACACTAGGTGGTGTGGATGCAAAT
>QIBC01000415.1:354-722 GCA_003225215.1 Acidobacteriota bacterium
CTGCCATAAATGACGTAAACATCTCCGCGATAACCGTCAGGAATGAAAAAGGACTCGTTCACGGTACGAGCAAATAACATCGCTCCTCCGAGTGTCAGCGAACCATACATTAGTAGGACACAACCATTGAAAAGGTAGGCAGCGTACCGCGAAATCCGCGATGACACCCGTCGTGCGATTAGCAGTCCGAAGATCGCAAGTGGAAAGCCAACGAGAAGCGCGACTAGCAGCGGCCAAGTCGTAATCTCCGGCGCCATGGCCGCCAGCGCCAGCCTGACTGCATACAGCATGAGGATCAGCAGTATGGCAACCGCGAGATTTGCTCCCGTAACCAGCCACAGCCACTTTGCTTGGCGTCCCATTTCACA
>QIBC01000247.1 GCA_003225215.1 Acidobacteriota bacterium
AGAAGTATTACTTCACACCGGGCGATCTGGGATTTAAGGCCTTCGATACGGAAGTTGGGCGCATTGGAACACTGGTCTGTTGGGATCAGTGGTATCCCGAAGGAGCGCGGCTCACCGCCTTGCAAGGAGCTCAAGTTCTGTTCTATCCAACGGCAATCGGCTGGCATCCCGCGGAGAAGGAACAATACGGCACAGCGCAGCACGATGCTTGGCGTACGATTCAGCGCGCACACGCCATTGCGAACGGAGTCTTTGTAGCCGTAGTGAATCGGGTGGGCCATGAAACCGGCAACATTCGCGGAAACGAAGCAAAAGGCGCCGGCCTTGAGTTCTGGGGCGGCTCATTTCTCGCCGATCCCTTCGGACGCGTCCTCGCGGAGGCTTCGCATGATCGCGAAGAAATCCTCTGCGCCGAAGTTAATTTGGCCGAAATCGACGAAACCCGCCGCAACTGGCCGTTCCTGCGGGATCGCCGCATCGAGAGCTACTCGGGCATTACGCACCGATTCCTGGATTGAAAACGCACACAACCACAGAGGACATAGAGAACACGGAGGAAAGCGGGAACGTATTCCAATTTTCCTCGCTGTCCTCTGTGCCGTCTGTGGTTATCTCCTCTGAAGGGTGACGATTGGGGAAATCGAAGCCATCTACACCGGCCTCGCTTGGCTATCACATGCCGGCAGAATGGGAGCGGCACGAGGCCACATGGATTGCCTGGCCGCACAATCGCGACGACTGGCCCGGTAAATTCCAGCCGATTCCGTGGATCTACGCTGACATCGTTCGCCATCTCGCTCGCGGTGAGCAGGTGCGGATCATCGTTAACGACGGCGCGCATCAGCGTTCGGCCGAGCGCACGCTAAAGCATGCTCACGTGCCGCCAGATCGCATTGAATTCTTTCGCTGGAAAACAGATCGTGTTTGGACTCGCGATTCCGGTCCGATATTCGTCACGCACGAGAAGAATCCCGCCTTGGCAATCACGCATTGGCAGTTCAATGGCTGGGCCAAGTATCCAAATTACAAGCGAGACGAAAAACTGCCTGCATTAATCGCTCAGAAATTCGGACTCGACAGATGGCGACCGGAATTGGAGATAAATGGAAGGCTGCGGCGCGTCGTGCTCGAGGGCGGCAGCATCGACGTGAACGGGTGCGGCACGATGCTAACAACCGAGGAATGCCTGTTAAGTGACCTCCAGCAACGAAATCCCGATGTAAAGCGTGAACAGCTGGAGCAGATGTTTGCCGACTATCTTGGAGTTAGAAAGACGATTTGGCTAGGAAATGGAATCGCCGGTGACGATACGCATGGCCATGTCGATGACATCTCGCGGTTCGTTTCGCCAGACACAGTCGTTACTGTGGTCGAGAACAACAAGTCTGATCCAAACCACGCACCGTTGCAGGAAAACCTGCGGCGCCTGCGAAGCGCAACCGATCAGCACGGAAAGCCCCTGAACGTAATCGAGCTTCCGCTTCCCTCTCCCGTATGGTTCCGTAAACAGCGCCTGCCGGCCAGCTACGCCAACTTCTACATCGCCAATGCCGCCGTGTTAGTTCCGATCTTTAACGATGCCAACGACAGAGTCGCGCTGAGAATCCTCGGAGAACTATTTCCAACCCGGGATGTGGTTAGCATCTACTGCGGCGATTTCATTTGGGGACTCGGAGCGATTCACTGCGCGACGCAGCAGCAGCCTGCGGTGGATTGAACCAGAAAGGGACCTGCGGCCGCCCTCGGCCGGATGTTTGTAGAAGAATCCAGAAGGTGACTTGATTTGATAACAGTGGGTCGAACCAAAGATTTCTTGTGCAACAACCAAAAACCCGCGCGAGGGGCGCGCGGCAGTCCTAACACCCACTTCGTGACCTTCGTCCTGCCTAGGCCTTGCCTCTTATCTTCGCCACCCACCAGCGCGCACCGACAAGCAGGAATCGCCAATCGTGGAAGAACTCTGGAGGCTTGCCTTCAAACGCGTGGCCGACGAATTGGAATATCCAACCGATCACGAATAAAGCGACCGGCAGCTTCCAGAAACCGGCGACGAAGGGAATCGCGGGAGTGAGAAGCACAGACAGAATGATCATCGGAATGCCGACCGTGTGGCAGAAACGATTGACGGCATTCTGGTGGCTGGTTGCGTACCGCTCGACCCAGTCGCTCCAGGATCGGCCGAAGAACATGATGCTCCTCCAACCTGCAGTTCTATCGAGACAACATCTACGTCATCGGCGGGCCAGACTGGCTGGGTACCACCTGCGTCTGCTGCACCATTATGGGCTCTTCTGGAATCACGATCCAGGCGATCAGATAGGCAATGAATCCGATTCCGGTGAACAGCGCTCCCACCAGCGTGAGAAGCCGGATGAGAGTTACATCGACATCAAGATGGCGGGCGAGGCCCATGCACACACCGCCGATTTTTCGGCCTTCACGGGCTCGCTCCAGCGGCCTGCGAACCACTTTCGCCCCTAGTTGCCGTCCACAAGCCGAACAATAGAGACAATCGTCGGCCATGGTTCGTCCACAGAAATTGCAGTACATAAACCCTCCAGTGGCCATTCTGGCTCTCGTCGGAGCCATTTATGGGAGAAACGCATTCACTCCCCGAAAAGTTCCCGAGCTAACTCCGTGGCGGCAGAAGGCAGGTTTAGGGAGGGCATCGGCTTTTTAGCCGTGCCCTTCCGACCTTTTTCTCAGATCACGTTCGAGCGCCGGAGGCGCGTCACAAACGTAACGTGGAGGTGCCGTGCCTCTGGCACTCACGAGCTCCACCTTGTTCCTGAACCGGCACGGTTGAAGCCGATGCCCCTCCCTAAAACAGCATTCTTCGAAGCCTATTCCGGACGATAGGGTTCGCGCAGGAGCTTGCGAGCTATCGCAGCTTGCGCAGACGAATTGTCCTGCGCAATTACCGCCTGGTATTGAATCACAGCCTGATCCCGCTCGCGCAGTACATCGTACATCTCTCCCGCGGCGAGTTCGGCGCGTTGCCGAAGGCTGGACTGTCCGCTAGGCACATTGGCGGTGAACCCGTAGTTCCTGAGCGCGCCTTCATAGTCCTTCTGCCCGCGCAGACTCTCGGCTAGTCCGAAGGCGGCAAATTCGGTATGGGGGTTCGCAAACTGAGCGAACTTCGCGCCTTCGAGAAGCTTTTCGTAGCAACTCACGGCTTCAGGACCCTTGCCGCCATCCTTCAGCAGATTGCAATGTTCAAGCGCGAAGAGAAAATTCCTCGGGTATTGCTTAGTGAGGGTCTCGACTACTTCGCTGGCTTCGTCGTAGCGGGCTTCTCTGCGGAGGAAGAACGCGAGGGCAACGCGTGCGTCGGCTCTCGACTCGCGTCCTTCCTTCGATGCCTGTTGCAGGTATTCCAGTCCCCGTTTCCTGTTTCCCCCAAGGCCGGCAAGCCCGGCCAATACTTTGACCGGCATGGGAAGACTACCCACAACATAGTTGTGCGCGCCAACCACCGTCTTGGCGTCAACGTATTTGGGATCGATCTGCAAAACGCGCTCATGATCGCGGCGCGCTGCAACCGCGCTATGCAGGGCGGCCAGAAAGCTCTTGTCCACCAGCGCGACGTATGTGGACTTCAATCCCCGTGCCACACCTCTTACGTACAGCGCCTCCACATCGTTGGGATCCTTTGCCAGCCGGACATCACAGAGCCTAACCGCACGGGCTGTCAGCTGGTCGACCTGGACCCGCACCTCCGGATCGCCGGTAACGGCCTTCCCGGAAAGGAATCCATCGTGTGCGTAAAGCGTCGTATCGAGCAGATTGAGCCGATAAAGCTCACGGAATATGGTCGCCTGGAGAACGTGAACCACCGCAAAAGCATCGTCAGGATGGGTCTTCTCAATACGCTCAAACTCGGAAACTGCCTTGTCGTATTCCAGGTTATAGAAATCGTCCAACGCGACTTTTACCTGAGGATCTTGGTCCGCGTGATAGATCGTCGCAGGAATAGAAAGTGGGGAAGAGCCCCATGCCAGGGGTGCCGGCAGGCCAGTTACTACCAAGGCACCGAGTAAACACAGTAGAAGCACCGTTTGAGGTCGGTCCTGAGGGCTAAGAACCGGGTAAGGCTTCATGGCAGGGTACCTGCGAAGTTTACCTGATACTCCGGCTACTCTGAAACAGGTACAAAGATGCTGCCCCCGGAAGGATCGAGAATCAACTACATATATGCATAGGCCTGCCAGGACCACAAAAGAGTTCTATACCGAGGAAGAAGCGGCAGCAGAGCTGAAGATCACTGTCGACAGGCTCCATCACCTTCTAGATCGAAAGCTGTTCAACGACGGCTCCAGCCGCCCGCAATCGGTCAGCTTCCAGAGCACCGACCTTATCCTACTGCGGTTCTGGCTAGAGCAGGATCAGCCCAAGCTGATCCAGATGCCCTCCCGTAACCTTCGAGGTACGGGTACCGGCGATTTTGAAAGAGAACGGTAAAACTTTCACGATTCGTCCGCTCCAGTAGCCAAAACGGGGAAATTAACCTACGCAGAATTAAAGACTTACGCGCCGAAGACTTTGGCTCTTAACGTGCGAAAGTTAGTGTAGGAATCTCCCATGAGCACCAATCCTCTACGGCGCGAAGGTGGTTACTGGAAGCCCGTGCTCGATTATGAGCATTGGGAGGAAGAGGCCCCGGAAGCCAACAATAAGACTGCGGTAGCTACCGAGCCCGCTACGCCCGTTGCGGAGCCGCAGGTACGTCATGACCTCTGCGAACACTGCGGCGCAGAGTTTGTAGTGAACTCTCCGTTTTGCCGTATGTGCGGACGAGCTCGCGAAGGCGCTGCCCGACGTAATAAGAGTCGCTGGGACTTCTTGGATTTCTATCAGCTCCGTCGCCGTTTGGGGCTGAGTGTGGCAGCGATGATCTGCTTCATCATTGGCGTGATCTGCCTCGGGGCTGGCGTAACGACGGGCTTCATCTACAGCGCATCGACTCTAGTGGATTGGCAGGCGATTCAGATTTGGCGTGGCGAGTGGCTGATTGCCGCCGGTGTGGCCTTCGTTTGCGGCATTCTGCTCAATAGTCGCAAGATCACGCACCTGTAAGGTTCTCCTTTTAAATCAAAAAGCCCGCCGACTGGCGGGCTTTTTCTGGTGGAGACGCAGCATGCTGCGTCTCTACTGCTGATCATCATCCTTGTCGCGATCTTTGCTGTTTGATTTGGATCGATCGTCTTTCGACCGAGCTTTCTTTTGGTGCTTTCCGTTGGCCTGATCTTGATCTGCAGTAGCGGCGGCATTCTCTTCGGCTTCACTCATCGCCGCGCGGTCCGGACCGGAATTTACCTCGATACTCTGCGCCACGTAATCGTTTCCGCGGAACATTGCCACTGCGGTGACTTGGCTCCCGACGGTTAGATTCTGCGGGATGCGCGTTGAGGAATCGAAATGTACGTCATAGACCTTGCCGTCAGCCTGATTCTCAATGGCGAGTAGTCCCGAACGCAGATCGATGTGCGTAACCCGACCGAAGTATGTGAAAGATGTTCCCGGCGCAGCAATGATCGATACTTCTTCCGCAGTGCCGGTGCTGCGCGAGCGTGGTGAAAACTTCACCGCTATTAGCGACCCCGGACGTAGAGCGCTTGCCGTTGTTTTCGCGTCCCCGTGCTTGATCGTCGTCTGAGGATCAACTCGGAACTTCACCGCGCTGCCGGCGAGTTGATCCTGTACCACCATATCGCCGGTCTTTCGATTGAAGCTCACGATCTGGCCGCTCGCGTCCGCAGAGCGGCTACCCGATTCGACATGCACATTCTTGGCGAAGTCACGGTCCCGCCGATCAAAGAGAGCTTGCTAGGCTGTAGGGGCTTGGGAGCCAGAAGGTCGGCAACATCGCTGGGATCCACAAGGCCGCCACTCCCGAGCGTTTTCGTCACCGGTTGCGGGGGGCTTGCGACGAGAGAGTTTCCGGTGCTTGCTTCGGAAGGCATAGCCGTAGCTGCATTCGTCGAGGGCTTTGGCGCCGTAGCCGTGGCGCCTGCTCCATTTGGTGTCGTCCCGACCGTCTGCACGGTAGATTGATCCATGTGCGTTCCCGGCGCTGGTGCTGGCGAAGTACCTGATGGCTGTTGTGCGGTCGCAACTCCGCACATCAACGTCGCAGCGAATAGGCTCGTAGCAAAACGGAACATCGGTCTCCCCAGGGAATCGAGGTCAACTTATGAGCAAGGCACAGAACAGCAGCTCTGCGTCACGACAAGTTGGATGCAGAATCGGGGAATCGGGTGATCGGCCAATGAAACGGAGCTCCACGCACTCCCACCCAGCGGACCACAACGTATCGGTACAACTGTGAAACGAGTCGTCGCACACGCCGTTCGCCCGGCGAGGCGGTTTGGCGCTCCGTTCTAATGCAACCAAAAATCCGAGCTGCTACTCCCATAACTTACTGCTCTGGAGGGCTCCTGTGCCTTTATCTCATTGCCGGATGCGGAAGCTCATGGTCCTGGTGAAAAGTCTCCGGTCCCGAATTTTGCTGATGACGCTTTCAACGCTCCTCATTGCGTCCTTCCTCCACGCGGAAGAGAAAAGTCTCCGTATTAGTATTCCCAAGCGGACGAAACCGACTCCGGTACAAACGCTCAATCGCGATGGTGTGAAAGCGGTTGAAAAGCACGACTACGCCAAGGCCAAGAAGCTCTTCTACAAGGCTTATCTCCTCGATCCTGACGATCCATTCACCCTGAATAATCTAGGGTACATTGCGGAACTCGAAGGCGACGTCGATCGCGCCCAGCGCTTTTATCAGCTCTCGCAGGATCAGAAGTCGCAAGCCACTGTGGATCGCGCAAGCAATGACGAGATCAAAGGCAAGACCGTCGCCGACGTCGCTGGACACGCGCAAACCGGCAATGTTCAGTCGAATGTGCTGAATGTCCAGGCAATCAGCTTGCTCAACAAAGATCGCGTAGCTGAAGCGGATGGCATTCTGCAGAAGGCGTTGCGCATCGATCCCAGGAATCCGTTCACATTGAACAATATGGGCTACACGAAGGAGAAGGAGGGCGAACTCGAAGCTGCGATCAACTACTATCGCGCGGCGGCTGACGCTAATTCCGACGACCCGGTCATCGTCACCGTGAATAAGTCATGGCGGGGACGCCCGATCAGCAAAGTCGCCACCGCCAACGCAAAAAAAGTCCAATCGGCTTTAGCTAAGGAAGAGACGATCGATGCGAGGGTCGCACGCCTGAATCAGCGGGGCGTTTCCGCGCTCAATCGCAATGATCGAGCCGCGGCTCTCAAATACTTCACCCAAGCCTATAAGATGAATCCCGAAGACGCTTTCGCGCTTAACAATATGGGATACGTCGCCGAACTCAATGGAGACCGCGAGTCGGCAAACTTCTACTATGGCAAAGCCAAGGATGCGGATAATCACGAGCGCCATGTAACTCTGGCCAGCCGCGCCGAGGATGAAGGCAAGAAGCTGGTAGAAGTCGCCGACAAAAACGACAACAAGACTGAAGCTAGTATCCAGGCGCAACAGGAGCTAAATCGTCGTTCCGGCAAAGCACCAGTGCTGGTGGAAAGACGTACTGGTCGACCGGCAACTGCCGCGCCGGATGACAATAATCCGCCTCGATAACCCAAAGCATGATGTCTTTGCCGAGGTCAGACCTTTTGCCTTGAGCTGTGAAAGTGGTTAATCGGGCCGGTTCCCTTTCCGACGTCATAGGCTTGCCGCAAGGCGGACGCAACATAGTTTCGGGCTTGTAGCACGGCACCGTCCTCACCCCCCAAAGATCTCCCAATCGCTAGATTGCAGGCGATAGCCGTCGAATAGGCACAGCCGGTCCCGTGGGTATTCCTCGTCTTGACTTTCTCGTTCTGAAACCGCTGAAAGACTAGTGTTCCGTTGGAAGATCGCGTGGCCAGCAGATCGATCGGCTGGTCCAGATGGCCTCCCTTCACAACGGTGTTTCTGGCTCCGGCTTTCATTAGCTCACCGCAAGCTCGCTGCATTTCGGTCTCATTGGCCACAGACAAGCCTGTCAGGGCCGCCGCTTCCTGGAGGTTGGGTGTGACGATGTCCACCATAGTTAGAAGTTCTTCGCGCAGGATTCGCAGTCCGGCTGCGTCGAGTAAGGCAGCTCCAGAGGAAGACCGCAAGACTGGATCCAAGACAACGTTTTGAAGAGGATTCGCCTTGAGGAAGCGCGCGACTTCCCCGGCAATCTCGCCCGAGCCAAGCATTCCGATCTTGAGTGCAGCAGGTGGAGTGTCCTGGATGAGAGCTTCCAAAGTCTCCCGGACGAGCTTGGCTTGGACGCTTTCTGACCTCAGAACTCCTTGGGTCGTTTGGACGGTCAAAGCTGTAATGCACGACACCCCGTACAGTCCGTAAGCGGCGATCGTCTTAAGGTCGGCGGTGATTCCGGCACCCGACGAAGGGTCAAAGCCGGCGATTGTCAAAACGATCTTAGGAGAGTCTTTCAGAATTCTTCCTAAATTATTGATAAGTATTGATTTAACTTACATTTATTGACTGGACAACCAGCATACCTTCTCTAGCCTCTAATTTTCTGCGCCCCCGACAGCTAAACCCTTCATTTTCGGCTCATAGCCGAGGCCAAAATGCAACAGGTATTTTCCGGCCAAAAAATAAAAAGTTCGAACAGGTGCTTTGTTTTCTTATAATTAATGGATACAACGTCAGGGGATAATAGAGCCGGTCTATTAATTA
>QIBC01000413.1 GCA_003225215.1 Acidobacteriota bacterium
GAAGAGCACAACCAGCTTTCCCACATCGGTACTAGAGCTGAAGCTTGCCCCGGAACACGTGACCGTATAGCTGGCATTCGTCGAGCTGCAGGCTGTGGGCAAATAAACGGCATCGCCCTTGGTGAAGTGATCAAGGTTCAACCAGGGCGAGATGGGGATCCAGCGCGTCTGAAGGAAGTTCTGGATGAAGACGCCGCGCTGCTTATCGCTTACGTTCTGAAACGTCCCATAAGCCGCCGTGGGATTCAGCGCCGAGAAGGCAGAACTGCCAAAGATATAAGTTCCGCTGATGCTGCCGGTGACCGTGAGATTGCCGTTCACCGTGAAATTGCCGGGAGTGCTGATCGACCCGGGCGCCGCCACCAACCCGGGATACTGCGGCGCGTATTGATCCAGGTTGAAAGTCGTGCCGCTGAACGATACGCCCGTATAGCGCAACGCCAGTTGCCCCGTGCTGCTGTCTGTAACGGTCACGCGGTAATAGATACCCTGCGGCTGCGTGTTCTGCGGATTCGGAACCGACAACGCCGCCGAAGATCCGTTCGTGACTGTTACGCAAAATGGCCGCGCCAGCACCTGTCCACCACCGCCCACTTCAAAGCTTATGGGGATATCGTTCTGATCGGTTCCGAGGAAGCACATGCTTCCCGCAGCCAGCTTCTGCTGATTCAGATCGGTAATGTTCGAAGCAGAGACAGCAGTCCAGTTCTGCGCGTGCGCAGAGAGCGCAAGACACGCGAATGCGAATGTGCGAGCAATTTTGGTCATGGAAGAGATAGCTCCTGAGCTTCTAAGCTCCTAAGCTGCCAAGCGAATACAGCTGAGACAGGCGAAAAAGACCGCAAGCGAGATTGAGCCAGCGCCGGAGGCGCGGAAGAAGTTAGCCCAGTGGCGGAAGCCCTGGGTCTGTGAGCCAAACCACGTTGAGCCCCAGCGGGGCGGCACCCCTATAACGCAGCACGCACAAATAATGCCGATTGATATCTCGAACAGAGTGATGTGATTGCGATTTTCCCGTTGGAATCAATGTATGCTCGCGACCATGCGCGAGATTCTGAAGGCTCTGTTCGTGCGTCGCTCTGATGCTCCCTGGTACGGGTACGTGCCTGTACTCATCGTCGTGGCGTTCTTTACTTTGTTAGGTCTCGAGGACGAAGGAGTCGTAGGCGTACTCCACTTCATCATCCTGTTCGTCATAGGGTTACTGCAACTCCGCTATCGAACTCTCGCTGGATGGGGATTACTGTTCAGCCTTTGCTTGATATACGGAGCGATGGTGCTTGCTACCCCTGACTGGCAGCACATCGGTGAATCCGTTTTCTTCGCAGCTTGTGGTTTTGTACCGGCTGCGGTCTTGTTCGTCGGGCGTCCTCGCAACGTACGGCGTACGATTGCCCAATCTCGCCTTAGTGGAAATACCTCAATGTAAACAACTGCAGCGGCAAAGTCTTCGCCGCTCCCGACGGATTATTAATAATGATGTTGAACTGTCCCGCCGCCGGCACCTGTGCTGTGACTGAGACCGTGTCCCATCCCGTTCCGGCGATGTTCCCGATAGGCGCAACCGCGACATGATCGTTCGCCTGAATACCCGCCAGCGAGAAATTATTTACAT
>QIBC01000066.1 GCA_003225215.1 Acidobacteriota bacterium
CGGCAGCCAGAGTTCGGGAAACAGGATCTGTGAGTACCTCGTTTTGAAGCCCTCGGCAGTAGACCTTCGGTAAGCCTCGTCTTTGCTGAGATCCTCTGGTACAACATCCGGCAGCTTCATTTCTGGATGCTCATCGTGCGCAGCGAGTAGGGCGACCGCCGAATAGCAATCCCATGCCGGCTTTTCTGTGAAGTACTCGGAAGAATTATCTTCTGTCCAGCTCAGTGGTTGCTTGAGAGCTTCAGCCAAAACCGACTGCCACGCAACGACTGCTTCGCGAATCTGATCGGCAGAGAGCCTTGGTGAGCTATCGGTCGAGGGCGGTCGAACGATCTGGCACTTCAGGCCATTCATTCGGGCGTATTGCTGTACGACTGTTTCCCAATTTCCAGTGTGATAGCGCGTGAGAGGACCGACATAGATGTCGAGGCCCATCGTTATCTTTTCGCGGAAAGAATACCGAGGACGTCGCGCAGTCCTTGTTTGATGCTACGCAGATCGGTGCCGTTCGAAACGGGCACGGCGAAGGGTAGTGCAGTCTGTGAGCGGTCGCGCTTGGATTCGGACTTGATGAACTGGCGGGCACCGTTAATCGTGTAGCCCTCTTCGTACAGAAGCCTTTTCACGCGGACGATATTCTCGACATCCTTACGGCGATAGAGGCGCTGTCCGGTATTGCTTTTATTGGGCTTGAGTTGAGGAAACTCAGTCTCCCAGAAACGGAGCACATATGCAGGCAGCGAGCAAAGCTTCGATACTTCGCCAATGCGGAAGAAAAGTTTCTCAGGGATCACGATCTCTTCCGCCGGCTTTCGCTTTGTCCGGGAGGTTGCCGCCCTTGTGCCCACGAGCGCATAGTATGTCGCAATCGAGGGAAAGGTCAACCAAAACCGAAAGCCAATTCACCACGGACACACGGAGGCACGGAGAAAAGCAATCAATAAATTGAACCATTCTCGATTAGGACATTGCGACGAATTGCTGCCAACTTCGTTTTGTTTGATTTCATTTTGCTTCATTGGCTTTTCTCCGTGCCTCCGTGTCTCCGTGGTAAATTGGCTTTCGCGGAAAATGAAAAAGGCCTTCGAGATTCGAAGGCCGCAAATCAGTTTGCCTGGCAGCAGTTATTTCTTTTTCGCTGCTTTCTTCTTTGTGGCCTTCTTTTTCATCGGCATGGTTATGTTCCTCCTTGTGGAACGTTCTCCCTTGATTAGGAAAAGCTGCGAGAGCTCTTCCGCTTATTGCGTGGCCTAACTAACTACCACAAGATATTGGGCTGACTCCTTTCTGATGTCAAGAAATATTCATAAAAGTTGCGGCTCTTATAATCGCCATCGCCATGCCTGATCCAGTTGAACTCGAAATTTTTCGTGAACTCTTTCACTCGATCGCCGAAGAGATGGGCGCATCGTTGCGACGCAGCGCGTTTTCTCCCAACATCCGCGAGCGGCGGGATTACTCATGCGCAGTGTTCGATAAAGACGCGCAAGTAATCGCCATGGGCGATCACATGCCAGTGCATCTTGGCTCGATGCCAATGTCAGTGCGGGCTGCAATCGAGCGATTAGACCTTGATCGGGGCGACGTCGCCATGGTGAACGATCCTTTCGCTGGCGGCACACATCTGCCCGATATCACTTTGGTGGCTCCGGTTCAGATCTTGCCGAGAAAGTCTTCGACCAGGAAGCCCGATTTCTACGTCGCATCACGCGCGCATCATGCGGATGTCGGCGGAGCAGCGGCTGGATCGATGGGACTCTCGCGCGAAATCTATCAGGAAGGACTGCGCATCCCGCCCGTCTTCCTTATTCGCGGTGGAAAGACGCAACAGGATGTTCTACAGATGGTGCTGGCGAACGTCCGCACTCCAGAAGAGCGTGAAGGCGATTTGGGCGCGCAGATAGCTGCCTGCAATACCGGAACGCGACGACTGCAGGAGGTCTGCGAGCGTTATGGCTTGCCACGCGTGCGGCGTGCCACCGAGGAACTGCAGGACTATGCCGAACAGATGACGCGATCACTGCTTAAAGACATCCCTCCAGGCGTGTATTCAGCGGAGGACTTTCTTGATAGTGACGGTATCAGCGAACGTCCCGTGCGCGTTGCTGTCAGCATTCGAATTGAGAAGCAGGGGCGCGAGAGTTCGCAGCCGCTGGTGACGGTTGACTTCGCGGGGAGCGATCCTCAAGTTGAAGGCAGCATCAACGCCGTGGAGGCGATCACCTACTCTGCATGCTTCTATGTATTTCGTTGTCTGCTGGCCGAAGATGTTCCGGCGGCAGCAGGCATCATGCGGCCGATTCGGGTGATTGCACCCAAAGGAACTGTGGTGAACGCCCATCCTCCGGCGGCGGTGGCAGGAGGGAACGTCGAGATGTCGCAGCGCATCGTGGACACACTCTTTCGCGCCCTGGCGCAAGCTATGCCGGATCGCATTCCCGCCGCGTCTTCTGGAACCATGAACAATCTCACCATTGGGGGACTCTTCCCAAGTGATCATGCCCGCGCAGGTGAGCCGTTCGCATATTACGAGACCATCGCGGGCGGCATGGGCGCGCGTCCGACGCGGGAGGGAATCTCAGGCGTCCACACGCACATGACCAACTCGCTCAACACTCCGGCCGAGGCTCTGGAGTATGCGTATCCATTTCGGGTCACGCGCTACTCGCTTCGTTCGAACAGTGGAGGAAGAGGAAAACATCGTGGCGGAGATGGCATCGTTCGCGAGCTGGAATTGCTATGCAAGGCTGAGGTCACGCTACTTGCAGATCGGCGCGTGCGTGGCCCTTATGGCCTGGGCGGCGGAAGTGATGGAATGCCAGGACGAAATGTTGTCATTCAGAATGACGGCTCCGAGATGCCGATTCCAGCGAAGGGAAGCATTCGCCTGCGGCAAGGCGACCGCATTAGGATTGAATCGCCCGGCGGTGGCGGTTGGGGCGAGAGTTGATTCGAAACGGAGCGCGGGCGCAAGTGCGTTTCCCGAAACGGAATAGGATTTGGCTTCTCCAAAATTGACTCAATACCATAGCGAGACGATACGATGACTAAGATTCGCACCATTCGAGTGTTTTCGGCAGCCAAGGTGAACGCGCTGCTCTATGGAATTCTGGGATTGCTGATCGCGCCCTTCCTGGTGCTAGGACCCGGACTCGCGATGATCGGCGGGGAGAAGCGATCTGCCGGATTTGGCGGCGTTATTGCAGTTGCCGCGATTGCTCCGATTATTTACGCGCTGATCGGCTTCATGGCGGGGGCCGTGATGGCGTTTATCTATAACGCGATTTCGCACTCAGTGGGTGGAATTGAAGTCGAGCTTGATTTGCCCTCGTCGAGTCCGAGCGCGCCTATCTTGCCAGTATCTACGCTCCCAGCCCCGGCTCTAAGCGATGCTCCTCCACCTATCCGGCCGGAATTCGAGTGATAAACTAAGAAGTTTGCCCACGCTGCTGTTAATACCTCTTTGGTACCGGCAGCAGCTTTTGAAAATGCGGGCTGCATCGCAGAGACGGAGCATGCTGCGTCTCTACATTGAAGTGCGAAGGATCTTTGTTGCATGCCTGAAACAATGCAGGCCATTGTTAAGCCGCAAGCAGGCCCCGGTTCGGAGTTGCGGGCAGTGCCGCGACCGGAGATTGGGCCCACAGATGTTCTCGTCAAGGTTCAAGTAGCCTCCATTTGCGGTACCGATCTGCACATTTATGAATGGGATGCGTGGGCGCAGAAGCGCATTCATCCTCCGTTGGTTCCTGGACATGAGTTCTGCGGCACCGTTGCTGCGATCGGCCGCGAAGTGACGAGCGTGAAGGAAGGCGACTTCGTCTCTGCCGAGATGCATGTGAATTGCGGCAAGTGCCTGCAATGCCGCACTGGCGAGGCGCACATCTGCCAGAACGTGAAGATCATCGGCGTCGATGCCGATGGTGCCTTTGCTGATTACGTAAAGATCCCCGAATCGAATATCTGGAAGCTTGATCCTTCCATTCCTGCCGACTATGCGTCGATTCTCGATCCGCTGGGGAATGCCGTGCACACGGTTCTCGCCGGCGAGATCGCCGCTAAGACAGTCGCCGTGATTGGCTGTGGCCCCATCGGTTTGTTCTCAATCGCAGTTGCGCGCGCTGTGGGAGCCTCACAGGTCTTTGCTCTGGAGGTGAACGAGCACCGGCGCAAGTTGGCGAAGGCGATGAAGGCCGACCACGTATGCGATCCGAGCAAGGGCAACGTGAAGCAGTTTGTCCTCGAACGCACAGATGGCACTGGAGTCGACGTGGTGCTTGAGATGTCCGGACATCCCGACGGCATCAAGACAGGATTCGACATTCTGCGCCTCGGCGGGCGTGTCTCGCTGCTTGGCATCCCTTCGGTTCCGATCAAGATGAACTTCGCCGAAGACCTGATCTTTAAAGGCGCAATCGTGCAAGGCATCAACGGCCGCCTGATGTATAAAACCTGGTACCAGATGCAGGCGCTGCTCAAGGCCGGCAAGCTCGACCTCTCTCCGGTAATCACCGATCGTATGCCGCTGAAGGATTTCAGCAAGGGCATGGAGCGTCTGAAGACCGGCGAGGCCAGCAAGATATTGTTGTATCCCAACGGAATGGGGAGATGACTTCCTAACCACAGAGGACTCACAGGAAGACGAAAAATAACTCCGAGCCGAGCCTCGATTACCTCTGTGCTCTCTGTGTCCTCTGTGGTTAGTCGCTCCACTAGTTTCCGTTTTCTGTCCATGACATTAGCTGCCCCATTCAGCAAGATCCTCGTCGCTAATCGCGGCGAGATCGCAGTGCGAGTAATTCGTGCGTGCCGCGAGATGGGAATTCCTACGGTTGCCGTTTTTTCCGATGTGGATCGGGCGGCGCTGCACGTGATGAAGGCTGATGAGGCTTTTCACATCGGTCCGGCTGCGGCGACCGAATCTTATTTGCATGTTGAGCGGATTCTCGAAGTCGCCAAGCGAAGCGGCGCTGATGCGATTCATCCTGGCTACGGATTTCTTTCCGAGAATGCACAATTCGCTAAAGCGTGTGGCGAAGCTGGCGTGAAGTTCATCGGCCCTTCACCATCGGCTATGGAAGCCATGGGATCGAAGACACGGGCGCGCGAAGCTGCGGATCGCGCTGGACTCCCACGCGTTCCCGGTTCGGTACGTGCGCTGGAGTCAGCCACACAAGCAGAAGATCTTGCCGCATCTGTTGGCTACCCTGTCATGCTGAAGGCCGCAGCTGGTGGCGGTGGCAAGGGGATGCGTCGCGTTAACGCGCGTGAAGAATTGGCGTCAGCGTTCGCCTCCGCCCAGAGCGAGGCGCTGCGCGCATTCGGCAACGACGACGTGTATATCGAGAAACTCATTGAGCAGCCAAGACACATTGAAATCCAGGTGCTCGGCGACGAGCATGGCAATCTGGTGTATCTGGGGGAGCGCGAGTGTTCGGTGCAGAGGCGGCATCAGAAGGTAATCGAGGAAGCGCCATCTCCGATTGTCGATGCGGCAATGCGTCAAGCAATGGGCGAGACTGCGGTGGCTTTGGCGCGCGCAGCTGGGTATTACAACGCCGGCACGATCGAGTTTCTAGTTGACCAGGACAAAAAGTTTTACTTCCTTGAGATGAATACTCGTCTGCAGGTGGAGCACCCGGTCACAGAGCTAGTTACCGGCCTCGATCTGGTTCATCTACAGATCTTGATTGCCGCGGGAGCGAAGCTTCCCTTTGCGCAGAGTGATCTGCAATTGCGCGGACATGCCATCGAGGTGCGCGTCTACGCCGAAGATCCGGATAACAACTTCTTTCCTTCACCAGGGAAGATCACGCGCCTGCTTACTCCTTCTGGGCCGGGAATTCGCGAGGACAGTGGCATCTACGAAGGCTGGACGGTGCCGCTAGACTACGATCCTATGCTGGCAAAGCTCATCGCGTACGCTCCAACGCGCGATCAGGCGATCCGTCGTCTGCGGCGCGCGCTTGATGAATATTTCGTCGGTGGAATCGCCAGCAATCTAGGATTGTTTCGCGAGATTCTCGACGACGACAATTTCCTCGCGGCCAATATAGACACCGGGTATCTCGATCGCCTGATTCCAAATCGGATCGCGGCAGCGTCTCCGATGAACGGTAATGGCGAAAAAGTCGCAGCCATTGCCGCGGCGCTCATGCAATCGGCCTGCAATGGGAACGGCTCGTCTACGAATCACCAAGTGAATGGCGCCACCAGGTCCGCGAACGACCGCTGGAAGCGAGTCGCACGCCAGGAGGCATTGCGGGAGCGATGATCTTTGACGTGACCGTTAACGGGCGCGACTATCGCGTCGAACTCGAACTGGCGAAGAAAGGAAGTTGGGCGGGCCGCGTAAACGGCGAGAAGGTTGCGGTCGATGCGGCCAATGCCGCTGCTGGGGTGCTGTCGATGCTGATTGGTGGTGAGTCTTACGAGATCGTTGCCAATCCTGCTCAGCAGCAGATTGCGATCGCAGGCGTTCGCTACTCAGTTGAGGTGCGCGATCCACGATCCTGGCGCACCCGGCGTGCGCGCGGCGGCGCTCAGGATGGCGCAAAAAAAATCACTGCTCCCATGCCGGGAAAGGTAGTCCGCGTGATAGCGCAACCGGGTACCGAAGTGGAACAGGGTGCTGGTGTAATCGTGATCGAAGCTATGAAGATGCAAAATGAACTCAAGTCGCCCAAGAAAGGTAGGGTTGTGAAGGTCCTTGCCGCCGAGGGAGCACCGGTGAATGCGGGAGACGTGTTGGCAGTCATTGAGTGAATGGCAGCGCGGGTTCATGTCGACGTGACGGCGCCGAATGATTGTCTCGCGCCACCTCCCCACCACTAGCGCTTCGCTGGCGACGTCAAGAGCAGGTATCCGAATCGATCGCAGAGAGCTCGCGGATGCTCACAGTGAACATAGTTCGCTGCTACCACGAATCGCGAGCGGAAGTCGAAAAATTCTTAGTCTGGAATGAAAGCCCGAGAGGGTTCGATCTGCAGGAAGACTCAGGCGTAGTTGCGTGAAATTATCCGTCGTTCTCATCTCCCGTTTTTGAAAAAGTTACTGTTAATTTCGCTGTTCTTCCGCCAATAAAGCCCAGCGCGGTAGAGACGCAGCAACCAACGCTTGAGGTCATGCTGGATAACGGAAGATTGAATGCGTAACTCTTAAACAACCTCTCTCGTGCCACCCGTGATGCTTCTGTAGGAAGCATCGAGCACCTGCTGGTTACGCAGTCCTTCGATTCCGGGCGCCACAAATGGAACGCCACTTTCTATGTGGAGTGCGAACGCATCCACTTGATCCGAGTAAGTGGTGTCGTTCGAGATATGTTCTGTAGAAATCTGCCCGCCGATTGGTCGCGTATGCAGTGCGATCGCATGATCGACGGTGAGCGCGTCTTCTGCACCCACGAGACCTCCCTCGCCTGTAATCCATAGCGGAGTTCGATACTCGGCGCGAGTGGAAACTGTGACATCAGCGAGCGTTCCCTGCCGGAATTCCAGCAACAACGTCGCCGCTGACTCAACCGCGCCTGAATCTTTGTCGTGAAGTGCGCGAGCGAACACCGCAGTGACCTCATCCTGAAGGATGTATCGAAGAGCGTCGATGCAGTGAACGGCAACGTCGCCTACGGGACCGCCACACGCGAGACCCGGATCTGTAATCCAGGTTCTTGGGTGCTGTCGCATGTAGTAATGAAATTCCGAACGAGCCAGCAATGCTTTGCCAATCGTCCCGGCGGCGACAATCTCACGAATTCTGTTTACGCTGGGCTCGAAGCGAAAATTTTGCGCAACTCCTAGGGGCACGCGAGCGCGTTCTGCGGCAGCAAGCATGCGCTCACACTCGGCGGAGTTCATCGCCATTGGCTTCTCGCACAGCACAGGCTTGCGGTGCTCAAGAGCCATAAGAACATGCTGGAGATGCAGTGCATCGGGCGATGCCACGAAGATCGCGTCTACATCAGGTGACGAACAGAGAGCTTCTGGAGAATCGTAGGCCCGAAGTGGAAATTGGCTGTACTGGTTTAAAACTTCCTGCGCCTTCCGCTGATCTCGTCGCCAGAGACCGGTTACAGTGCAACGCTTGGCCTGCGAAAATCCCGGCATCAGGCGTCTGACGGCATGGAGGCCGAAGCCAAGGATTCCGTAGCGGATCACTTGACATTCTTCAGCAGATCGTCAGCGTAGTAGTTGTAGATCTTCGATTCATTGTGAAGGACGTCGTAGTACGCCGCTTTCAGAAGCTGCTCGCGGCCATCTCGCAGTTGTTCGCGGATGAACTGCTGCACGCGAGGATCGTTCAGTTCGCGCTGCCCAGCGGGCTCCTTGGAGATGAGGCGAACGATGCTGTACCCGATGGTACGTTTGCTGGCTGCGTCGACCATCGGAAGTGGATGGCTCACTTCGCCCGGCTTGAGCTTTGAGACAGCGGCGTAAATCTCGGAATTGGTGCGTAACTGCGATTCCGAAATCATGCCCATATCCCCGCCGTTTCCTGCGGTATCGGGCTGCTCGGAGTAGTTCATTGCGACCTGAGAGAAATCATCTCCGCTCTCGAGCCGGTTCTCGATCATTTGGATCTTCTTGCGAGCATCCGCCTCATTTTGCGCTTTGTCGTTTTTGAGATTGCTCACTTGCTGCGCCGGTTGAGACGTGACCACAATTTGCGCGAGGTGATACCGTGGCTCGATCAGGTTGAACTGCGCCTTGTTCGCATTGTAAAAATCGGCGATTTCTTTATCGCTGATGTTGATCTTTGATGTGATTTCCTTGTTCAGGACTTTTTCGATAGTAAGATTCCGCCGCACATCGCGTTTCAGATCATCCAGCGACATGTGGCTGTCCTTCAGCTTCTGATCGAATTGTTCCTTCGTGTACGGCGCCCTTAGTTCATTGAGCTTACGGTCGACCTCATCGTCCGTGGCCAGCAGACCAAGCTTTTCCGCGCGCTGCATCATGATTTCCTGGTCAATGAGCTGTTTCAGGATATTCAACCGTAGGCTCTCGGCCTGTTCGCCGGTCGGCTTCTGGGGCGCACTCGATGATTGGTTCTCGTAGTACTTCTCCATCTCGGCCCGGCTGATAGCCCGCCCATTCACTTTGGCAAGAACGTCGGCGCCATGCTCCGAGTTACCGCAGCCGGCGAGTGTCGCGCAGAAAATGAGAACTGGAAGATGGGAATAGCCGGGAAACAATTTCAAAGGCCAAGCTCCACGGTTTGGGGATTTCATGGGATGAATGAGGGGAATTGTACAGAGGATTCAGGAATTGTGTAGTTTTGCGATCCTGCGATTGACTGCCATGTTGATCGCGGCGACTTCGCCCTCCCGCTCCACTACAAAACTACCAGATAGCCGACCGATGTTCCGGCTTACTGATTGGTGGGCTTCGGCACAGGATTGGACGAAGCAGCCGGGGACGAAGTGGCGGCCGATGGCGCGGGAGCCGTTGGAGGTGTCTGTCCGGCAGCTTTCAGGGCTCGATCAATCACGTCGCGCAGCACCGACTCGGGCACGGCTCCGGCAAGCTGTTCGCCATTCACGAACATAGTAGGCGTTGCCTCTACGCCCATCTTCTCGGCTTCTGCCATGGAAGCGCGCACTGGCGCCTCATCTTGTTTTTTCACGCACCCATTCAGCTGAGCTGCGTCCACTCCGTGCTTCTTGCCGATCTCCTGGGTTATCTGGTCGAGCTTTGCATACTCGTCCTTGATATCCCGCTTTTCGCCGTTGATCTCCTTCTGATTGGCATGAGTGTAATCGGCGAACTCCCAATAACCGTCGTTATTCTGCGCGGCTAGGCAATTGGCGTCGACGGCGGCATGCATCGCCCAGGGATGGATAGACGCCAGAGGATAGTCTTTGTAAATGATCTTTACCTGATTGCCATAGGTTTTCATCAGCTCGGGGAAAAGCGTCTGATGCATCTTCGAGCAGAACGGGCACTGGAAATCGTCGTAGTTGACGATGACGACCTTTGCCTCTTTGTTTCCGCGTTCGGGACGTCCACTCACATTAATGGACTCCATCACATCTTTGCTGATGTCCAGCTTCTGCCATTCGACAAGCGTCTTATTGTCCTTCGAGACCAAAAAGTCATGCGTGCTGGCGCGACCATCGCGCGAAAGCGTGACCTGAACTTTGTCGTAGCCCGGCATCTCGCTGGCCTCTCGTTTGCCTACGCTCACCTGCAGCGATGGTGGGAGATTGAAGGTGCTCCGCACCTTTTGCTCGATCTTGCGATTAACGGCCGCGTTTTCGTCCATGGGCTTAGTCGATTGCGCGGAGCAGCCGAGCGTACACAGCAGAGTAGAAACAAGGAGTAGGCGAAATTTAAACAAACGAGAGTACCTCTAAAGCCAGAGCGCTGCTTGGATTATCTCACGTGGAAAAAGGCTAAAAGACGCGTTCCTGGCGCCTGAGGTTACCAAAGGTACCGATGTTCGCGAGGCTAAAGGCGAAGCGGTACTGACTCTCATTGCGCACTGGTCCCAGTACGAAACGCCGATATTCAAAGTTGAGCCCGCAGCAGTCCCAGTTGTAGGAGGTCTGGACCGCCGTGTACTGCAGCGACGTAAGGTTCAAATCGTAACCAACGTTTCCGGCCAGGCTAAGCCCGCGGCGCGAAGGATGGCCAATTCCGGCGGTAAAACGAAATTGGTTGAACTTCTCCACCGTCGGCACTGGGCTGGAGAGAAACACCTCGCCCGGAGCATGCAGAAGAGCATGGTTCCCCCCGATAAAGTACGATCCAACGTGATAGTCGAAAAATACGTCGCTGGCATTAATGCGTCCCTTTTTGGGATCATAGTCAAATAGCCACTGCAAGTCAGTGTGCTGGCTGGTACGGATGTGGAGTCGCGAAGTCACCGGCGAGAACAGCCGCGGCTCGGTAAGAAACGCAATTCCCGAGAACTGTACGGTTGTCTCAAGAACATTGCGAACACCGGGCACAAGCGCTCCGCCAAAACGCGGATCAATGAAGTACTTCTGCGCAACCTCCCAACTCAAAAGCTCTGCCGCGACACGCGAGCAAGGGGTCTCAGGATCGTTGTTCTCGCACTTTTGATTTCGCGGCTTGAGGTAAATGCGGTTCGTAAGCCCGTACTCAACCTCGTTCGTATTGCTGACTAGATCGGCGCTGTCGAAGCGGATTACACCAAGAAAGTTGTTGATCCCCGTAACGTAGCGGTAGGTCATGCTTGGCTCGATGGTGTGCTTGAGGGCTTTGCCGAAGATCCCCTTTTTGTAGATCTTCTCCACCCGCGGCGGACGAACCTCCAGCTCACCTTCGAAGTCTTTGCGGTTCAGAGCATCATTGATAGTGGAGCCGATGGCGAACGTCGTTTCTGGAGTTTTGTGCTGACTGTAAAAAGTATCGCGGACGGCAACGGCCGGATGGAAGGTCCAACCTCGCAGCAACAACGGCAGCCCAAGCCGAGGATGGGCATCCACGCGTGCCACAAGATTCGCCGAACTGAAGGTCGGACTTCGACGTGAAAGTCCGGTAGCGGAGGCGTCGAAGCCATAAAGGAACGGTGTGCCAAACAGTGGACGATCCACTGAAGATGCATCGATGCTGGGCACGTGCAGGATGCTGAATGAATCTCCTTTATTGGTGCTCTGAAAGTTCTGGTAGCGCTGGGCGAGGATACCGAGCGCGTAGCCGTTATCGTTGCGGCTGGCGAAGACGTCGGACTTCACCTCCGAATTAACGGCTGTTTGGAAGTTTTCGGCAAAGGCGACGCGGAATAGATAACTGCTGAGGTACTCCACGTTTGCTACTGCGCGGACGTTCTGCGGAAAGTATTGTTCCGCTTGGATCCTGACGTCCTCACCGCCTTGATCGATGTGGGCCGGGCCCAATCCACGATCGATCACCCCAAAGTAGGTAGCGGTGATGTAAGAGTTGTCACTGGTTAGTGCGCGGAAATTTGCATGTTGGGCGAAGCCGCGTTTGGAAAAATATTCGAGACCGAGCGTGGCATCCGTGCTGCGGTTGATCGCCCAGAAGTAAGAGTCGCCGAAGATAGTCCCTTTCACGGATGACTGGCCGAAGCTGGGTATCAGGAATCCCGATTGCCGCCCGAGTTGCTCCACGGGATGCTCCGCAAACGGCAGGTACAGCACGGGAATGCTGCGCAAGCGGAACGTCGAGTGGTGCAGCCTGGCAACCCCGCCGACCTCGAAATTGATGCGCTCGGCGGTGAAGGTCCATTTCGGATGCGGAAGTTCGCACGAAGTAATGGAACCGTCATGCACCACGAAACCATTGGGACCGACTTTATCAACCTCTCTGCCGGAAAAAGTGAATGGGTTCGAGGTGGTGAGAATAGCCCGTCGCGATCCCAATTTGAGCCCTGTGGTTCCGTGTACGTCGTAGAACTTCCCGGTCCCGTCAGTAACGTTGTACTCAGCGCGAGATGCCTCCATATGAATGTTGTATTCGCCGCCCTGCAGTTTCACATGGCCGGTCGCAATGGCTGCTCCGGTCTTTGAGTCGTAGCTGATCTCATCGGCGTAGAGAACGTAATCGCGAAAATCGATTTGCGCGTCACCGTGCAGCATGTAAGTCGTTTCTGACTGCTCGAACTGATTAGCAACGATGTAGACGAGTTCATCCCGATATTTTAGCGTCGCTGCAGCGCGACCGTGAGGTTCGGGTGGCTCTGCCTGAGGGTGTGTCTGGCTGGGCTGCTGAGAGTCTGGTGCGTTCGTGGAAATGGCGCCAGAGTGAGCCGCCCCTCTGCTGTCCCCTTGCAACAACGGAACCAGCAGTAGCACCTGACAAATGGTTAGTGTCGTGTTAACAAAGACATTGCGGCGGAAATTCATCCGAATCGCTGAACTTAGCATGGCGGATGAGACGCGTGCAAAAACTGGCCCGCGTGCCTGCCGCAACCTCCAATACCAGTATGGCCTGTCCGCGATGTGGTAGCGATTGCAGTTGTGCCTGCGCTGGCGATCCGTTTCCGTCGCAGGATTGGCGCCGCCAGGTTTCCCTCCAGGTCCGAGCACACAAGGTCCGTAAGCGTCAAAGACTCGATCCCAATTCGCCGCAGCTAGAGTTCAACGACCAAGTCCCTCTGCAACTCGGAGGCACCTCGACCGCGGGAGTGCGAAATCCAAGCTGGCACTGGGAGGAAGGAGTGCTTGCGACCGCCGTTGCTCCAGCTGCTCCAGTATCCACTCAGACTGTTCAGTCCTCCGAGTCTCAGTCAGATGTTCGTCGTTGTCCGACGGAGGCTGCGCCTCCGCCAGCTCCGAAGGTCGACGAGACGAGCGACTCAATGGCCGCAGCATTCTCTGAGCGTCCGCCGCTGGCGCCTTTCCCACGCATCAGCTCGCCGGTACCGAAGATCATCGAATTTCCGCGGATGCAGCCGCGACAATATGAATTAGCAGAGCCGATGGTCGATCAGTTGAGGATCTTTGAAGCGATCGAAGACCTGCAGCCGCCTTTGCCGAGCCATCTAAACGAGATTGAGATCGCTCCAGCTGAGCCCACCCACATCGGACTGCAGGAGAACGAGGTTCCGCTGCAAACCGCGCCACTCGAGCAGCGCGTCTATGCCGCTGCCGTAGATGCGGCGATCCTGATTGCCGCAATGGGACTCTTCGGCATCACTGCAGAGTTTTTTGCGAACTCGCTGCCCATGACCAAGCCTCTGGTCGAGAGCATCGCTATCTGCGGCTTCCTGCTACTCACGATTTATTACTTGCTCACGCTTTCACTGGGACGAGGCACGGCGGGAATGCGGGCCTCCGGACTGCAAGTCACGACTTTCCTCAACCAGACACCTTCGCGAAACCTCATGCGCTGCCGCGCATTGGCGACTGTGCTCTCCTATGCAGCCATGGGAATGGGATTCGCATGGGCGCTCATCGATGAAGATCGCCTCTGCTGGCACGACCGCATCACCCACACATATCTCACCTCAAAGTAGTACGGTCGAGATGCAGCAGGCTGCGCCGTTCTCTAAATTCCGGAACCGGATTGTGGACCGTGGTGTCTATGGATTTCGTATGCTCGAAGCGCGCAATCTCACGAAGCGGTACTCTGCAATCGCCGCCGTCGAGAAAGTAAGCTTCACTATCCTTCCTGGGCAAATCCTTGGATACCTGGGCCCTAACGGTTCCGGCAAGAGCACTACAGTAAAGATGCTCGCCGGCCTGATCGAACCCTCTGAAGGCGAGATCTTCTTTCGCGGTGAGAACATCCTGAAGAACCGGCTGTGGTTCAGCCGTCAGTTCGGATACGTTCCCGAAGAGCCGCATCTCTACACACACCTCACCGGACGCGAGTATCTGCAACTTGTCGGCCGCCTGCGAGGAATGGAAAAGACAACTCTGGAGCGTAGGATCGACGCCATGCTCGATCTCTTCGCGCTCTCGGAATTCCGCGACACGCAGATGTCCTCGTATTCGAAAGGCATGCGGCAGAAGGTGCTGCTCTCAGCCGCCCTGCTTCACGATCCTGAAATCTTGATTCTGGACGAGCCATTTTCTGGCCTGGATGTGACAGCCGCTCTCGTGTTCCGTACCCTGCTCCAAGCGCTCGCCGCAGAAGGCAAGATGATCCTCTACAGCTCGCACGTGCTGGAAGTGGTAGAGAAGCTCTGCTCCGAGGTTGTGATTTTGCATCGCAGCCGCGTAGTGGCACACGACTCGGTTGCGCGGCTCCGCGATTTGCGATCCTTGTCTTCGCTCGAGGATGTGTTTGCGCAACTGGTGATGCACGAAGACCCGAGCGCGGTGGCCGCACAGATGATCGCCGTTATGCGAGGCTGACCGTGTGGGAACGGTACAAAGCATGGCTTGAAACCACCCATGGGTCTCTGTTTGAGCTCCATCGTCATTACCTACAACAACTCTTCCAGAGCGATCTGATCACCTCGCCCGATGACTTGAGGCGCGTCGTCATCACCTGTCTCGCCGGCATTGCATCGATCGGATTTGTTGTTCCGAAACTCTATTACAAGAAGTATGGATACCTCGCCCTCGGACCAAACGCGGACCTGTATCGCCGCGCGATTTATTCCGATCAGCTCTTCTTTGTCGTGATGACGATGCTGGCAATCGCGGCGCTCGTCACGTTCCGCTGGGATTCGCTGTTTCCGAATCGGGAGGATTACTTAATTCTCCGTCCGCTGCCCCTTAAGCTGTCAGAGATCTACTTTGCCAAGCTGACGACGCTCACCGCTCTCGTCATGCTGGTGATTGCCCTACTTACAATTCCGTGCGCCTTCTCTTTTGCCTCTGTCATTTCAGGCAGCCACGATCTCGCGCCTTCCTGGCGGGAGATGTCGGCCCAGGTGGCAGCCGCGTTCTGCTCCGGCGTATTCGTGGTCTTTGCGCTGGCATTGCTGCAAGTACTGCTCATGAACTGCATTCCTCCTCGCTGGTATCCGAAGGTGTCGGCCTCGGCGCAATCGCTGTTGCTGGTTGCGATCCTGTGCGCGATTCCCTGGGCTGTCGATTTACCGAATGCGCTGGCTTGGATCGACTCCCGCCCAACCTGGAGCTTATGCGCACCGCCGCTGTGGTACTTCTCGCTGTACGAAACCTTGCTTGGCCGTGCCAACTCTTATGACAGCGTGCTTGCAGCACGAGGTGTACTGGCTTCCACGTGCGTGCTCGTGAGCACCATCCTCCTCAGCGCTGTCTTTCACGGTCGCTACGCTCGACGAATCTTCGAGTCTGAAGTGCAAACACGGCGTTTGCGGCTGCGAGCTGTCGAGTGGCTTGCGGAGCGGATGTCACGCGATTCGCGCCAGTCGGCAATATTGCTGTTTGCGTTGCGTTCGCTGGACCGCATGAAGCAGCACCGCATGATTCGCCTCGTCTATGCCGGCGTGGGCTGTGCATTGGTTCTGGAGAGCGGCATCGGAGTAATTCTCAGCGGCGCTCTCAACAAAGGACTCATTCAGCGTGGAGCTGCCTTGGATGCTGTTTTTGCCCTGCCGCTGTTGCTGTTCTTTTTTCTCTTTACGGGATTGCGTTAT
>QIBC01000248.1 GCA_003225215.1 Acidobacteriota bacterium
GATTCAGCTGCGCCGTATCGGCATTCGACAATTTGAAATCGACGCGGTCGAAGACGTTTTCTTCGTTACCCTTTGCATGCATCACTGTGAATTCGGGCGGATCCAAAAACCGTCCTGTATTCAGGCCGCTTATTGCTATGTAGTTTCCGGCCTTGTTGCCGCCGTAGGCAAGATTGAAACCGCCTGTCGCAGTCCCAAATGTTCCATACGATGCAGTGACGGCGCCGTGCGGGTCCTTGCTTCCCAATCCGGAACGCGTGGTCACCTGGACCACTACGCTGGTCTTGTCGCCAAACTCGGCAGGTGGCGCTCCCGAAATCACTTCGAGCGACTGCACCGAATCAAGAGGAATCTGATTGGAAAAGACCTTGCTTTGCTGATCTGTAATCGGCTGACCATCGACCGAAAAGGAGTTTTCCGCGTGGTCGCCTAATCCGTGCATGAGACCGTTCGAGTCTGCCGCGATTCCAGGACTCGCCAGCGTAACCAGCGACGTTACAGAAGAGGAAGCACTTTCCAGCGGCATCTTGTCAAACAAACTCCGGTCAATGTCGGTATGGAACGTCGGATCATTCTCGATCAAGTCCGCGCCGTTGCTTTCGACGGTAACCGTCTGGACGGCAGTGGCCAATTGCATGCTGATCTTCAAATTCACCGGAACGGGAGATCGAAGATCGAGGTCTTGAACGTACGGCGCAAATCCGCTGCCGCTAACCGTCATGTGGTACGGATTGAAAGGAACATTCGGAATGTTGAACGCTCCCGAATTGTCCGTAGTTACGCTGCGTTCAAATTGACTGACCGGGTTGCGGATCTCGACGGTCGCTCCCGGCACAACCGCCCCCGAGGGATCCACCACCGTGCCGCTGACTGAGGTATAGCTCCTGGACTGCGCATCGGAGCCAATGGCAAGGAAAGACACAATGCACAGCATGGTCGCGAAAGCAACTATCCGCGGCGACAACTTACGTAGCGATGTTCTTAATATTGCTGGGAACTGCTGATTCATTTCGATCCATCCTCATTTTTCTGGCATCGTGAAAACGACAGCCATCGCGCCCACGCTGGGTGGCGCAGTTCTGCACTCGTGGAGTAAAGGACTATTGGGACCCGAGGAAAGTTACAGAGAAGAAGGAGGAGGACGGATATACAGCGAAAGTACAGTCTGAAAGTCCGGAAGCACCGTTCCGGATGAAATCAAAATGCCGAGACAGTGCGCCGGCGCGGCAATCGTGCTAACAAAGGGAGCAGGTCGCGCAACCGAGTGGGAAGCAATGCAAAGCGAGCAATGCTGGCGGGAAGGGCCGGAGCTGGAGTGAGAGTGGGCGGGTTCCGCGATGCAGGCAGTGGCAAAGAGAATCACGCAAAGCCAAACGAGCCAGGCTCGCGGACCGTTCATCGCCGATCTATTACTCTGAGCGCTCATGGAGTTTCAATACACACAACCGCCGTCGTGGCAAAATTTCGCGACTCCTGGCGATCCACGCGTGTGGATCACAGCTGCACAATCATATCAATACGGACTGTGCTCCGCTGGAGACTCATTTGGTACGGCGTTATTTCAGCTTCGAAATTGCCGCTAGACAACTCGCCGCTCCATTTGCCCTGATTCGTTCCACCGATTAGCATTGAACCTATGCTGGTGCAGGGCACCGCAGGTCGCGGCTGTAAAGTTTTTGCCATTCTATTGCTGCTGTTGGTCGCAACAGCCATTTCGGCCCAGACTTTTCACCTTCATTCTTCAAACGACGCCGTATCGGCTCGCCATTGCACGCTCTGTGAAGTCGCGCCTGGGATTGTTCCTGTTCTGCCCGTTAGCATTTTCTCGACTACGTGTCCCGTTCAGAGCGTCGAGGTCAACGAGCTAGAGTTCTGCCTGGAGTCCCCCGAAGGTTCAAATCTTTCCGTCCGGCCGCCGCCTTTCCCGCAGAACTAAGGCTATCGGTGCGTAATCTCGCAACTGAAAACTGGTCGAAGGAGTTTCCCGAATGAGGAAGCATCTTGCACTGTGTGTGTTGCTCGTCGCCCCAGCAGCTTTCGCTCAGGGGACATCTCCTAACGCAGCCACGAATGAGAATGCAGCTCTTGAACAGAAAATCAGGGACATGGAAGACCGGATCGTCGCCCTCGAAGGGCAAGTGCGCATGCTTAAGGCGCAGCCCGGTAGCGCAGCTCCGGTAGCCGGCGGCACATCAACTCAACCGGCTGCTGCGGCAGCTACTCCTTCTCCAACATCGACCGAAGCTCAAGCAGCGGCTCAGGCTGCACCTCAAGAGCCTGTGCGCCTCGGCGGAGCTGGAACCGCCGCGGCCAAGGCGTTGAATCCGGACATCAGCATGATCGGCGACTTTATCGCAACGACCGGACAAAATCGTGTGGTTTCGGCTCCCGTAATGGAGATGCATGAGTCGGAGCTGGGCGTGCAGGCGATTATTGATCCCTACGCGCGTGGCGATTTCTTCCTCTCCTTCGGCGAAGAGGGCGTGAATCTGGAAGAGGGATTTATTACTTTCACTGCCCTCCCCGGAGGCATCGTAGCCAAGGCGGGCAAGATGCGTTCGGCCTTCGGAAAAGTGAATACACTGCATAATCACGTGCTGCCCTGGATCGATCGGCCCGTCGTGAGCGGCAATCTTGTCGGAGGCGAGGATGGAATCGACGACGCCGGCTTCTCCGTCACTCGCATTTTGCCGGCGCCAAAAGGATTGTTTCTCGAAGGCACCGGCCAGCTCTTTCGTGGCGACTCTTCCGATGTGTTCAAGAGTTCGCAGCGAAGCGACGTAAGCGTAGTCGGACATCTGCGCGGTTATGGAGACATTTCAGAATCCACGAACCTCGATCTGGGAATCTCGTATGCCAGAGGTCACAACGATTTCGGAAGCAGTTTCACGACCAGCCTTTATGGAATCGACGCCACGCTGAGATACAAACCGCTGCGGCGCGCAATCTACAAGTCTTTTGTAGGCCGCGGTGAATTCATCTGGAGCCAGCGGCAGCAGCCGGGAGCAGCCGCATGTCTGCCGGGAGCTTGCCCATTGGGTGTCGCCCCCAACTTCCAGCGCGCGTTCGGGTTTTATACATCGGCGGATTATCAATTTGCGCGCCGCTGGTTCGTCGGAGGCCGCATCGACCGTTCCGACCGCGCCCGAGATGCACGCATCACCGATGACGGCACTTCCATCGTTCTTACGTATTGGCCGAGCGAGTTCGCGCAAGTCCGGGGACAATATCGCTTCACCCGATACGGAGCGCCGATTTCGACCCTGTCTCCCACCGGCAAAGAAGACGCTAACGAGTTGCTGATGCAGATTCAGTTCTCGCTAGGCGCCCACGGGGCGCATCCGTTCTAACCAAAAAGGAACCGAAATTTAGATGATGAAAAGACTTACCTTCTTCGGACTGCTGGCAACACTGCTGCTGCCGTCTCTCGCCTTTGCCAAAAAGCTCAACGTCGTCACCTCCACGACCGATCTGGCAGCTCTCACGCAGGAAGTTGGAGGCGATCGAATCAATGTGGAGTCGATAGCCAAGGGCTATCAGGATCCTCATTTCGTAGAAGCCAAGCCGAGCTTCCTGCTGAAATTGCGGAATGCCGACTTGCTCGTCAGTGTAGGTCTCGACCTGGAAATCGGCTGGCTGCCGCCATTGATCACGCAGTCCGGAAATGGGCGAATTCAGCGTGGAGCAAACGGATATCTCGATGCTTCGCAATTCGCCGAGATCCTCGAAATTCCGCAAGGCACAGTGACGCGCGCAGAAGGTGACGTGCATCCGTTGGGCAATCCGCACTACTGGCTCGATCCGGATAATGGCAGACGCCTGGCAAAGGGAATCGCCGGAAAGCTCGGCGAACTTGATCCAGGAGATTCAAGTTACTTTCAGCAACGCGTTGCTGACTTCGACAAGCGACTTTCCGAGGCGGAAAAGCGCTGGGACGCGCAAATGCTTCCCTATCACGGACGCAAAGTTGTGACTTATCACCGTTCCTGGCCAAATTTTGCCAAGCATTTTGGTCTCGATGTCGTCGGGTACGTTGAACCGCGACCAGGCATTCCTCCGACGCCTTCCCACACTCTGGATCTGATCAACCTTATGAAGCGCGAGAACGTTAAGGTCATGCTGATTGAACCTTATTTCGATCTGAAAACACCGAATAGCGTCGCAAGTCAAACCGGAGCCAAGGTGCTGGTAATGACGCCTTCTGTCGGCGGCGAGAAGGGCGTGGACGACTACTTCAAGCTCTTCGACTACGATTTGAACCTGCTCAAGCAGGCATTTGATTCGACAAAATAAAATCCATGGAAATACTGCAATTTCTCATTCTTCCCTTTGTCGCCAGCCTGATTCTCACTGGCATTCATGCGTACCTTGGCGTACACGTCGTCGAGCGCGGTGTGATCTTCGTCGACCTCGCCCTCGCGCAAATCGCGGCGCTGGGTGCAACCATCGCAATTCTGTTCGGCATGGATCCTCATGGCTCGGCAGCCTATTGGTTCAGTCTGGGATTTACGTTCTTGGGCGCCGCGATCTTTGCCTTGGTGCGTTCGCGGCACAAACGAATCCCGTTAGAGGCGATCATTGGAATTACCTATGCCGTCGCTTCTGCGGGCGCCATCCTGGCGATGAGCAAGGCTACTGGCGAAACCGAGCACCTGAAGGACATGCTGGTCGGAAACATCCTCGCAGTGTCGCGGCATGACGTGATCAAGACGGCAATCCTTTATGGTGCGATCGGAACGTTTCACTACATCTTTCGGCGCAAGTTTCTTCTGATTTCGCTGAATGAGGACGCAGCCCGGGCGCGAGGCATCAATGTAAGACTCTGGGACTTTCTGTTTTATGCGTCCTTCGGTTTTGTGGTTACTTCGTCGGTCGCGATTGCCGGCGTATTGCTGGTCTTTTGCTATCTCATCGTGCCCTCCGTAGGGGCGATGCTGTTCGCGGACCGAATTGGGACTCGCCTGGCGATCGGATGGACTATGGGGACGCTAGTATCTGCCCTCGGCTGCTATGTATCGGTTTGGGCGGATCTGCCTACTGGAGCGACGATCGTGTGCACCTTCGGCGGAGTGCT
>QIBC01000249.1 GCA_003225215.1 Acidobacteriota bacterium
AGGGACTTGTAACAACATTATTCCGCTCGCTTTGATGGATCCGATATCACTCAAGATCCTCGCGTTGGTACCACATGCGGGCAATAGCCTGAGCAACAACTATCAGCAGAATACGCAGTTCAGAAAAAACAGCACCTCCTTCGACACCAAGATTGATCACAACTTCAGTCAGAAGGATCGCCTGGCCTTCCGTTTCAGCCGCGCTGTGCAAAACCCGTTTCAGCAGCCGGTCTTCGGTCTCGCTGGAGGATTCGCCAATGGCGGCTTCCAAGGACAGGGAGACCAGCACGAGCAAAGCGGGGCTCTGAATGAAACGCACATCTTCTCGCCCACACTGGTGATGGAGACTCGGGCGGGCATCAGCCATTACCGCAATATCGCTCTCACTTCGGATCACGGATCAACCGCAACTACAGACCTCGGCATCCCCGGCGCTAACCTGGATGCTTTCACAAGCGGCCTGACTCAAATCGAAATCCAAAATGGTTTCGGCAATCCCTTTGTTGGGTACGCCAATTCCCAGCCTTGGGATCGTGGGGAAACCAACATCGATGTTGTGAACAACTGGACCAAGATCAGCGGCAACCACACGTTTAAGTGGGGGGCAGATATACGGCGATTACGAGACGATCTGGTGCAGGCGCAGACCTTTGGTCCTCGAGGTCACTACGTGTTTGGTACCGGCACTACGTCTCTGAATGGGGGTACTGGTAGCGCCACACTGGCGAACAACTTCGCTGCATTCTTGATTGATGCTCCGACGCAGACCGGTAGGGACATTTCCCTCGTGTCAGGCGCTTGGAGAGAGACGGAAGCCTTCTTCTTCGGTCAGGATACTTGGCATGCCACAAGCAAATTGACCATCGACGCCGGGCTGCGTTGGGAGTTGTACTTACCGGCCACTCCGAGCCACGCGGGACGGTATTCCAACTACGATCCCTCCATCAATCGGCTCGTAATTGCCGGCATCGATGGCAATCCGGTCAACCTCGGCCGCGAGACCTACTACAAGTACTTCGCGCCACGACTGGGCATCGCTTATAGAGTCAGTGAAAGAACAGTGGTCCGTGCAGGCTTCGGAATCAGTTATGAGCCCTTCACCAACAATCAGTATGCGTTTAACTTCCCCGTCCGGCAGAACCAGGGCACCAATCAGAATCCTAACAGTTTTGCGCTTCCCACCTTCAGCAATGGGGTACTGGGCGTATTCCCAAATGGATTCCCGGCACCGAGTGCGGTTGCGATAGCCGCTGACGGAACCGTTGATCCGAGCAATGGCGATCCTTACAACGTCGTCGACAAACACTTCCAGCAGCCATACGTTGAGTCGTACAACTTTTCTATTCAGCAGGCACTGCCTGGCAGCTTCGTGCTCGACTTGGCATATGTAGGCAATCACGGAGTGAAGATACCGGTTGCATTTAACCTGAATGCTGCCACCACTCCCGCGGTCGTGAATGGAGCCTTGACAGACACCTGCACAGTAGAACCACTGTGCATTAAATTCCCTCGCCGTACGGCTGCAACTACGTTCCTGTTTAAGCCCACAGTCTCTAACTACAACGCGTTGCAAGCGAGACTCGACCACAGGTTTAAGGGCGGATTCTCTTTGACTACGTCATACACGTGGGCAAAGGCGTTGGCCTATCGCTCGGATATGGGCGCTGATGATGGGGGCCCGGACAACTACATCGACTTTCAGCGCAACTATTCGGAAACAAGCCGCAGTCGGAGACATACGTTTGTCCAGAGTTACCTGTACGAGCTGCCGTTTGGAAAGAACAAGCACTTCCTCAATTCTGGCCCGGCAAGTTGGATTCTGGGCGGATGGGGTGTGACTGGCGTGCTCACCCGAATGAGCGGTGCGCCGCTTCACTTCACTGCAAACGGAAATAACCTCAATGCACCGGGATCTACGCAGTATCCCATTCAGATTGCGCCGTTCCACGTGCTTGGGGGTGTCGACACCAACTTCTGGTTCGATACTTCCGCGTTCTGTCAGCCGGCAGGCACAAACACGAATCCGAACTGCCCGGTCGTTGCCAATGGCGTGCTCGGCAATATGCGGCGCTATCAGTTCGCCGGCCCTGGGCTCTTCAATCTCGATGCCGCAGTTTTCCGCAACTTCCCGGTAGGAGAGAGGATGGGCTTTGAGTTCCGAGCTGAAGCATTTAGCGTGACTAACACTCCACACTTCAGCAATCCCAACGTGAGCCTGACGTCGTCGACCTTTGGACGTATCACTGGTACAGGAGACCAGGGTACCGGCGCCGGCGGCGTCGGAGACGGCAACCGCACCGTGGAATTGAGCGCCAAATTCACTTTCTGAACTAGGGGGCCGAGATCATCGTCTACCGATCTCGGCCATTCTTTCTTCAGATCCTAAGACGTTAAGCAGCTCTCCCCGCCTCAGTCCTAAAATTGCGATCCATCGGGACGAAATGGACTTGCACGGGTCAAGGGCGGTAATGTTGTGAGTTGAGCTTTAGAGTCAGAGGAGGGGTTCCGACGAATGTCTTTTCTTTCCCGTCGTGATTTCTTAGGCGGCCTCGTTGCCGCGGGAACCGTGGCTGCGCTCCCTGCGGCCGCATTAACCGCCTTCGAGCCGCTATACCCGCCGATGGATCTTTCCTATTTTGATACTCCCATTTCGGCGGCGCCTGCCGACCTCAAATTTGGATATGCATCGATCACGTGGGGTGGCAACGACCGTCAGGCAATTGACGACATTTCTGCCCTCGGCTTCCCTGGCATTCAGCTGCGCTCTGATGTTCTTAAGGAGTTTCCAAATCCGACCGAACTGCGCGATCTGCTGCAGCAACACCACCTCACAATGGTGGCGCTGTCCAGCGGCACTGTGAGCGTCGAATCTCCAGAAGACGCAGAGATCGCAAAGCATGCGGCGAATGCGAAGTACGCTCATGACGCGGGTAGCCTGTACCTACAGGTAATCGACGCAAAGCCTAAGCGCGGCGTTACCGCTGGCGATTACAAAACTCTGGGTCGTCGAATTACTGAGATCGGAAAGCGCTCGGCTGATCTGGGTGTGAAGCTGGGATACCACAATCACATGGAGTCTATGGGACAGAGTCCGGAAGAGGTCGATCGCGTTTTGGACGCCAGCGATCCACGTTATGTGAAGCTTGAACTGGACATCGCTCACTACTTGCAGGGCGGAGGCGATCCGGTGAAAGCGATTCAGAAGTATCGCGACCGGCTTTTGTTCATGCATATAAAAGACGTCGAGAGTATCCCAAAAGAGCAATCGTCGCGCGGCCGAGATTTCCGCTTCGTCGAACTGGGACACGGACGCGTCGATGTGCCGGCAACCTTCAAAGCCCTTCACGAGGTCGGCTTCCGCGGTTGGGCAGTTGTGGAACTCGACGCCGTTCCCGATCCCTCACGCTCTCCAAAGGATGCTGCCTTGATCAGCAAGAACTATCTTCACGACCGTCTGGGGTTTGCGATATGAACTCCCCATTCCGAGTCGCAGTCATCAACGATGAAATCGGCCAGGATTTCGGACACGTGGTTGACGTCGCTTCGCGCGAGTTCGGTATGGAGTGGATCGAGCTCCGTGGGATGTGGAACAAGAACATCCTGAAGCTGGATTCAAAGGAGATCGACGAGGCCCGCCAGATTCTGGAACGCGCCAAGATGCGCGTGACCGATATTGCAAGTCCGGTCTTCAAGGTAGATTGGCCGGGCGCTCCGCTATCCAAGGCTGCGGAGAGGCGCGACACCTTCAACGCCGATTTCACCTTCAAGCAGCAGGACGAATTGCTTGATCGCTCATTCGAGCTGGCAAAGGCCTTCAACACCGATCGCGTCCGCATCTTTGATTTCTGGCGGCTTGACGATCAGGCTCCCTATCGCGCAGCGATCAACGACAAAATGCGCGAAGCCGCCGACAAAGCCGCGAAGAAGAACATCATCCTCATCCTTGAGAACGAATTTGCGTGCAACACAGCAACGGGAGAAGAAGCTGGGCGGCTGCTCTCTGCTGTGAAATCGCGTAATTTCATGGTGAACTGGGACCCGGGCAACGCCGCCATGCGTGGCGAGAACGCCTTTCCCGACGGATATAACAAGCTGCCCAAGGATCGCATCGGCCACGTCCATTGCAAGGACATTCAGAAGAAGCCAGACGGCAGCGGACAAGCTTGGGCTGCGATGGGTCGCGGCACCATCGACTGGATCGGACAGTTCCGTGCCTTGAAGCAACAGGGCTACAAGTTCGCCACCAGCCTCGAGACGCATTGGCGAGGGGCCGCCACTCCAGAAGAATCGACTCGCCAAAGCTGGGCGGGCATGAAGGAAGAGTTGCAAAAAGCCGGGGCACTTTCATAGCTGAATGCTGCACGTAGGATTCATCACCCGGGAGCGCCGGGCGCTTCGCCCGGCGAACAGCCCGCGTTAACGAAATGCTGAATGTGGGATTCATTGGCGGCGGCAACATTACCGACACTCACATCCGCGCCGCCATGGCCATTCCGCAGCTTCGGCCCAGCGCTGTGGTTGGAACAAATGCCGGCAAAATAAAAGTGCTGGCAGAAAAATATGGGATTAGCCCCTACGATGATCTTCACCGGTTTCTATCGCATCATCCTTTGGAGATGGTGATTATCGGCAGCCCCTCAGGAGTTCACGCCACAGAAGGCATCGCAGCCAGCGAGCAGGGTTTGCACATTCTGGTGGAAAAGCCTATCGACGTCACTACCAAGCGCGCTGATCGGCTAATCCGGGCCGCCAAAGACTCCGGAGTCAAGCTCGGAGTTCTCTTTCAGGATCGTCTGAAGCCCGACATTCTTCGGCTGCGCAATTGGATTCGATCTGGGCAACTCGGCCGCATCCTTCTGGTGGAGGCTTCGGTGAAGTGGTACCGCCCGCCCGAGTATTATGCAAACTCAAAATGGCGTGGGACAGCTAGCCTCGATGGCGGCGGCGCATTAATGAATCAGGGCATTCACACGGTTGATCTGCTCTTGTATCTTCTGGGAGACATCAGCCGAGTGCAGGCGGTTACCAAAACCGCACTCCATGCCATCGAATCCGAAGACACCTGCGTGGCAACTCTTGAGTTTGCCAATGGCGCAGTTGGAGTACTGCAAGCAACTACGGCCGCATTCCCCGGCTATGCACGTCGGGTCGAGATCACGGGCTCGGAAGGAACCGTCTGCCTGGAACAGG
>QIBC01000067.1 GCA_003225215.1 Acidobacteriota bacterium
GATGGCGCCCGCATGGCCCATGCGGCGTCCCGGAGGAGCTGTCTGTCCAGCGATAAAAGACACTACTGGCTTGCGAACATGTTTCTTTACGTATTCCGCCGCAGTCTCCTCGGCGTTGCCACCGATTTCGCCGATCATGATGATGGCTTCCGTCTCAGGGTCTTCGTTGAACAGATTGAGAGCATCAACGAACGTTGTACCAATGATCGGATCGCCGCCGATGCCGATGGCTGTCGATTGCCCGATGCCGCGCTGCGAGAGCTGATAGACGGCTTCGTAGGTCAGCGTTCCGGATCGGGAAACGATGCCGACGTTTCCCTGTTTGTGGATGCGCCCGGGCATGATGCCAATCTTGCATTTGCCAGGGGAGATGATGCCCGGGCAATTCGGCCCTATCAGCCGTGAGCGTTTGCCGTGAAGATATTGCCACGCACGAACCATGTCCATCACCGGAATACCTTCGGTAATACAGACGATCAGCGGCATGCCGGCATCGGCAGCCTCCATGATGGCATCGGCGGCAAACGGAGGGGGAACGAAGATCATCGAGGCATCGGCCCCAGTCTCGCGCATGGCCCTTTCGACGGTGTTGAACACGTGCCAGCCTTCATGGGTAGTTCCGCCCTTGCCCGGCGTCACACCACCGACGACTTTGGTTCCGTATTCGGCACATCCCTTCGCATGGAATGTGCCTTCACGTCCAGTAATGCCCTGGACAATAAGGCGAGTATTTTTATCTACAAGTATCGACATGTGTAAGCTTCTGGCTGCTGGCTGCTCGCTGCTGGCTTTAAACCGCGGCTGCTCTTACTTTGTTTACCAGCGAGCCAAGCATTCGACCGATTTCAAGAATCCTTTTGGTTAGCGCTTCTGCCGTTTCCGATGAGACGTAGCCCAGATCTCCAGCAACGAGCACTTGATACTCGAGCTCACTCAGAGAACCTAAGGCAATTTGCAAGAATCGAGCTTTCTCGTTCTCCCCAACGCGCCCGCAGCCTTCCGCGATGTTCGAGCCGATCGAAATGCAGCACCGGCGCATTTGACTGGTTAGTCCGTACAATTCGCTCTTCGGGAAGCCAGTCGTAGCGGGATACAGAAGAAGTGTCAGCTCATGCGCCTTCTGCCAGACGTTTAGCTTTTTGAAGTCACTCATAAGGGTTTACCAAAAATCTGCACACGGTCTCAGTGTTGGCAGCAGCCAGTAGCAAGCAGCCAGCAGCTATGTCGCCGCTCTGACGACTTTTTCTGCTGCATCCTTCATCGTTTCTGCAACGAGGAAATTGAAGCCTGACTGTTTGAGGATCTCGCGACCCTGCTCTACATTCGTTCCTTCTAAGCGCAGCACTACGGGAATTCCGATTTTCGTCTTGCGGGCTGCTTCAACAACTCCCTTAGCCAGCGTATCCACGCGCAGGATGCCGCCAAAAATATTGATGAGCACTGCTTTTACATTCTTGTCGCTCAGGAGAATTTCGAACGCATGCTCCACTTGCTCGGCGTTGGCGCCGCCGCCTACGTCGAGAAAATTCGCCGGCATGCCGCCTGCATATTGGATGATGTCCATCGTGGCCATCGCCAAACCGGCGCCGTTCACCATGCATGCGATGTTTCCGTCGAGCCGGATGTAATTCAGGCTGTACTTCGAGGCTTCCACTTCGAGCGGATCTTCTTCGGCGATGTCGCGCAGTTCCTTGATGTCTTTGTGACGGAAGAGCGCGTTGTCGTCGAAGGTCATCTTGGCGTCCAGCGCAAAAACTCGACCATCGGTTGTGGTGATAAACGGATTGATCTCGCAGAGTGAAGCGTCGGCTTCTGCGGTTGCGCGATACAGAGCAGTCATCAGTTGGACGGCCGGATTTAGTTGTTCAGGTTTGAGGCCCAGCGCGAACGCCAACTTGCGCGCCTGGAACGGCTCAAATCCGACTGCGGGATCGATAGTTTCCTTGAGAATGGCGTTTGGATCCTTAGCTGCAACTTCTTCGATCTCCATTCCGCCAGCCGCCGACGCCATGAAGACCAGCTTAGACGTCGCACGATCGAGCACAATGCCCAAATAAAGTTCGCGCTCGATGGGCAGAGTCTCTTCAATCAGGAGACGCTGCACCTTCTGTCCCTGAGGTCCGGTCTGGTGCGTGACCAACTGCATGCCCAGGATCTTGCCGGCGAGCTGCTCGGCTTCTTCGGCGGTCTTCGCCAACTTCACGCCGCCACCCTTTCCGCGTCCGCCGGCATGGATCTGCGCTTTCACCACAATACCCTTGGCACCATTTGCGAGCAGATGCTTTGAAATCTCAAATGCTTCTTCTTTCGTGTTGGCCATCTCGCCGCGCGGGACCGCAACGCCATACTTCGCAAGAATGCCCTTGGCTTGATACTCGTGAATTTTCATGAATTGGGAATTTCAGAGGAGGAAGGAACTCTAAACAGTTCCGACCACATGAAGAAAACTCACGATTTTATAGGACGATGAGGTACGCGGGCAAACTCCTGTGACCAGCTACGCAACGAGGAGAATCTATTTCTCGGTAATCACTAATTGACCGTTCTCGATTTTCAAGTCGCTAACAAATTCCGGAAGTTTTAGCTTCTCGCGCGCCTCCGGCTCGCTCAGCTTCCTATCTAATTGCGCCTGCACCATCGCGATCGGCACAGGCATGCTCCCGATCTTGAAGCTGCTGGGCGCGAACGTTGCATAGCCATCCTTCGCGCCGAGATGACCGCTGAGGGTAACGAAGACATCTTTGCCGTAGACATTCGCTGCAAATTGGCCTTTGACTTCATCGCCCTCAAAAATCACCTGAGGATCCTTAACGCCGACTTGCTCGGGAGTGAGCGCCACAGGGTTGCTGGAATCAGTATTTGTCGATGTCGCCGCAGCCGCGCGTTGCGAGGCTCGAGCTGACGGCTGGAGATTCGCAACAGCGAGTGCTGCTGCTACTTCATCAGATGTGAGACGAACTTCGGTGCCAGCTTCTCCGCGTTGGTAAGCTTCCTGCAACTCTCCGAGCTTGTTCTGGAAACCGTTGGCATTCTTTGCGATTGCCGCCGGCGATTGCTGCCGAGACGCAAGACGATCGGGCGGTTTGAGGAAAAGAGCAATCACGAAACACAAAATCACCAAAATGGGCCAACGGAGAATCTTGTAGACGCGCATCAGGATCCCTCTGACGAGTGCTCCGTCTAGCAAAGCACACTCCGTGTTCTGCAGAAAGGTTACTTATGGTCGGCAGAACCGAAGGGTAAACGGGGGAAGTGAGACCGAGAATCGTCTAACTCATGGATGAGCGGTTCTTCAATTTTCCCGTGAGCATCAGCCCCAGCATGCGAAAGTCGCTGATGAAGGACCACCAGGGATGTCCGAACGTCGCCGGCTTATTGCCTTCAATGAGGAAGTGACCAGTCCAGGAGAAGCCATAGCCGATCGGAATCCAGAGAAGTGCCCAGACGTAATGGTGAGTCGCAACAGCCCAGATAAGCACCGCCAAACCGAGAAGAGTTCCGCAGGCGTGCAGCAGCCGATTCCCAGGACTTGAGTGCTCCTTCAGATAGAACGCGAAGAACTCGTCGTAGGAAGAGAATCGATCGTTCGCTGGCTCGGTCATGAGTTCTCTAACGCACGACGCCTTCCAGAGGTGAACTCGCTGTGGCGTATAGCTTCTTTGGCATGCGGCCTGCGAGATATGCGCTGCGACCGGCGATAACCGCATGCTGCATGGCCTCGGCCATGAGAACCGGGTCTTCTGCGTTGGCGATCGCGGTATTCATCAGTACAGCATCGGCCCCAAGCTCCATCGCGACGGTCGCATCGGAAGCAGTGCCCACGCCTGCATCAACTATCAGGGGAACATCCGTAATCATTTCGCGCAGAATACGGATCGTCGCCGCGTTCTGGATTCCGAGTCCGCTTCCAATTGGGGCTCCCAGGGGCATGATGGCACTGGCGCCCGCGTCCAACAATCGCTTTGCAACCACGATGTCATCAGACGTGTACGGAAGCACCGTGAATCCTTCCTTCACGAGAGTTCGCGTAGCTTCGATGGTGGCCTGCACGTCAGGAAAAAGAGTTTTCTGATCGCCGATGACTTCCACCTTCACCCAATCGGACAAGCCGACTTCACGGCCCAACATCGCTGTGCGGACGGCTTCGTCTGCGGTGTAGCAACCCGCAGTGTTGGGCAGCAGAAAGTAGCGACTGGCATCAATGAAGTCGAGCAGCGATTCCTTGCTGCGGTCAAGATTCACGCGGCGCACGGCCACGGTAACGATCTCAGCGCCCGAGGCTTCGATGGCGCGTCTCGTCTGCTCTCCGTTTTTGTACTTTCCCGTGCCGACAATCAGGCGGGAGTTGAAGGCCCGTCCGGCAATTACCAGTTCATCCATGGTCCGATTCCAGCCCTCAATTCTACGCGCTCGATGGAATTCTCGATTGGTGTGTGGTTTTTCGATGGAAGCTCGCATTCCATGCCGGGGAGCGAGGCGAGGCTCTTTTAGAAACTCCAGCGCCTTGCGCACATGTAACCAGCGCTAAAACGCATCGTACACTTCGCTTCTCGCCGCAAGGCTTGAAAGCCTTGCGGCGCATTAATGCGGCGGCTTCCACCTGAACACAAAATCCGTTTTTTCGAAATCACCTTACACGGTCGCAGGATGCGGTGCATGCGCGCCTTCATACATGGCGTCGATCTGCTTCTTGTATTTCTGTTCGATCACCCGTCGTTTGAGCTTGAGACTTGGAGTCATCTCCCCTTTATCCACAGTGAAATCGTCGGGAACCAGCAAGAGCTTCTTGAGCGTCTCAAATTGGGCGAGTTCCTGATTGGCATCTGCCACAACCTTCTCGTAGGCTTCGATCACCCTTGGATCGCGTATCAGAGCTTCGCGTGAAGCGGCACCGATTCCCTGTTCTGCCGCCCATTGCTCAAGCGCGGGGAAGTTTGGACAAATGATCACGCTAATGAACTTTCTCATATTTCCAATCACCACTGGATGCCCAACCAACGGCGACATTTTCAGCTTGTTCTCAATCGGCTGCGGAGCAACGAATTTTCCGCCACTGGTTTTGATCAAGTCTTTTTTTCGATCGGTGATGCTTAAGAATCCATCGGCATCGATGTTGCCGATGTCGCCGGTCTTGAACCAGTCCCCCTCGAAGGCCTTTGCAGTCTCTTCCGGATTCTGCCAATAGCCCTTGAAAACTGACGGGCCGCGCACCCACAGTTCTCCATCTTCGGCAATTCGGCACTCAACATTGGGAAGTGGCTTGCCTACGGTGCCGAGCTTATTGGCTTCCGGTTCGTTTACGGCGATCACCGGCGAAGTCTCGGTGAGTCCGTATCCTTCGAGGATGCGAACGCCAACGTCCGCGTACCAGCGCGCCAGATCGATGCCCAGCGGGGCACCGCCGGAAACGTACATCTCTACCCTTCCACCGAACCATTGATGGATCGCCTTATAGACAACACGACTGGCGACCTCCCATTGCCAGTCTGAAGGTCTCTCTCCACGCACGATTTCGTCTCGGTGCTCCTGGCCAACGCGCAAGGCCCATTCATATACGGGTCGCTTCAGGCCCGTAGCAGCTCGACTTTCAACCCCCTGCCGCACTTTTTCATAGACCCGGGGGACGCCGACAAACAAATGCGGACGAACCTGCTGAAGTTTGGTGGCGAGCTCATCGAAGCTTGGGCAATACGCCAGCGTGACTCCGCGCAGGAAACACAAATAATCCACGTGGCGCGCGGTGACATGAGAGAGCGGAAGAAACGATAACGTCACCTGGCCCGGCTGCCAGCCCAGGCTGCGTCCCGTCTGCTCGAGATTTGACGCAATGTTGCCATGCGTGAGCATCACACCCTTGGGGACTCCCGTGGTGCCGGACGTGTAAATGACAGTGGCTAGATCGTCAGGAACAACGGATCGCGCAGCAGCATCAAACTCCGAATCGCGCGACACTGCCTCCCCTGCGCGCATGATCTCGCTCATGCGGATAGCATCTGGATGATCCAGGTCGTCCATTACGGCAATGTGCTCGAGCTGAGTCTCGTGCTTGATGCTGAGCACCTTGTCGAGCTGCTTTCGCGTGGAGAGAAAGATTGCTCTCGCACCCGAGTTCTTCAAAACGAACGCTGTTTGCTCTGCCGTAAGGGTTGGATAGACTGGCACATCGACTACACCCAAAAGCAGACAAGCCCAGTCGGTAACCGCCCACTCAAAACGGTTTTCCGATATCAGTGCAACTCGATCGCCTTTGCGAATCTGCCATGCTCTGAGCTGCTGTGCGACGTGATAAACACGCGCGTAGATCACGCGCGAAGAGATGTCGCTCCAAGTGCCGCCGCGCTCGAAGCTCATGACGCGCGGCAAGTCGCGGTCGACGCCGACGAAGAATGTCTCGTTAAGCGTGCGCAGGCTGCTCAGGCGCGCACCTCCATTCCCGAAAGAAGTAGATCGACCACCGGATCAGCAGCTGCCACAAGATCTTGCTCCCGGCTGCTCAACACCCAGGCCGTCACTAACTCGTCCATTGCTCCAAAAAGACAGGCGGCTGCGATCTTGTCAGAGATTTCGCGGCGTATGCTTCCCTGCTGCTGACCTTCGCGAATTACTTCGCGGATCAAGTTAAAGTATCCCTTCAGCTCACGCTGCGAGAACTCAGCGAGAAACTTCGCGCTCTGTCGCAACTCTGTTTGCAACATTACCGCCAGGTTTCTATTGTTGCTCAGTTTGCGAAGATGCAGGCGAGCCAATGTACGAAGCTTTGCTGGGGCATCGTCCAATCCCGACATCTCTTTTTTCGCCTGGCGCAGAAACGCCTCGAACGCGCTGTCGAGCGCGGCCATCAGGATTTGCTCTTTCGATTTGAAGTAAAGATAGATGGTTCCATCAGCGACGTCGGCGCGATCGGCGATGTCCGAAACGCGGCTATTGTGGAATCCCTTTTCCCCGATTACGGCAATGGCTGCATCCAGAATGCGCTGGTACTTGTCGCCGCGGCTGCCGTTGACTTTGACTTCGGCGGTTCGTCCCCTGTCTTCGGACAGCTGTGCCGATTTTGACTTGCCCACTTGCCTGGTTTGCGCCATTGTTTCCCAGAACTTTGCACTGTACTGGGTTTTCTGCGGGATAAGCAAGAGAACTGCGGTTTGACGATCCAGGGCGAAAGCGAATACTCTGACTCGCCGGTAGAGGCGCCACATGCGGCAGGGCTGTCCAAATCGATGATCGCCTGTGCGCAGGAGCAGTGCCGGGCCGTTAGCGGCACGCATGAAGATAGCCCGGAGTAAAACTCCGGGTTGGCGGATTGCGCATGCGAGTCCCGCGTGGTTTGCGGGACGACTGAATTGGGTTGTGACGAGAAAGCAATTCAGTCGGGGATGCGGCCGCTCATCGATTACCTAGTGCGCAACGTGAAGCCCGCGCTTTATGAAGTCAATTTGGACAGCCTTGCAGCATGCAACGTTTCCAGATGGCAAACACCAGGAGCACTTGATGCGTAAACCAATCCTCGGCTTTCTTACCGCTCTCCTCCTCGCAACTTTGGCGACGGCATACGCCGCCGATCAGGCGGCCGCTCCCGACCCTAAAGTCAAAGTAGGCGACACCGCGCCCGATTTCAAGCTGCGTGACCAGAACGGAAAGGAAGTAAAGCTCTCCGACTTCCGCGGCAAGAAAAATGTCGTGCTCGCGTTTTACGTCTTTGCTTTCACCGGCGGCTGAGAGAAAGAGATGAAAGCCTTCCAGGATCAGCTGCAAAAACTGGAAGGCACAGACACCCAGGTCCTGGGTGTAAGCATGGACAGTCCATTCGCCAACAAAGCATGGGCAACGCAGATTGGAGTGACATTCCCCTTGCTCAGCGATCTCGGCGGCGACACCAGCAAAGAGTACGGCGTCTACAACTCCAGCTACAAAGCCGCGAGGCGTGTGACATATCTAATCGACAAGGAAGGCAAAGTAGTCGAGATGCAAAAGGACCGCGACGCCATCGATCCAAGCTCGGTAGTCATAAGCTGCGAACGACGCCGGATGAAAAGCTGAGAGCGCTCTCGATGAACTTTTCTTGACACAGCGGCGATGGAAGTCCAGCATGTTGCCCGGTTGCCACAACACCCGGGAGACACAAAGTGCTCGATCGTCGTCGCTTCTTGCTTTCCTCAGCCGCCATCGCCGCAGTTGCCGGCTTGCCCTTTTCGTTAGCTGAAGCTCAAGCCGCAGCTCAGTCCGACAATCATCCCCTTCCTCCGAAGGAGCTCTATGACCGTGATCAGGAGGCCTACTGGGCGGAACTTCGCAAACAATTCCTGATCCCTGCCGACGAGGTCTATCTGAACAACGGGACCGTGGGATCGTCTCCTCGCCCGGTCCTGCGCGCCATCGTCGAGTCTTTCCATCAAACCGAGCAGATGGCACAAACCGACCCGGAGGATTATCCGATCTGGGGCTACGCGTCGTGGAACGAGTACCGTGATCCGCTCGCGGCTTTTATAGGAGCCACGCGCGATGAGATCGCCCTCGTTCGTAACGCAACAGAGGCAAACAACTACATCGCCAATGGACTTGAGATGAAAGCCGGCGACGAAGTCCTAATCAGCGACCAGGAACATCCGGGAGGCGAACAGCCGTGGCTGCTGCGCGAGAAGCGCTATGGAGTAGCAGTCAAGAAGTACCAAATTCCACTTCCGCCAAAATCACCAGCTGACATCCTCAATCGCATCAATGACGCGATCACGCCGCGCACGCGAATTATCTTTACGAGTCACATAAGTACGGTCACCGGCGTTGTCCAGCCAGTGAAGGAGATCGCAGCCTTGGCGCGGAGTAAAGGAATTCTCAGCGCCTTCGACGGTGCGCACGTCATAGGCATGATGCCGCTTAATGTGCACGACATCGGCTGCGACATGTACACATCCTCTCCGCATAAGTGGTTGCAAGCGCCCAAGGGAACAGGGTTCTTGTACCTCCGGCCTGAGGTGCAGGATCGCTTGTGGAACACGATCGCCACTGAAGGTTGGGAGCGGCCGGAGTTGAAGGCGGAGCGCTTTCAGCGCATCGGGTCGTCGAATGTTCCCATGCTCGCCGGGTTGCGCGCTTCCCTTGAACTCGCCAACCAGATAGGTATGGACCGAATTGAACGCCGTCACCGTCAACTAGCCGATCGAATGCTGGCCGAGATGACAAAACGCGGCGCGGTCTCCTGGACTTCTCCCGATCCCGGCATGCGTTGTGGCATAGTAACCGTGAATGTACCTCCCCTGAAGCGAATGGAAATGGAGCACTGGATGTGGCAGGAGAAGAAGATCAGAATTCGCGGAGGCGAGCCCTCGAAACTCCGTCTCTCGACACCTTATTACCTGCTGCCCGCGGACATCGATCGTTTCCTGGCGAGTTTTGATGAATTTAAGCGCTCCCATGCGTAGTTAATACGGAGGAAGTTATGTCGGGGGTCGTTGGCCTGAAGGAAAGTGGAATCGTCAACGTTCGGAGTCTGCATTCTTTTTCCGACACGATGCAGAGGGTGGAGCGGCTCGTCGCCACTAAAGGACTCAAAATCTTCTGCATCATCGATCACAGTGGAGAGGCAGCGGTCGCCGGACTGCAGATGCCACCCACGAAGCTGGTGATCTTTGGCAGTCCCCAAGCGGGAACTCCGCTTATGCTCGCCTCGCCTTCGATTGCGCTGGACTTGCCGCTCAAACTGCTAGTCGCCCAAGATCCTGGAAATCAGACCTGGATCTCCTACAATTCGCCGAGTTATCTCGAAAAGCGTCACTCGATATCTGTGGAGCTCAGCCAGGCGCTGACGGCAATCGAGGGCATCGCCAACGCCGTCGCTGGTTAGTTTCGCTTCGTGGCATAGCCAAAACAAACTCTATCGTTGCCATAGAAACATTGCATTTTGCTGCATCCAAGCTCCGTCATAGGATGAATTCGACGGTGAAATCAATGAGCCTGCATCTACACGAAGATGCCCAGCTTCAGAGTCATCGCGTCGTAACCATTCACACCGCTGGTTGCAAGCAATCCCGCCCGCGAAAGCCGACCGGCAAGGCTGATCCGGCTCTGGTTCAGTGGCACGGACCATTTCCCACCCTCGACGAAGCGCAGCGCCAACTTTGGCAGCTTTACGGGATTGATCGAGCGTAGAGTCCATCATTGCGTGGTCAGCGGTCTGCCATAGTTTGGCCGAATCTAATGTCCCGGAAAATGAACCCGGAGCGCCGATAAGGTGATTTTCTCTTCCGATCAGTACTCTAAACCCGCCGCTTTGAGCACCTGCTCCGGTATCCATCCGCTCTCACGCAAATGCCGAATACTTAGAGCGTCGTGGCGCTTCGCCAGGCGGACTCCTGACTCGTCCCGCACAAGATCGCAGTGGTAGTGCTGGGGAGTCTGCAGTCCTAGGGCACGGTAAATCAGAAGTTGGCGGGCGGTGGACTTCAATAAATCCGCTCCGCGAACGACCTCAGTGACTCTCATCGCAGCATCATCAACAACTACGGCCAATTGGTACGCAGGCACGTCGTCGCGGCGCCATATCAAAAAATCCCCAAAGTCCTGGCCTGCTATATATCGTTGCGGACCCAGGTGCTCATCATCGAATGCGATCTCCTGGCCGTCGGGAATTCTGAACCGCCAATTCACGCCCTCCGGCGTGGAGAAATTAGAAGCATCGGTGCGCTGGCGGCATGTGCCCGGATATAGAGGCTCGTCGTCCACATCGTTGTTGGCAGCGGCGGCAGCCTGAGCGACATCTTTGCGCGAGCAGGTACACGGATAGATCGCGCCCGTATCGCGGAGCGTGCGCCAGGCATCGACATAAAACTCGCGGCGCTCGCTTTGCGAATATGGAGCGTAAGGTCCACCGCAATCTGGACCTTCCGACCATTGAATACTCAACCAGCGAAGGTCCTCATACATTGCGTCGACCAATTCCCGACGACATCGCTGCGGATCCAGATCTTCGTTGCGCAGGATCAATGTTCCCCGGTGTTCGGAGGCGCGTTGCGCCGCGATCCAAAAGGTTCGCGCATGCCCGACATGCAGCAGACCTGTGGGCGACGGCGCGAGACGGCCACGGTATTTAATCACTTGCTCAGGCATGCAGGACGAGGATCATTTTTCAAGTTCAACGTTCCATCTTCCAGTACGAGTTGCGCAAGGACCAAACGACGAGATGACAAAACTATCTTGTGCTAACCTCCATCCGTGCCAAGCGAACCGTCCAAGTCTACAAACGGCAAAGAGAGTCTGTACTGTCCAAATTGTGCCCTGGAGGTCACCGATCCCCTGACTTGCGGAGACTGTTCAGCTGTAATCTGCCGCCGCTGTGGAACACCGCTTGAGTCTGCCGACGAACTAGGAATCGGCTGATCTCGCATTTGGCGCGGACGTGATCCTCATTTACACTCCCTTGTTTTGATTTTGTGGTTTGATCGCACTGCCCACTGCCTCTGCTTCACAAGTACATCAGAGAGAGCGCACTGCGAAGGTTGAGCTTGCAACCTGAACTGTGGCCGTGTGCGACTTACAGGCGAGACTGATCTTCAGAAGGACAAATGAAATTACTGGTTATTGGGGCAGGGATGATGGGGTCGGCAGCCGCGTTCGATATGGCGCGATCGAGTGAAGTGGAGTCGGTGACTCTGGCAGATGCCGACATCGCTCGCGCACAAGATGCTGTCCAGTTCATCGCCAAGAGTCACGGAAAGAAGGGCGCACCCGTACAGCCTGTTGTCCTCGACGCAGCAGACGAGAGTTCTGCTTCCGCGCTTATGCGTGGACATACCGGAGTTCTCTCCGCAGTTCCCTATTTTTTCAACGTTGGCCTCGCTCGCGCTGCGATCGGAGCTGGCTGTCACTTTGCCGACCTTGGGGGCAACAACACAGTCGTCCGAAAGACGCTCGCGATGGGCGCAGAAGCGGAAAAGAATGGAATCGGCCTGGCTCCCGATTGCGGCTTATCGCCCGGCTTGGCGAGCGTCCTGGCCGGCGATTTAGTACGGCGGTTGCGCACCGAGAAGGGTCCTCGTCGCACTGCCGCTCCCGCCAAGAAGAAAGCTGACAAACCGGCAATTGATGCATTGAAACTCTATGTTGGTGGATTGCCAAAGAAGCCTCGGCCACCTTTCGAATACCAGCTGGTGTTCTCGGTAGAGGGCCTCATCAATGAGTACGTAGAACCGGCGCGCGTGCTGAAAGGGGGAAAGTTGGTGGAGATCGAGCCGCTCACCGAACCAGAAGAATTTCACATCCGTGGCTTTCGCCCGATGGTCGCATTCCATACTTCAGGTGGGACTTCAACGATGCCGGAAAGCTTTCAGGGCGAAGTGGGCGAGTGCTTCGAGAAAACGCTGCGCTATCCCGACCACTATACGTTGATTCGCGGACTTCACGATTTGGGATTCTTTTCGAGCGAGAAACGTCGGTTGAAATCCGGAGAGATCAGCCCGCGAGAACTCACTTCGCACTTGTTTCTGGAGAAACTTTCAGGCGAAGAACCTGATGTAACCATCATGCGCATTGAGGCTCACGCGAACAAGCGCGTGCTGTCATACACGATGCTCGACGAGTATGACCGCAGGACCAATTTAACGTCGATGATGCGCACAACGGCGTGGCCCGCCTCGGTAGTTCTACAGATGATGGCTGCTGGCGCGATCGCCAAGCGTGGAGGAATCCGACAAGAACTCGACGTGCCGACGGATCTATTCCTGCGGGAAATGTCACGACGCGGAGTCAAGATTCGCTTCGCGCAAACTGGGCGGTAGAGCCGAGGCGATCTCACGGCGAACCGCGGCGATGAGTTCGTCGTTGTCGGTAAATCGCTTGGGCGAAATCGGCGTATGAAAAACCAGGCGCACCATTCCCGGATAGATCAACGTGCTGCCCTTAGGCATCAGCGAATCTGAGCCCAGAATTGTCACCGGAACGACTGGGATACCGCTGTCCGTCGCCAGATAAAAGGGCCCCTTTTTGAAAGGAAGCAGGAGGCCGTCTCGGGAGCGCGTACCCTCGGGAAAAACCGTCATATTCAATCCTCTCGCCATGACTTCTTCGGCTGCGCGCATGCTGTTGACCGCCGCTTCACGGTTGCGCCTGTCGACGGCTACCAAATCCGCCATTCGCATCGCTCGTCCCAAAATAGGGACCTGAAATAATTCTTTCTTCACCAGCACGGAAGTGCGTCGGGGAATCGCAGGGATCAATATCGGAGGGTCGAGGTTTGAGACGTGGTTGCACATAAAAATATACGTCTCTGCCGGATTGATTGGCTCGATTCCCTCGACTTGGACGCGAATACCGGCCAGGCGAAGCCCGGTCCGCACGATCCACATCGCAATCGCATAAAGCACATCGGCGCTGCCTGTAATCCAGGTCCAGGGAAAACCGACGAGCGCGCCCAAAGTCGTGGAAATAACCACAAACAGCAATGCCAGCGCAGTTCTGACGGCGGAGATCATTGAGCGCGCGAGGGAACTTGGTCCTCTGAGTTAATCCAGGCTTTGCGGCGGGCGAGCTGCTCAGCGGTTGCTTGCGCAGATTCGTGCAGCACATAAGCGGGAAGCGATTGCTCGCCAAGCTTCAATTCAACGTCCTTCCGAGCTCCACGCAATTGCACGGTGAGCCGAACTTTTGTGCCTGGCTTGGAATTTGCAAACTGCTGCTCTAGAGAACGCGCCGGCAGTTGCCCATCGACTGCGACGATCTCATCGCCTGGCCGCAACCCGGCATTTCGCGCCTGATCGCCATAGACTTCCTCTACGATCAGTGGAGGCGTGAAATTCCGCGCTGCCCGAAAGCCGGGATCGGCAATCATTCGATTTTCTTGCGCAAGCGTTAGTCCGACTGTTGCAAAGAGCTCGTTATATGGAAGTTCTTGCGTTCCTGCAACGTACTGATCGAAGAAGCCGCGCAGGTCACTTCCCGTAAGACTTTCGGCGGCTGCCCGAACGCTGTCCGAGTCTTGGAAAAACTTGCCTTGCTTCGCGTAATCGCGATTCATGTTGTGAAAGAGGTCGCGGATCGAGTAGCGTCCATGCGAATCCTGGCGAATTTTCAAGTCGAGTAAGACACCCAACAGCTCGCCTTTGTTGTAGTAATTGATGCTGCGCTCCGGCGAGCGATAGGCCGGATACTTGTCGAGCCAGGTGTTAAGACTCGACTCTTCCGCAGATTGGGTAACGTGCGCCGTACGCGATTGCAGCGTAGTAATCGCTGCAGAGATCTTGTTGAAATATTCTTCCGGCTTCATTAGCCCGGCGTTCACCAACGCCAAGTCGCCGACCGTAGTGGTAACACCTTCGCTGAACCAGAGCGCTCGTGTGTAGTTCTCGCGGGAGTAATCGATAGGCTCCAGCGACTGGGGACGAATGCGCTTCACATTCCATAGGTGAAAGAATTCGTGAGCACTCACCGACTGAAAGTTCTTCAGGTCTTTCAGTTCGCTTGCCGAAAGGTCGATCGCGGTCGAGTACGCGTGTTCCATACCTCCACCGGCTGGTCCATGAGGAAAGTGATAAATGAAAAGATACGTCTCGAAGGGCCGATCATCCATCCATGCCGTTTCCGCAGCAGTAATCTTCTTCAGCGACTCGACGAGTTTGGGCGCATCGTAATCTCTCGCGTCAGCGTCGATTACAACGCGATACTTAGCGCCGCCCTGCTCGAAGTCACTTTCGGCGAATTCACCCAATTCGCACGGACTGTCGACGAGGCGATCGTAGTTGTTCACGCGGAGCACGTATCCGGATCCCCCATTGGACGTGCTTGCAGGAAGGCTTACTGATGGAAGAGGAGTGGCAAGCTTCCAAGATGGAGGGATTTGATCGAAACGAACGGCAATCGGCAATTCGCGGCCGGCCGGCGGATACATCAACACCTCCGCGAAATTAAAGAACGCGTGGTGCGCATTGAACTGTGCTCCAAACGGACCACCTTCATCGAGGACTACGTCATATTCAATTCTCGCCCAACCCGGCTTGGGCCGGAACTCCCAAGTAGTCTTATCGATCTGGGTCAGAGGAAGCTGTTCCCCGGACTGGCTCGACGCCTTTACCGCAATCACATTTTTCGCGAAGTCACGCACCTGATAAAGAGCGTTCCATACCGGCAATTGAACTTGGTTGCCTCCGCTCTCGGGATCGTAGGACATTGTTACGTGGACGCGATGGTGGGCAGCGTCGGCCAGAATGATCGTGTAGTCGAGTTTCGATTCGGTCTGCGCCGGCGCAACGGCAACAAACAAAAACAGAGAAGCTAAGCAATGGGCGAGGCGCGATCTCATGCCGTCTTGCTCAGCCGCGCCGGAAGCTTCTCGTAGATACCGCCGAAGCCGCCGTTGGAGAGAATTGCAACCACGTCTCCTTCGCCCAATTCGGGAGCAATGGAGTCAACAATCGCGTCGGCGTCCTTGCATTCTCGCGCATGATGCTTGTGCCGATTAAGTTCCTTGACTAGTTCCGTGCTTGAGAGACGCTCGCCCTCGGGAATTGCTTCCGCCTTGAAGACGCTGGCAACTACAATCTCATCGGCATTGGCGAGGCTCGCCACCAATTCCTTGAAAAAAACATTGCGCCGCAGCGTGTTCGAGCGCGGCTCGAGAATCGCCCAGAGACGGCGATTCTTATAACGGGTGCGCAACGCTTTGAGAGTCTCGGCAATCGCTGTGGGATGATGTGCGAAGTCGTCGATGATGGTCACGCCCGCAACTTCGGCCTTCACTTCGAGCCGGCGTTTCACGCTCTTGAACGAAGCAAGAGCTTCAGCGATCGCCTCGGGCGGGATCTCATAGCGCGCGGCCATTGCAGCCGCAGCCGTAGCGTTCATCACGTTGTATTCCCCGGCGATCGACATCCGTAACTCGGCCCACAGCTTTCCCTCACGGTCGACCTTCCATGAAGTTTCTTCGCTGCCGAAGACTAGATCGCGAGCCCGCCAGGCCGAGGTCTCGCCCTGGCCGTAGCGTTCGACTTTGCAAAAAGCGCGTGCGATGCACTCATCAACGTTGGTTGAGTTGTCGTATGCCACAAGGTATCCGCTCCGTGGAACCAGGTTTACCAGGCGTTTGAAGGAAGTCTTCACGGCATCCAAATCCTTGTAAATGTCCGCATGATCGAACTCGACCGACGTAAGGATCACAGAATCCGGGAAGTAGTGCAGGAACTTCGGGCCCTTATCGAAAAACGCGGTGTCGTACTCGTCACCCTCAAGGATGAAGTGCTTGCTTTGTCGCAAAGCAAAACTGGTACCAAAGTTTTCCGCGACGCCTCCAATCAGGAACGATGGATTCTTCCCTGCTACTTGAAAGATCCAAGAAAGCATCGACGTGGTCGTAGTTTTCCCATGAGTGCCGGCTACTACGATCGACTCGCGTCCTCTGAGGAAGTTTTCGTGAAGGACATGCGGCAATGAGCGGAGCGGAATGTGATGGTCGAGCACGTGCTCCAATTCAACATTGCCTCGCGAGATCGCATTCCCGACCACTACCAGATCGGGACGCGGCTTCAGATTTTCCTCGGAATATGGTTCCGCAATAGGAATGTTCATGCTGCGGAGCAGATCGGACATAGGCGGATATGCAGCAGCATCTGAGCCGGTCACTTGAAACCCACGTTGCTTGAGCAGACCAGCCAGAGAGGCCATTGCTGTACCGCATATTCCGATGAGGTGTACATGCTCGCGTTCGCTCAATTCTGCCCTGCCTTGGTGGTTTCACTGCGCGGGGTGGTAGCTGCTTCCAATATTTCCAGAGTCGCAGTCTCGGCAACCGTGAGTCGCGACTGCACGCCAATCGGTAACGTGATGTTTTCAGCAGAGACATGACCGGAGCGCAGGCCGAATGCTATGGGGATATTCAAATCGCCGAGGACGCGGGCGATCGCCTGCTGAAGCGTGTAGCCCCACTCTGCGGGAGGAGAACACTCGAGCATCTCTCCGAAGACGATGCCCCGCACCTTCTCCAGCTTGCCTGCATACTTCAAGTGCATCAACATGCGATCGATTCGGTAGGGCCACTCGCCGAGATCCTCGAGAAAAAGGATCGTTTCCTCTGTCTGAATCTCATAAGGCGTTCCTAGCGACGCGACAAGTAACGAAAGGCATCCTCCATACAATTTTCCTTCCGCCTCTCCTTTGCAGATTGATTCCATCGAAGGCGAATCCGAGTAAGTAATCATCCAGCGCGGTTGCCCAGAGCTCGCAAAGGAAAAAGACTTGAGATGCACGCCGTCGGGCCGAGCAAAGTCCTTCGCCAACATGGGACCATGAAAACCAACCAGCCCGAGTCTGTCATGAAAGTGAGTCAGCAGGGTTGTCACATCGCTGTAGCCGCAGAAAATCTTGGGATTCTTTGCGATCAGGCCGAGATTCAAATGGGGCAATAAATAATTCGAACCATATCCCCCGCGGGCGCAAATAATCGCTTTCACTTCCGGCAAGCGGAACATCTCATGCAATTCGTCAACGCGACGCTGCACTCCGCCCGCAAAATAAAGTTCACGGTCGAAGACGCTTTCGGAAAAAACAGCAGAAAGTCCAAGCTGCCGCAATGCCAGAACGCCTGCTTCGAACTGCTGCCGGTTCACAGGCCCAGCCGGAGCAACGATGCCCACAGTGTCTCCTTTTTGAAGAACGGCAGGACGAACCAGGGATGAACGTTCGACGGTCACAAGTTTTCAATCTTAGCCGATAGAAACGGACACCAATCTAGTGGTGTTGCCAATTCCGCAGAGAAGTCTTTCCACTCAAGGGCAACAGGCAGCTTTTTAATCCAATTTTTTGCATCGCACTTCCTTAGTGTCGTTACAACAAGAACTCGCCTCGGTATACGAGGCGCGCCGGGCCTTCGAGGAGCAGAGCGTCTGCGCCGTCCCAGTGAACTACCTGCTTGCCGCCAGGAGCGTGAACCTCGACAGGGGAGGAAATGTGCCCGGTGTGAATTGCGGCGATCGCCGACGCACAGGATCCCGTACCGGAAGACTGCGTCTCTCCGGCACCCCGCTCGAAGATGCGGA
>QIBC01000250.1 GCA_003225215.1 Acidobacteriota bacterium
TATCGCGCCATCGCCAACTGCTCGGCGGGTGTAAATATCCGCTGACGAATGAGACTTGTGCAGATCAGCGATGTAAGACCCGAAGAAGCAAAGATCATCGCGATCACGACGAACTGATAGATAGCCGCATAAAGCGGTGAGGATCCCGAAAGCACCATGCCTGCCATGAGGCCGGGAATCCACACCAGCCCCAGCGAGCGCAGGTTGTTGAGCGCGGGAATCAAACTTGCGGAGAATGATTTCTGCACTGCCGGCGAAACGCTGACATCGGGAGCCGCCCCGAGTGCCAGCGCCGATTCGATTTCGCCAATATGCGCTTCTACCTCGGCGCGGAAGCGATCGAGCGCGAGCGCATTGGTGTTCATCGCGTTGGCGATGATCATGCTGCCCACGGGAACGATAGAAGTGATCGCCCCATCGATCACGCCAGCCCAGGTCATGATCGCAATTACCGAGCCCGATCCAATCAGAATGGACCAAAATGACACTTCAAACGAGCCGGGAATTTTCTTCGTCCGCCGTGCCGAGGTAGTTCCGGCGGCGATCACCATAGCGGAGAGCATCAACGCGCTCGTCCATTGCGGGCCTTTCAGCATAAAGACCAGAATGAAACCAACGGCGACGATCTGGGCTAATCCGCGAGCGAGCGCAATCAGTGTTTCCCATTCCACGTGGATGCCGCGCTTGCGAGCCGCAAATCCGACAAGCATTGCCAGCACTGCGGTTACGCCCGCCTGGGCAAAACCCAATGCGACCTGATTAGGAAAGAGTTGTTTCAACATTCAGCACCTCGGATACCGGCCCGACTCTGACAAGCTTGCCGGACTCGAGTTGAGCCGCCCGCGTAGCCAGCCGACGCGCTTGACGGAAATCGTGCGTCACCATCACGGACGTCACCCCCTGCCCGGAGATTTTTCGTATCACCGCTTCCACTTCGAGTTTGGCCGCTTCGTCGAGCGCCGATGTGGGCTCGTCAAGTAGAAGAACCGTAGGTTGGTTTGCCAGTGCGCGGGCAAAACAGACTCGCTGCGCTTCGCCTCCTGAAAGATGTCCAACATCCTCGGCGGCATAGCCGGCGAGTCCCACTTCGCCCAGCAGATTCTCGATCTCGTCGTCGCTTAGGGTCCTCGCCTGCTGCTGTGGACCAAAACGCAGATTTTCAGCCACAGTGCCGGGAAAGACGAATGGCCGCTGCATGACCATGCCAATCCGGCGTCGCAATTCTCGAGTGGGAATTTCACGATAGTCTTTGCCTTCGATGAGCACCGTGCCGCTGGCGGGCTCGTCGAGTCGATTGAGCAAGCGAAGCAGCGACGACTTCCCTGCCCCGCTCGGACCGACAATGGCCAGGAGCTCGCCGGCATTCACATCGAAGCTGACGTCGTTAACGATGCTTTTGCCTTTTACTGCACGAGTCAGTCGCTGGGCTTGGAGGATGATAGGCACACAACAAGAGGATACAATCTGCACGACGTGATGAGCTTAGTCGTTGAGTTTCGGAAACCAGCCTTTGAAGACACGGCTCCGCTTTGCGGCACAGCCCCCTGGGTTGCGGCACTTGATTATTACGTGCGTCGTTTGCTTCGCTCGAGCGACTATGAGTAAGCCCTGATCAGCGCGAACAGGCCCAAAGGGCCGAAAGAAGCAGAACCCAGAGGCGTAAGCCCTGGCCTGGTGTTCAGATATCGAAGATTCTGCAATGCTGGTGATTTGGAAACTCAAACGAGAATCAAGAGCTCACAGCCGAGGGCGGCTGTGCCACAAAGCCAAAGCCGTCTCCCTTCCTGCGAGAATATAGGCATGGCGACTCCTGATTGGAGCGCAAGCAAGAATGTCGATGGTCGAACACCAAACCAAGCCGAAGGCCATAGTCCTGCTGAGTGGCGGCCTGGATTCAGCCACGGTGCTGGCGATCGCCCGCCGCGATGGATTCACTCCGCACACACTCAGCTTCGACTACGGGCAGCGTCATCGGGTCGAGCTTCGCGCGGCGAAGCAGTTGGCGGCGGCGTTTGGCGCCGAGCATTCGGTGATGTCGTTCGATCTGCGCCAGTTCGGAGGTTCGGCACTCACCGGCGACATCGATGTGCCGAAGGATCGTCGGGAATCGCAGATGGCGAACGGAATTCCCGTTACGTATGTGCCTGCGCGAAACACGATTTTTCTTTCGTTCGCGCTGGGGCTGGCCGAGGTGATCGGCTCCACCGACATCTTCGTCGGTGTGAACGCGCTCGATTACAGTGGCTATCCTGACTGCCGGCCGGAGTTCATCGCTGCCTTTCAAAGCTTGGCGAATGTCGCTACCAAATCAGGCGTTGAAGGCCATGGAGTCACGATCCACGCGCCGCTGATCCAGATGACCAAAGCGCAGATTATCGCTGCAGGTACCGCACTCGGAGTGGACTATTCCCTGACTTCCAGTTGCTATGATCCCTCGCCGGACGGCTACGCATGCGGGCGCTGCGACTCGTGCCAGCTCCGCCGTAAAGGGTTTACCGAAGCGGGAATTCCCGATCCGACTCGATACAGGCAATCCTAAAACCGGATTTAACCACGGAGGACACTGAGGGGGCAGAGGAGATGTGAGGGCACAGGCCTACAAGCAGGCACGGCCCACAGTTAACCTAAAGCCGTTCCCCTGTGCCCTCTGTGTCTTCCGTGGTTATTTTGTTCTTGCAGTCATCTCCGAGCAAAGCGGCACATCCGCAATTCGCGCAATGCGCCGCCCTTTGTCCTAGCTGTGATCCCCGGAGTGCATCACGCGGAACGTGCTTCCGCCCTGGCTCCAGATGAGAACCAGCGCATCCTCCCCGTTGGGAATTTTGGACAGCGCTGCCTTCACATCTGCGGCAGACTGCATGGGTTTGCGGTTTACGGACTGAATAACATCACCCGCAGCGAGACCTGCATTGTCCGCAGGGCTGCCAGGCTGTACGCGAGCCACTACTGCTCCGTGAACGTCGTCGGGAGCCTGAACCTGAGCGCGAATCTCCGAATTCAGATCGCCAAGACCGATGCCCCAGCGCGCCTTGCCTTCAGGAGTGCTGACGCCCTCCTCATCGCTGCCTTTACCCTTTCCGAATTCTTCGACGGTGACAGGCAGAGTGAGATTCTTGCCGTCGCGCATTACCTGGAGTTCAACCTTCTCGCCAGGCTGCTTCTGTCCGATTTCCACTTGCAACTCGCCGGCGTCGCTGACTTCATGTCCATCGACTTTGGTGATCACATCGCCAACTCTAAGTCCGGCTTTGGCTCCGGGAGCGTTGGGCTCCACCTGCGTTATTACCGCGCCTGAGGCCTTTGTCATCTGGAAGAACTTGGAGTTCTCCGGCGTAACATCGCTGATCCCAATTCCCATATAGGAGTGACGAACTTTTCCGTACCGGATCAGCTTGTCCACCGTGGGCTTAACGATCTGCGTCGGAATGGCAAAACCCATTCCTGCAAAGGCGCCGGAAGGTGAGATCAGGAAGGTATTGATTCCTATCACTTCTCCGCGAGCATCGACGAGTGGACCGCCGGAGTTGCCCTGGTTGATGGCCGCATCTGTTTGAATGAACTGGCCAGGCTTACGCGGATCGCTCGAATCCGGATTGGCACGATTCAGTGCGCTCACGATGCCGCGAGTCACGGTGAAACGAAATCCCAACGGATTGCCGAATGCCAAAACGGTTTGTCCAGGATGCAACTTGGTTGAGTCGCCCAGCGGCACGCTCGGGAAATCGTTGCCATTGACTTTGATCACGGCCAAATCGGTGAGCGGATCTGCTCCGATCAGCTTGGCCTGCAGGATTCGTCGGTCGCTCATGGTCACGCGAATGTCCGTGGCGCCGTCCACAACGTGATTGTTGGTAACGATGTATCCGTCGGGCGAGATAAACACGCCGCTTCCGAGCCCATGCACGACGCGGTTCTGAGGCTGCATCGGATGTCCGAAGAATTGCCCGAAGCCTTGTATGCCTTCTGGAAGCCCGTCCGGCATTCCTTCCGATGAGAGATCAACTTTCGTTTTCGATGTGACTGTAACGTTCACGATCGCTGGCGTGACCCGCGCCGCCAAAGTTTCCATGGCCTTGTCGAGCGACAGCAGCGCGCTGACGCTGTTCTCGTCCAACGCCGCGGCAGCAGGCGCCGGCGCCGCGACTGCGGCTCGCGCCATCTCCGGTTTGAAGAATTCATGTGCTCCAAAAGGCGTGATGATCGCCAAGGCAATTGCCGGCGCAATCAAGCGTCTTGTGAGCGCTGTTTTCCATCCATTACTACTCATTGGCTTTTGTTCTCCTTCATAAAACTAAGTATTTAGTTGATCGAGCCAAAAAAAACTCCTAGATCGATTTGGAGTCGTTTCCCTTTTGGGCTTGATCTCTGGTTCGCTGAAGAGTTAGGACTTGCCATGTTCTAACGGTCACAAAGCAATTTCCGTACTCGTCGCAACCCACTGTCTGCGTCACCAACAAGAATGTGGGAGCTACTTTCTCTTGACTCCAGCTAGTCTGCACCGCCGGTGACGGCTTCAAATTTTCGTTCTGGACACGATTCATCCGCACTTGTCTTCTTGATGCTGAATTTGTTCGCGCCGAATCCCTGGCAACTAACACACCTCGAGTTCGCAACTCCGCCTTCCTGAGAATCGGTCGAGAGAGCCCTTCCCGATCGCCCGTTTCAATATGGGACGAGGCGGGGACAATGGCAGGAACCGATTGCGTGTCATTGGCAATTGCGGGACCGCTCTGGTGCGCGAGGGTCGCAGGCACCGCATTGCGAAACTCCACGATCGCAGGAACGCGCGGCATTTCAACCAGGAGAGCGAGCGTCAATGTGGCAAACGCTGCTAATGCCGGTTTCGATACCCGGGTCCCCGCCGGCCGGTTTTGATCGAGAATCCTCGTGAGCCGCGCAGCGGTCTCGCGGACCCGACTCACTGCAGCAACAGTCAGGGAAAACGCTCGCCGTCCAACACTTTTTTCAGCGACAGAAACCAGGCACTTGGCATAGCCATGAGCATCGCTGGTTTTCGCTACGACGAGATCGTCGCAAGCGGCTTCACGCTCCAACGCCAGTCGCGAATCAATCCACCAGACGGCCGGATGAAAGAAGAGAAGGGCCTGCAATATTTTTTGTGCCAGATTGGTCCAATCGTCTCCGCGGCGAAGATGCCCGAGCTCGTGTAAGAGAATTGAGTTCAGTTCGGATGCCGAAAGCTCTGTCGTGGCCCATGAGGGAAGCAGGATGGCGGGTCGAAAGAAGCCGATCGCCGTGGGAACCGATACGTCGTCAGAAATGCAGAGCGAGACGTTTCGTCTCGCGCCAAGTCGGGAGAAATTCAGATTGAATGCCCGATTCCCTTCAACGGACGCTGCGGAAAGTGCAGTAACGAGGCTTGCATCCAGCTCAACGCAACCTCGCTTAATTCGGCTCGCACGAATTAGTCCCGCGATGACTCTGCTGAGCCCCATGGCTGCCCCAACGATCCAGACGCCAAAAATCGCGACCGCCCACTGGCCCCGTATGGCGAAGCTAAACGCCGCCGGAATACCGTTTGCATGGCCGCCAACAAAGCACGAAGCCACGGGGAGTACTGCAACGGCGAGGAGCGTAAGAAAGCAAACCGCAAACCGCGTGCTGGAACGGCGGATAGCTGGAAGCACCATAGCGGTAAATGTCATGAGGACCAGGCCTGTGGCAATGCCAGTAATCAGGCGTCCCCCGGCAACTTGAGCCGCAGCTTGAATGGTCGCAAGCTCAATCATTTGCGCTTACTCGCCTCCAGAATCTGCCGCAACTGTTTAAGGTCCTCGGCCTTGAAATTCCGCTCCTGTAAGAGATTCAGGAGGAGAGACTGATGCGAATTGCCGAAAAACCGGCTGACCAGATGACGCACTTCGGACCGGCTCGCCTCCTCGCGTGCGATTACCGGCCGATAAATGTGTGCGCGACCGTCTTTGGTGTGCTTCAAATATCCCTTTTTCTCAAGGATGCGGATCGTGGTGAGAACAGAGTTGTAAGCCAAGTCGTAGTCAGCGGAGAGCCAATCGAGGACCTGCTGCACTGTCGCCGGTTCTTTACTCCACACGACGTTCATGACCCGCAGCTCGGCTTCGGTCAGGGTTTCCGACGGTTTACGCGGCATCCTTCTCCTCTGTTTGATTAGACGACCGATAGGAAGAAAAGTAACTAATTATTTAGTTGTGGAGACAGAGGCGAAAGCCCAAAGCTAGGCTTGGCCGCAGAGTCGTCCGAGCGGCGAAATCCCTGATGTTTCCCTATTAGCTTTCCGAATCCTCCGAGGAAAGGGGATAAATACTTGCTGGTCATGGCTTGCGGAGAAAATTGAGAAGATCGCTGTTAATTCCCTGGTTTTAGCTGAAGTTTGCATAATTTGGGCAGAATCTGACGATATCGAGTCCGCCTCGGAAAATTCCCTGTTACTTTCCCTGTATCTACTTTGTCTATGATTTTCCGCAGACCCATCAGCCCCGAATTCTGAGCCCAGACGGTACCATTAATCCATGTCATCACAGGACTTTGCTATCGCCATCATGGCGGCCGGAAAAGGGACTCGGCTGAAGTCGAAGCGTCCCAAGGTACTGCACGAAGTAGGCGGCAAACCACTGGTGGCGCATGTGATCCGATCAGCAGCAGAGGTTGTTCCGCCCCAGAACATTTACGTGATCATTCGTGCGGAGACGATTCGCCGCATCCGTGATTTTCATATCGAACAAGACGCCGCGATGACAATCCTTACGGCTGCGCCCTCGGATCCAACCGGATATGGACGCGTTCTGCGGGAGGGCTCCACCAATCGCGTTGCGGCGATTGTGGAGCAGAAATCGCTCCGTCCGGAACAATCGAATGTCGGAGAAATAAATTCCGGCTTCTACGCTTTCAGCTCCAATCCGCTATTCGCCAACATTCATCGCCTCGTGACCAACAATCCTCACGGCGAATACTATCTGACAGATATGGCCGCTCTGCTCGTAGCTGAAGGGCAGAAGGTGATGGCCATCCGCGCGGAAGATCCTGACGAGGTTTTGGGCGGCAATACCATCGCTGAGCTAATGAGTCTCGATGCAAATATGCGCATGCGCAAGGCCCGCTCTCTGATGAGCGAAGGTGTAACGATTTTCAGACCTGAGACATGCGTGATCGACGACGACGTCCGCATTGCGGCTGATGCTACGATCGAGCCCTTTGTCCAACTGTTGGGGAAAACCGTCGTTGGGGAGGGCAGCCGGATACGCTCATATTCGGTGATCACGAATTCCACTATCGGAAACAACGTGAGCCTGCTTCCAGGCTGCGTTGTCGATGACAGCTCGATCGCGAACGGCGCAGTCATCGGTCCATACTCCCACTTGCGCCCAGGGAGCGACATTGGCGAAGGAGCCCATTTAGGGAATTTCGTCGAGACCAAGAAAATGCGTCTTGGCCGTGGCTCGAAGGCGAACCATCTCAGTTATCTCGGAGATGCGGAGATCGGCGCCGGCGTAAATGTCGGCGCCGGCACCATCACCTGCAACTATGACGGTACAAAGAAACACAAGACAGTGATCGAGGATGGCGTGTTCGTGGGCAGCGACTCAACTCTTGTGGCACCGGTGAAAATCGGTCACGGAGCATACCTCGGTGCAGCCTCCTGCATAACCGCGGATGTGCCTCCGGATTCGCTGGCCATCGCGCGCGGTATCCAAGTGGTCAAAGAGGGTTGGGCCAAGAAGAAAAGGGAAGAAGGGCAGAAAAAGTAGACATTCTGCGAGGCCGACAAAATCTGTATGGGAGCGACGGTTTAATTTGCCAGAATCTCCCGCAACTTCAGTCGCGCCTGAAACAGACCCGCCTTCGATTCGGTTTCTGTGATCCCGATGGTTCTGGCAATGCGGGCGTGATCGTAATTTTCCACGTCATGCATCAAAAAAATTAGCCGCTCGGTCGAGGGGAGTTGGACGACGGCGTTCTCTAAATCTGCTCGCCGCGTATTTCGGCGAACCTGACTGACCTGGTCCACCGGTCGGCATTGAATTGTAAAATTGCCAATAGGCGTGAGTTCCCGCAGTTCGGTCACCAGAGCACGATCGATTGTTTCCGCATCCGGCTTAGAGCTTGTCGCAAAGGCACGGCAAAAGGTGCTCGTCATTACATCTTCAGCAGTGAGTTCATTTCCCGTCATGTAGAAGGAAAGGGAGTACACACGATGACGGTTTCCTTCAAAAACGCCCTTATAACGGTCAACCGAACCCTGTTCGGCGTGCTGAATGATGGGGAGAAAAGTCGCCAATTGAATTCCGTCCACTCGACTCGACATTCCAGGGGTCCTTTTTTCTTTTTTCTTTGTCGTGGCGATTGCTGACGTTCTCCTGTTTACCTTTGCAGTTAGCTCTCCAATTCTTTGTAGCGGAACGGTGCTGTTGTGGTGCAGCTCAGAAACCAGAAAATTGGCCCAGAGTCCCGCAGAATTGCCGTCGAAGACAATGAATTTGGTAGTATTTCGATGTCTCAGGTGATTCGTGCTCAAATTGCCCGAATTGCGGGGTAACGAGTACTGCCCTTTTCCACAGGTATTGGGAAACCTAAAGTTGGTATTGCGGTACCAACATTTGCCACAACAGCTCAC
>QIBC01000251.1 GCA_003225215.1 Acidobacteriota bacterium
GTTTTGCATGGCGTTTGCTTGCTATCGACGCAATGATTAACGCATTTTCCACACCAGAAGGTTCCTGCATCAGAATGCCGATTTCTGGATTTCCCGTAGCGACAATGCCGATTCGGATGTCCACATTCAAACGCAAGTGTCCGGAATTGAACACGATTTTCGCAGCTTACTTGTCCTCTCGCGCCCAGGCCGCGTCGTTTCCAACCGCCGGGCGGTTCACCCTGACTTTCCTATTGATTCTCTATAGGTCGCTAACCTATCCTCCTACAGAACGTCGATAGGAGTGTGCACGTGGCGCCTGAACAAACTGCATTGCTGCAGGGAACTTTGGACCTGCTCATCTTGAAGTCTTTGGCTCTCGACCAGATGCATGGACTGGGAATTGCAAGACGGGTTGAGCAGATCACCGGCGGAACTTTTCAAGTCAAACCCGGATCGCTTTTTCCCGCATTGCACCGCATGGAGGAAGAAGGCTGGGTGACATCGGCGTGGGGAGAGTCGGAGAACAACCGGCGCGCGAAGTATTACCGGCTGACAAAAGCCGGCCGACGGCAGCTTGAGACTGAGAGCGAGCGCTGGAGTCGCATCTCGCTGGCAATCGCTCAGGCTCTGGCGAGTTCTTAAAGAGGCAAGGAGGATGAATGCCATGAAGAGAAGAGAATTGCTGAAAGGCGCGGCTGCGCTCAGTTTCGCATCAGCCATGCCGCTATCCATCGCGAAGTCGATTTCGATTGCGGAGCCAGTTCCAGAAGGGAACGGCGCCGTCTCACCGGTCAATTCGCTGAAGCCTCCCACTGAAGGCAGTATTCCGGTTGCCTTCGTGATCTCAGATGGCGCAGTCATGATCGACTTCGCCGGCCCGTGGGAGGTTTTCCAGGACGCGGGTATGGGAGTGAATCCAGGGCAGATGATGGACGCCTTCAATCTGTACACGGTCGCAGAGACGACGAAGCCGATCAAAGCTAGTGCTGGAATGAAGATCATTCCGGACTACAGCATCGAAAACGCCCCCGCTCCCAAGGTCATTGTCATTCCTGCTCAGCGCAAAGCAAGCCCGGCCGTACTGGAGTGGATCCGCAAATCAGCCAAGACCGCCGACGTAACCATGTCGGTCTGCACCGGCGCCTTTGTCCTTGCCGAAACGGGATTGTTGTCTGGCAAGACCGCCACTACTCATCACAGTTCTTACAAAGTGATGGCGATGGAACACCCCGACATTCACGTGAAGCGCGGGGCCAGATTTGTCGAGGACGGAAACATTGCTACCGCCGGCGGGCTGTCATCCGGAATCGATCTTGCGTTGCGCGTAGTCGAGCGCTATTACGGCCGCGAGGCTGCCGAGCGCACCGCGTACGACATGGAGTATCAAGGCAAAGGCTGGATGAACCCGGATTCGAACCAAGCTTACGCCAAGATTCCGGTCTCGACCGATGCCCATCCGCTTTGCCCGGTTTGCGAGATGGAAGTGATGTCGGCAATGTCGCCGAAGTCGGTCTACAAAGGTAAGACTTACTACTTCTGCATGACCGACCACAAGCAGGCGTTTGATGCGTCTCCGGAGAAGTATCTGAATGCAACGTAGTGCTTCTACGAGGTTTCTGTATTCGGCTTTTTTTGGTGGAAGCCCCCGACTTCCAGTCGGGGGAGCACGGCTTTCCAAGCCGTACGGCGATTCGGACGGATGATAATTGCGCTTTAGCGCTGGCTTGGGACCAGCGCTAAAGCGCATATCATTGTCTCTCGTGGGCTTCTCCCGCGACGCTAAAGCGTTCGCTTCCCCCGACTAGAAGTAGGGGGCTTCCACCGAAAAACCGATACGTCTATTGGAGCCGCTATCAGGGGCGGAGCCTCAGAGTTCCATTCCGGGATTCAGCAAGTAACACAAACGAGGTAACCGAGATGTCGTTCACCAAAATCAACAGCTTCTTTCGCAATCTTTTCCGCAGGGAAGAAGTAGATCAACAACTCGATCAGGAAGTCTCGTCTTACTTGGCGATGCTGGCCGACGAGAAGATGGCTAGAGGCATGAGCCGGGAGGACGCTGTACGGGCCGCCAAGCTCGAGTTGGGCGGATCCGATCAGGTGAAGGAGCATGTTCGTGAGGTCCGTTCGGGAGCATGGATCGAGAGCCTGCTGCAGGACCTTCGGTTTGGCTGGAGGATGATCCTGCATAATCCCGGATTTGCTTCGCTGGTAGTTCTCACACTCGCTCTTGGAATAGGCGCGAATACTGCAATTTTCAGCGTGGTCTACGGTGTGTTGCTGCGGCCTCTTCCTTACGCCAATGGTTCCAAGCTGCTGGTGTTGAAGCAGCAAGCGACCAAGGCAAAGCTTGAGAACGTCCCATTCTCTCCTAAAGAAGTTTTCGATTACCGCGACTACAACCACACGCTTCAATCGGTAGTCGAGTATCACAGCATGTCGTTTCTCCTTTTGGGAAAAGACAGCGCAGAGCGCGTGCAGACCGGGGTGGTCTCCGCGAACTTCTTTGACGTGCTCGGAACCAGGCCATTGTTGGGCAGAACATTTGTCGCGGCCGACGAAACCGAGGGCGCTGATGCCGTGCTGGTGCTGAGCTACGAGTATTGGCAGCGTCATCAGAGTGGTGATCCTAACGTTGTAGGCAAGGTCTTCCAGATGAACAATCGCCCGCACACGGTGATTGGAGTGTTGCCGCCGATTCCTCAGTATCCCTCGGAAAACGATGTGTACATGCCGACCACGCAGTGTCCGTTCCGCTCGCGTCCGCGGACAATTGAGAACCGGCAGGCACGAATGCTGCCGGCAGTATTTGGACGACTAAAGCCCGGAGTCACTCTGCAATCCGCGCAAGCAGATCTGTCGACGATCGCTCGCCAACTCGAGAGCTCCTATCCCAAGGACTATCCCAAAGAGTACGGATATGGCCTGGCAGTGGCCCCGTTACAAGACGAACTCATTCAGCGCGCGCGTTTGACGTTGATTGTGCTGCTTGGAGCCGCCGGCTTCGTTTTGCTTATCGCATGCGCGAACGTAGCCAACCTGATGCTGGCACGAGTCCTGAAGCGGGAGCGTGAGCTTGCGGTGCGCAGCGCTTTGGGAGCCAGCAAGGCCCGTCTGATACGTCAACTTTTGACTGAAGCGGTGATGCTGGCTTTGGCAGGGGGCGCTTTAGGTCTCTTGATCGCTCCACCCGCTTTGCAGTTGCTGGTGAAGTTCGCAGCGCGCTTTACCACGCGAGCCGGAGAAGTGAAGATCGATTGGCCGATTCTCCTGTTCACGCTTCTCGCTTCCATCGTTGCGGGCATCCTGGCGGGATTTGTGCCGGCGATTTCATCGGGCCATCAAATCACGGACGCGCTGAAGCAAGCCACCGGGCAAACTACCGCCAGCGGCAGTCGCCAGCGAATGCGCGCGGCTTTAGTAGTCGCACAGGTCACAGTCTCGTTCATGCTGCTGGTTGGCGCCGGGCTTATGTTGCGCAGTATCGTGAATCTGCAAAGAGTCGATCCCGGATTCCGCGTGGATCATTTGCTTACTCTGCGGATAAGCGCCAACTTCTCGAAGTACACGACAAATCAGGATTTTGAACAGCTCGCGGATAATGTTCTGCGCAGGCTGAATGTGATCGGCGGGGTCGAGTCAGCCGCCATCGTCAGCAATTATCCCTTCAGCAAGCAGGGAATCATTTCCGGTCCCGGGAATACCGGAATACAGATTGAAGGCAGGCTGCTTGCTCCCGGAGAGACGCCGCCACAAATCGACCTGACAGTAGTATCCCCGGATTACTTCAACTCGATTCGGCAACCGCTGCTCGAAGGAAGGTTCTTCACCGATCACGATGACCACAAGGCTGTGATCGTCGGCATTATCAATCAAACTATGCGACGCCACTTCTGGCCTACGGAAGATCCCATCGGCAAGCGCATAACGATCGATCAGGGACAAAACTGGATCAAGGTCGCCGGTGTGGTTGGCGACGCCCGAGAATACGGCTTGCAGCATGATGTTCTGGATGAGATCTATGTGCCCATAAAGCAATTCGGAGGCGCGAACCGTCTTGTAGTCCGAACTGCGACCGATCCCATGAGTATGGTTCCGCTGGTTCGGGCGGCGCTTCATGACGTCGATCCGCAACTTGCGATCGATCAGGTGGACAGCATGGACCGGCTCGAACAAGACTCCATGACTTCACCGCGCACGACAACCATGCTTTTGGGAATATTCGCCGGACTCGCTCTACTGATCAGCGCGACGGGAATTGCCGGCGTGATGGCTCTCTCCATTAATCAGAGAGCGCATGAGCTCGGCATTCGGCTGGCTCTCGGTCAATCGAAGAGTTCCATTCTGCAGATGGTCGTTCGCCAGGGCCTGGGCCTGGCTGTAATTGGAACCATCTTGGGAATCGTCGGTGCACTGGCTCTCGCCCGATTGCTCTCCTCGCTTCTCTACCAGACAAGCCCGACTGATGTGCTGACTTACACCGCCGTGGCGCTCGTCTTCCTGACAGCGGCGGCAATTTCTTGCTTTGTTCCGGCCCATCGAGTCACGCTGATCGATCCTTCGCAGGCTTTGCGGCAGGAGTGAGACCTTCGGCAGCGAGACTGTCATCCTGAGCTTTCTATTGGCGAAGGATCTCCCGCAATATTTGGCTTTTGCATGCACTGTCCGGCATTGTGACTTCAACACTTTCGAAGGCAGAATCCTTCGCCTACTCCCACGAAACATGCGCGCGGCCCGACGTCGTCCCTGAGGCTCAGCGCCCTATCCCACCAATGTTGCTGGATCGCCATGTTTCTCCGCTCAGAGTCTGGATTTCGTCGATAAACGTGCCTGAAAATCGGGACCAAATGGCGAGCGAAAGTTCCAAGCGGCGTTGAGGTCAGGGACAGAGGTGTGCACGCTGGAGTTGCTCTCGCTAAGTTCATATAAGGAGAAGAGGCAATGTGTAGGAAGTTATCTCTATGGCTGTGTAGCTTATTGGTTGCCGCAAATTGTGCATTTGCTCAGGTGACTGCCAGCTCGGGCATTCAAGGCACAGTCACCGATAAATTTCACGCTCAGCGTGGGTTCCGCAACCGAGACTGTCGAAGTAAGCGCGGAAGCTCCGCTAGTGGACGCGCTGAAAACCGACGTTAGTCAAAACATTACGCCGAAGGAAGTGCAGGATCTTCCACTGATCGGCCGCGATGTTGCGAATCTCGCGTACCTTACCCCCGGCGTGAAAGCCGCGGATTCCTACGATCCCACGAAGAATCGCTACGCAATTCTCTCCGTCAATGGAGACGGTGGCCGTAACGTAAACGTGACCGTGAACGGCGTCGACAACAAGGACAACACCGTCGGCGGGCCGGTAATGCAGCTTCCATTGGAAGCCGTGCAGGAGTTTGCCATCTCCACGCAGCGATTCTCTGCGGCCAACGGACGGTCAGAGGGCGCGGCGATCAACATGATTACCAAATCAGGATCTAACAATTACCACGGCGCGCTCTTCGGCTTCTTCCGCGATCAGACATTCAATGCCGATCAGCATCCCCAGCCGGGACAGACCGCGAACCCGCCGTACTCGCGCCAGCAGTTCGGTGGCAGCGTAGGCGGACCGTTTGTGAAGGACAAGCTCTTCGGCTTTTTTGCGTACGAGCGGCAGCGCGAGCACACCAGCATCCAGGAGAGCCCGGATACCTTCAACGAATTGACGCTTGCTCAGCCGCTGGGTGCGAAGCCGATCTCAGTGGTGCCGACGCCATTTTTTGAGACGCGCTATAACGGACGTGCTGACTACATCATCAACTCGAAAAATACTGCCTATCTGAGCTATAACTCGCAGGGGAACAACAGCAACAACGATCAGTCGGACGGCTTCCAGGATGCCACCGCCGGAAATTTCACCACTAACCAGCTGCAACTGGCGAACCTAACGCTGAATTCAACCGTGTCGAACACGACAGTAAATAGCTTCACCTTCGGCTTCCAGTATTGGAACAACGTCATCGACAGCAAGATTCGCGTACCGCTGATCACCTTCCCGGGTGGCGGCAGCGGGAACTGCGGCGCCGGCGGCTCTTGCTTCGGCACCAACGCGAACGTTCCCCAACAGTCGTTCCAGCGCAAGTGGCAGTTTAAGGACGATGTTTCGAAGAGTTGGAACAATCACAACTTCAAGTTCGGAGTGGATTACATTCACAATCCGACTTTGGGTGGATACTTCGAGTTCAACGACACGCTCGAAGTCGATTTCGGCGCAGATCCAAGCCAAATCACGACCGATAAGGTCAACTTCCCGCAGGGATTCGCGACACCCGGAGCAGTCGCCGGAATGTCGATTTCCAATGGTGATCCGGCAACGAATGTTCCGGGCGGAACTAAGCAATTTGGAACGTACTTTCAGGACGATTGGAAGGTCTCAAGGCGTCTAACCTTGAACCTCGGTCTGCGCTGGGACAAGGACTTCAACTTCATCGGCGGCTCGTCGATCACTAACAGCCGCACCTTCCAGGAGTTGGTCGCGATCTCCAGCATCAGCCCCTTGGCCAAGCAGTTTACCTTCAAGAAGCCAGGTGACGACAACCGGAACTTTAGTCCACGCGTCGGTTTTGCTTATGATTTGACCGGCGCTGGTAAGCACGTTTTGCGTGGAGGATTCGGCCTGTACTATGGGAACATCTTCCAGAACATTCCGCTGTTCATGGAGCAGATGAGCAATCCCACCATCTTCCAGACACAGTTCTCACTTTCGAACGATACGGATATTGTTCCGGGCACGAACATACAACTCAAGAACTACCGTTACGGCGTGGATCCGTTGCCGACGGTCGGCGCACCTTCGAGTCAGCTCCTTGCTGGCAGCACCGGCCGAATCATGGATCCGTTCTACCAAAATCCTATGACCGAAGAAGAGAACATCGGATATAGCTGGCAGTTGAACAATTCTTCGGTGTTTGAAGCCGAGTATGTTCACGTGCTGGGGCTGCACCTGAACAAGACGATCAACATCAATCCGCAGTTGCCGATTGGCGGCAATCCAGCCAACGGTTTCGCCCGGCCGCTGTCGGCTGCATTTGCGGCAGCCGGAGTGCCGGTCCTCGCCAGCGTTCGCGACGAGCAATCGATCGGGCGCTCGCGCTACGATGGCATGAACCTCAGCTACCGGCAGCAGATGGTTCGCCATTTCTCGTTGCGAGCTAACTACACGCTCGCGAAGGCACAGGCGTACGGCGATACCGGCACATCGTTCCGTCACTACCCGCGCGATCCGCGCAATCCGTTCTCGTCTTTTGAGTACGGTCCAACCTTCAACGATGAACGTCATCACGTAACTCTGAGTGCGGTTGCCGATCTGCCATGGAAGATTCAGTTCGCCCCGATCCTGCAAATTGGGTCGGGACGTCCTTACAACGCTGCGGCTCCCACGGATACGCTCGGTTTCGGTTCGGGCGAGGACAATCGCGCCGTAGTGGTAACCAACAGTGCGCCGAATACCTTCATAACGGGAGGGGCGGGGCGAACCTGCTACTTTGCTGGGACTTGCCACCTTGTGCCATTCAATTCTCTCCGTGGAGACACCTTCGCTCAACTTGATGCACGCTTGAGCAAGAACTTCAAGATTGGTGAAAAGGCCAATGTGCAGATCATGGCGCAGGCATTCAACCTCACAAATCGGGCGAACTACGGCAATGACGTGAATACGAACGTCGCTGGAGTTGATGCGACCACCGGAAAGAGCAACTTTGGTCTTCCTGCGGGATTCATCAATCCAACCAGCACGAACATTCCGCGCTCGTTGGCAGGTGAATTCGGATTCCGCTTTAGCTTCTAGACGCACGCTCTGAATGTTTAGGGCCGGCGCTTCGGTGCCGGCCTTTTTCTTTCTCCGAACACCGTGTGACGGCAGTCACGAAAGCGTAATCTGGTGCTCGATAAAATCCAGGTTAGCTCTGCCGTTCAGATAAGAGACATTCAACGACAATTGTTGAGCTAGCGAGAACAAGAAGGTGTCGAAATGGCATACGCGGAGACGATAGAAGAACGCAGAACTGCAATGCATCCTCTCAGTAACGACGAGGCCCAGCAGATGCACGCATATCGGCGTGCGGCCAATTACTTGACGAGCTGATCGAGCCCGGGCGGATCAGCGGACGTTCGGCGGGTTTAGACCAAGGTAGAATAGGTAGCATTCACGCCATGTCCACGGCTCGTACAGCGCGACCGCAAGCCGCTTCGCTTCCTGAAGTTCCTCTTACCGTGGAGGGCTATAGCGTGCTTCATCAGATGATGAAGTTTCGCTGGCCGGCTTGGCGGCAGCTGGGCGAGGAGCAAAAACGGGAAATCATCAAAGAAGCCAGAGAGGGTCTCGGGAGGATGGAACAGAATGCCAACGGACAGTCGGCACTGTTCTCCTTGATTGGGCACAAGGGCGACTTCATGTTTGTCCATTTCCGGGAGTCGTTTGCTGCGCTAAACCAGGCAGAGTTGGAGCTGACGCGCATAAAGCTCAGCGATTTTCTGGAGCCCTCCAGCTCGTATTTGTCCGTCATCGAACTGGGCCTCTACGAATCCAGCATCAAGACCTACAAATCGCTCATCGATGCCGGAATCGAACCCCACTCGGACGAATGGAAACGAGCCATCGAAGATACACTTGTGCGTCAGCGTGAAGCCATGCAGCCGCGGCTCTTTCCGCAAATGCCGCCGAACCGGTACATCTGTTTCTATCCGATGGATCGTCGCCGAGGAGAAGACAAGAACTGGTACACGCTTTCGATCGAAGAGCGCCAGCGGCAAATGAACGAGCACGGACTCGTCGGGCGCCGCTACGCAGGAGAGGTGAAGCAGATTATCTCCGGCTCGATCGGTTTTGATGATTGGGAGTGGGGAGTTACGCTCTTTGCCGATGAACCGCTCGTGTTCAAACGCCTGATCTATGAGATGCGCTTCGATGAAGTAAGCGCGGTTTATGCGCTCTTCGGGACGTTTTACGTCGGCTTGCGATGCCCGGCAAGCGATTTGGGCAATCTTCTCGGAGCCTGACGAGCTTCTTTACAGCCATTCCTCAAAGCAAACTTTTGCACTCACATGATTTGTACGGTTAACAAAACTTAACCCGCTCAATGGCTGGATTTGCGAATACTTTTGCTGTGGACCTCTCGTCTAATCCTATGAACCCGAAGACGTTTCCTGACTGATCCGGCTTGCGTTTGGGCAACCAACAGCCGGCCGCGATTCTTCCTAACGTTTCCCAGGCTTCAGCAGGCAATCTCAGGCGCCCGGATGCTGTAAATTAGTTGAGTTCCGCGCGCCTTTCGGGGCACGACATTACGCATGGCACAGCCGCTCATTACTCCACCACCCGATCTGCATGAAGTGCAAAGTCCGCCGCCGCGCGCGTCAGGTCGCAAGACGGTCATCTGGATCATTGTTGTTTTTGTCGTTATTGGGCTTGGGCTTCTTGGTATTCGCGCCCTGCACAAAGCGCCCGATCAGAGCTCAGGAAGAGGGCAGGGCGGGCGGGGCGCAGGTGGCGCTGATGCCAGTCGAGCTATTCCTGTAGCGGTCGCTCAGGTTCAGCAGCGCGACATTCCCGTCTATCTCGAAGGGCTGGGGAACGTTCAGGCCTACTACACAGTCACGATTCACAGTCGCGTTGACGGACAGCTGATGCAGGTTCGTTTTCGGGAAGGTCAGCAGCTGCGAAAAGGCGATGAACTCGCGCTGATTGATCCTCGACCATATGAAGTGCAGCTTGCTCAGGCCGAAGCAACGAAATTCAAGGACCAGGCGAACCTGGAAAATGCTCAGCGCGACCTGCAGCGTTACGCCGATCTCTACAAGCAGGGCGTGATTGCGCAACAGCAGTACAACACCCAGCAATCTGTGGTGGCGCAGCAGGAAGGGCTGGTACGCGCCGACGATGCGCAGATCAATAATGCCAAGCTGAACCTGATCTATTGCCACATCAAAGCACCCATCGACGGACAAGTAGGGTTGCGGCTGGTAGATCCGGGCAATATGGTTCATGCTTCCGACCCGAATGGACTGCTCGTGATTACTCAGCTCCAGCCCATTTCGGTCCTGTTCACATTGCCGGAAGACAATCTGCAGATAGTGGTGCAGCACATGAAGGTTGGCCGCCTGGAAGTACAGGCGTGGAATCGCGATGATACGCAGCAGATCGCCGACGGCCGCCTGGAAACAATCGATAACCAGATCGATCCCAATACGGGAACCGTTCGCCTCAAGGCGGTGTTTGATAATCGCGACAACGCCTTATATCCGAATCAGTTCGTGAATGCGCGCCTGCAGGTATACACGCGCCAGAACGCGATTACGATGCCCGCCGCGGCAGTGCAACGAGGCGCGCAAGGCACGTACGTTTACGTGGTCAAGCAGGACAAGACGGTGGAATCACGGCCCATCAAGGTT
>QIBC01000252.1 GCA_003225215.1 Acidobacteriota bacterium
CATGCTGCTCTTCCGGCTCCCGAAATATGCACGTCGGTCCACACGAACCGGCATGCCTCTGCTGAACTGAGGAATTAGAGATTGACATCGTGGGGCACGGCGTCGTAGCACAGAAGACGGTATGGGAAGGCATGGACTAACGAATGCGCACCCGGGTGCGGGGAATTGCACCGCTAGTCTGGGTTGGGCGGTGAGTCTGCTGGAATTCCCTGCAATTTCCCTGCTGATTCCCTGGTCTTTTCGCTTTCCCCAGTATTCATGCGGGTTTCAAGCTAGGAATTTTGTTTCGCGGGAAAAATTCCCTGCTGTTTTCCCTGGGACGGGAAAACTCATGATGTTCCGGCATCCCGGTTTGGGATGAACAAAAATGGAATGCTTATTCTGGCCTCGGCCTCGCCTCGCCGCCAGGAACTCCTGAGAAACGCCGGCATTCCCTTCTCCGTGCAGCCGGCGAATATTGCCGAAGAGCATCGGGCGGGTGAAACTCCGGAAACTTGTGTGCGCCGGCTTGCACGCGAAAAAGCCGAGGCCGTTGCCCGTCGAGTGGAATCCGATAGCGTGATTCTTGCGGCCGATACCGAAGTGGTCCTCGACCTGATCAGCGGAACTCCGCTTGGAAAGCCTCGCGATCAGCGCGATGCCGTACAGATGTTGCGAACCCTCAGCGGTCGCAGCCACTTCGTCGTCACCGGTGTCTGCATAGCATGGAAAGGCAAAGACGGCTCGTGGCAATTTAAGGATTCGGCGGAAACTACTCTGGTCGAAATGCAGCGCATCAGCGATCGGGAAATTGAAGACTATGTCGCTACCGGAGAGCCGATGGATAAGGCAGGCGCCTATGCGATCCAGGGCATAGCTTCACGCTGGATCCCGCGCATCGAAGGCTGCTATTTCAATGTGGTCGGTTTGCCGGTGCCGCTGGTATATCGGATGCTGCGCGAGAACGCCCCTCAGGTGCTTGAGGATCGCCAGTCGTCATGAGCTTTGCGACGAGGGAAGGGATGAAGAGGGAGGGATGAAAAAAATGCGGAGGAGCTCCGCCCAATTACTGCTTCTTCTCTTCCGAGCCCTGCTCGCCATCTTTTACGGCGCTTTTGAAATTCTTAATGCCTTCGCCTAGACCTTTGCCGAAGTCGGCCAGCTTGCCCGGTCCGAAGATCAGAAGCGCGATGCCGAGCAGGAGCAACAGCTCGGGTATTCCTAACTTGCCACCAAACATAAATCCCCCAATAAGATGCCGTGTCTGATGATGATAGGACGTTAATCAGCCCACGTCAAAAGGATCAGGTCAGGTTAGAGCGAGGCGATCAACCCTGCCAGTAGCGCGACCCGCGGCGCGATGTAGTCCACGAGAATGGATTCGTGAACGGCATGAGCGCCCTCGCCGACTGCTCCCAGACCATCAAGAGTAGGAACTCCGAGCGCGGCCGTAAAATTCCCATCCGATCCGCCACCGGTTGATTGCTCATCAACTTTTAATCCCAGTGACTCGGCCACGCGTGCAGCCCTGCGATACAGCGCTATCCCTTTCTCTGTCCGCTCCATCGGTGGACGATTAATGCCTCCGGTCACTTCCACCTTACACCGCGTATCCTGAGCGCGAAGTGAGTGCATTTTCTCGTCGATCAGTTCGGCATCGTCGATTGTCTTGACGCGGACATCCACCTCAGCCCATGCGTCGGCAGCTACAACATTGCTGCGCGTTCCGCCCTTGATCAAGCCGGCGTTCACTGTAAGGCCCCGCTTGAAATCAATAAATGACTTCAGGATTTCGATCTGATGCGCCAGCTCGTGAATTGCGCTCGCACCTTGTCCCGGTTCCACGCCCGCATGTGCGGCCACTCCTGTGACCTTTAATTCGTAAACGCCGACACCTTTGCGCGAAGTCTTGACAGCTCCTTCGAGTCCCTGTCCTGGTTCCAAAACGAGAACTGCTTGCGACTCCAATGCAAGGCGTTCGGTAATGGATCGCGAAGAATGGCTTCCAACTTCCTCGTCAGACACGAACAGCATGCGCACTGGAGCATGGGGAATGTTATGTTCGCGCAACAGTCCAAGCGCGTGCATGGCAATGGCGATGCCTGCCTTCATGTCGAGTACGCCAGGCCCCCAGACTCGGCCATCGTCCACGCGGAAGGGCATGTGTTTGAGTGTTCCCAGTTCCCACACGGTATCGGTGTGACCGAGCAGCAGTACGGGCTTGATCTCCGATACGCCGGCAAAGTCGGCTTGCACATGATTGCCGAATTCGCTGACCCGATGAATTTGCGCGTCGGCGCCGAGATGTTCGAGCCGGGCGGCAAGAAAATCCGCGAGGTGATCCACAGCTGACTTGTCGCTGCTCGGAGATTCGATCTCCACCAGCGCTTTTAAATCAGACAGCAGTTCTTGCTGGCGAGCGCGAGCCTCCGCGACTGTAATCATCGCCCAGAGCTTACCACTTGCCCTTAATTCGCCAACCGTGCGCGCGAGAAACTATAATTTCCTGCTTCAGACATGAACGCAGAAGATCAAACGAGCGTCACCACGATGGAGTCCGAGCAGCCGGTCACGGAAAAAAGGACCCTGGACATAACCGAGATCCAGGCGATCTTGCCACATCGCTATCCGTTCCTGCTCATCGATCGCGTGATTGAGATGGAGCGCAAAAAGCGGATCGTCGCCATCAAGAATGTCACCGCGAATGAACCGCATTTCGCCGGACACTTTCCCGGATATCCGATTATGCCGGGCGTGCTCATTGTTGAAGCCATCGCACAAGCTGGCGGCGCATTGTTGCTCACTGAAATTCCTGATCGCGATCAGAAGCTGATGGTCTTCACCGGCATTGAACGCGCGAAGTTTCGCAAGCCGGTCACGCCCGGTGACCAGCTTCGCGTCGAAGTCGATGTCCTGGCCTGGCGTAATACCGCCGTGAAAATGCAAGGCAACGTCTGGGTAGACGGGAAGCTTGTCTGCGAAGCCACGGTCACATGTCAGTTGGTGAGCCGGCCGGCGTGAGCGTTCGCATTCATCCGACTGCTATCGTCAACTCCCACGCAGAGATTCCGGAAAGCTGCGTTATTGGCCCATTTTGCATTGTGGGCGACGACGTGGTGATGGGCGAGAACTGCGAACTTATCTCCCACGTAGTGCTGGGCGGCCCGACAAGAATCGGAAACAATAATCGCGTCTTTCCTTTCACGACGCTTGGACTTGAACCTCAGGATCTGAAATTCAAAGGCGAAAAGACGCGCCTTGAAATCGGCAACAACAACGTGATTCGCGAAAGCGTGACCATCCACCGCGGCACTCCCGGGGGAGGCGGCGTTACCCGTGTGGGCAGCAATTGCCTCATTATGGCGTACACGCACATTGCGCATGATTGCAGCATTGCGGACAACGTCATTATGGCGAATGCCGCCACACTCGCCGGCCACGTAACCGTTGAGGAATATGCGGTGGTTGGCGCGCTTTGCCCGGTGCATCAGTTCGTGCGCATTGGCGCCTACTCCTATATCGGCGGCGGTACTACCATCACTCAGGATGTCCTGCCGTTCTCGCTCACCAGCGCGAAGCGCGAAGTGCACGCATTTGGCATGAATTCCATCGGCCTTCAGCGCAAAGGATTTAGCAGAGAACGACTGCGCAAAATCCATCGAGCATATCGGATGCTTCTCAATTCGAAGATGAACGTGGGGGACTCACTGGCAAAGCTCAAGGCTGAGACCAACCTGGGCGAGGATGTGGAGCGGTTGGTGAAGTTCGTCGAAGCATCGGACCGAGGAATTTTGAAGTAATTTCGTGGCTCCCAAACTCACTTTCAAGCGTATTAGCTCGACAAATCAGGCATGTGCATCCGTCGTACAAAGCCTGCAGCACGTCCTAGTATCATACTTTTATATGTCTCACGAGCCGATCAAAACCGGTCGCGTAGAGGAAATGCGGCGCGTTCAGGCCGAAGAAGCGCGTGTTCTGCCGGTTGCATCCGAAGGCCAAACCGGGTGCTCTGCCCATGTACAAAGAGCCCGCGCGGCCGCTGGAAATTGCTCCAGTAGGCAAGTATGCAATCAATTTCCACTGGAATGACGGCCACAGCAGCGGTATTTATTCATGGGAGTTTCTGCGGCGGGAATGTCCATGTGCGGAGTGCAAAGGCTAAACTTCAGCATCGGCCAAATGCTCCCCCGGTCATCGAGAGCTGCTGCAATCCTTGTGCGGCAAACTCTCTTGGGTGGATGGCATCTGTAAGGGTACGGCCGGTAGGACTCGAAAGACTCACCCCGTACAATTTAGCTGGAGGACTGCATGAAAGGTTTTCTCATTGGACTTGGAATTGGTGTCGGCCTGGGCGTGCTCTTTGCGCCCATGAGCGGCGAAGAAACGCGCAACAATTTGGCCGATCGCGCAAGCGATCTGCAAGACAGCGCTCGCGAGTTGGTAGATCAGGGCAAAGAGCGCGTGCGCTCAGGCATCAGCGCTGTTCGCGGCCAGGCGCAAAACGCAATCGGACGCGCGCAACAAGCCACAGGAACCGAAGGCAACGTCTAAGCCTTTACTAGATCAGGAGATCAGGAGATCACGAGGCGGCTTCGGCCGCCTTTTCTCATTCAGACGCTCGGCTACCGTTCCCAATTTGAACTCGAAATGTCTTTCAGTGTTTACTTCACCCAATTACAGGCTCACTTTGGCTGCTGGTACAGCCCAAGCACATTCCCGCCCGGATCGCGGAAGCGCGCGGTGACCTCGGGAGCGTCAACCCCGATCGGCTGAACGATCTCGCCGCCATTGGCGACGACCTTCTCCACAGTTGCAGCCGCGTCATCGACCATGATGTAGATAAGAAGTCCAGGCTTTCCCGAAGGCGCACGTCCAACGATCCAAGTGCCGCTCACCTGGCCGGTAGTGTCGTCGAAGGATGTGGCTCCATCGCCGCGCGTCCGGACATTCCATCCAAAGACCTTTCGGTAGAAATCAGCCGAGCGCGCAATGTCGGTAGTTGGCATCTCCATGTAGCAGATCTTGCCGTTGGCGAATACAGGAGGCATTCAGATTTCCTCGGAGCCTCGAAACTCTAACATGCCGGATCGGGACTCGCGCTTACGCTGATATGCACAGCGGCGAAGACCTTGTTAAAGACTACAGGCAAGCGGGCTTCTCGAAGCCGTTTCTTCCGTACATTTTGCGATAGTTTAGGTTTGGAAAGGATCGCTAACTTTTGGGTTCTTCTACTGCTCAGCGTCCGAGCAGTTTGTCCGCTAACTCCATCCACCGGCGTATCAGCGCATTTTCAGGGCGGCGCCGCTCCTGCTTAATCCAACCGGTTTTCTGTGAGGGGGGATTGTTGCGGGGCTCGGGTCTGGGCCAGGCAATCGGTTCGTTGGCTTCTTCCTGCGGATTCTGGTCCGATGAGTCTTGATATTTAGTACCCATAGCCGGCTCCAATTAGGAAAGTTGCGGGGTAAGAGTTAGCTCGTGTTCTCACGGTCTGCCGCTTGCAAGAGCGTGTCTGCCAGTTCCAGGTAACGGTTCACATCATGCTGATCTGCGGGCTCGGCGGTTCGCACAAAATTGGGCAAAGGGTTCATGTGCCGGCGGAGAAGGTCGCGATCGATCCACAGGCCATGAGCTTCTTGTGGAACTCGGTTGGGGCTACGCTTCCCTCTTCGCTTTCTTGCTATCGGGCTTTTAGTCCCAGTGTGCATAGTTCGAAATATACCCCTACATTCAGGGTGTTGGATGCTAAACCGGCAGCTCTGGTTGGCAAGGTTTCTGACAAATGTTGAGCACCTTATTACCTCCGTGCCTTGCTCTCAAGGGCCTGTCTGGTCAACACTTTTGGGACCAGCCGACGTCCGGTTATGGAACGACTCCAACTGCTGATCACCCACAAGAGCGCCCCCGACATGAGAGGAGCGTGTTCTGCCTTCGGCGGCTTCCTGAATGTTCGGTTCTGCTACGGAGACAACGGCCTGTTCCAAAACGAAACTGCGGTACGCGATGCCGGCTTCGTCGTCTTCACAAGCTTCAGGCCACCGGAGTTAGAGAGTTCGCGATGATCTCTGTCGATCGAAGTGCGCGAGTCGGAAAGAGCGCTGAGCGAAGGCATCCGCGCTTCAAGGTAGAGTGCGACGTCCACGTGCGTTGCGGCGCAGCCGAGCTCCAGGGCCATGTTCTCGATGTAAGCGAGAGCGGAATCGCCATTCATATTTTCGGAAATATGAAGCCGGGCGAGCGCGTCATCCTGCAGTTCGTCCTGCCGAACTCCGAACATCACTTTGGAGTGCAAGCCACAGTGAAATACTCGAACGGATCGCGCCACGGGCTGGAATTCCACAAGCTTCCCCGTCACGAATCTGACGAACTCTGGCGAATTTGCCGGGCACTCTCAGCCACTGCGTAGCCGGCAACAACACCAGAGCCTGCGGAGATCGTCAATGAGGCCAAGCTAGACTCGTGCTCGTAGCCTACTTAGTCACCGTCTAATCAGGGTAAAAGGAACTGACACCGTGCCGGACTTCTTGGGACGAGTTGCCGACCGTCCCGCCTAGCACTAGAATGCCCGCAAAACATCAGGCACGAAAAATCTGCTTCACAATCAGGAGAGAACATGAAAGCAAGAACGATGCTAGTGACTCTGGCGCTCTGTTTCGTCGGTGTTATGTGCTTCGCTGCTGACGATCCGCAAATCGGCACGTGGAAATTAAACGAGGCCAAGTCGAAGATCGCCGCGGGAAATCCGAAAAACAATACGGTTGTCTATGCCGCTGACGGTGACAACGTGAAGGTCACGGTGGACGGAACCGACGCCGATGGCAAGGCCATTCATAACGAATGGACCGGCAAATTCGACGGCAAGGACTATCCGGTCACCGGCGATCCGACTCAGGACACGCGGTCCTACAAGAAGGTCAATGCCCGAACGCTGGCCATGACCGTGAAAAAGGACGGAAAGGTGATGACCAGCGGACGCATTGCCGTCTCAGCGGACGGCAAGTCACGCACAGTCCACACCACGCGAACCGATCCCAAAGGAAAGAAGTCGAGCAGCACTGCTGTGTATGACAAGTCTTAGCTGAGCATATCCCCATTGGCGCTTAACAATGCCCTTCCGCGTTCCGAAACGGGAGGGCATTTTTCTTGGCCGGTCTTAGTCGTCGACCTGGACGCGCCAGTGAGTTTCAAGTGAGCAGAGTTCGAGCCGCCCGCTCATCTTGCGGTTTCTACGGCTCGACATCATGTGGCACGTCAGCCAACCCGCACCGGTTCTGCGCATCGGGCAGCTCTCGAAAAGTCCTTGTCAAGGCGTCTCTCCACTCATTTCCGGGTTCTAAGTAAGCAAGACTTCAGAGAATCAAGCAGTGTTCCCGACTTAGTGCACGTTACCAAGACGATTTCTGTGGGAGGGAGAAAGCAATGACAATCAATAAACATCTAGTGTGGGCTCTTGCGATTGCGTTAGGAAGTTCGATCGGCGGGGTGCGTGCAACGGCGCAGGACCGTGACTGGCATGATCAGCAAGATCAGAATCGTAATCAGAACTGGTCAAACGATCGTGCTTATCAGGACGGAATGCGGGACGGTCAGCAAGACCGGGCCAGCAACCGTGCACAGCAATACAGAGGACGGTATAGCAACGATCCGTCCTATCAGGCGGGATACAACCGAGCCTACGGCCAGGCGCAGAGTAACGGCCGCTGGGACCGCGACAGAGATAGGGCCGGGAACGGCGGATACGGATATGGCAATCGGGGCAATGGCTACGGCGGTTACAACCGTGGCAATAACGCGGCCCAGCAGGTTGGCTATCAGGACGGTGTGAACGATGGCCAGCAAGATCGTCAGACCGGACACAGCTTCCGCGCAACACAGCAACAGGCGTACAAGCACGCCGACCATAACTACAGTCCCGCCTACGGTGACCGGCAGCAGTATAAAGATGCCTACCGTGTGGCGTACCAGCAGGGCTATCAACAGGGATACAACAGCGGCGGCTACTATCGCCGTTAACTAACGGCGCAGAGGTGTACAGGATGCCCCGCTGCGGCGGGGCATTTTAATCTGCTGGCGATCCGGTCGGAGGTCCGGCCCTGGCAAGAAACACGCGGCTAGGTGGCTCCAGAGTGCAAAAATTGCTCGATCTTTTGCTTCCATCGCACATTAGGTCCAACTTTTCAGAGACTTAGAACTGGCTATGTATCTGCACCAGATCACGGCACTCCCCAGCTCAATCCAGGGCACAGTCAAAACAAGAGGTCTAAATGTCGCACTCGAGCACACAAGTACCGCCAATCAGTTTGGGCGCTGCACCAGAACGACGCAGACAGCCTCGGGTGCACCTTTCGGTGCTTGCCCGTGTCTCTCGCTCGACTGCCGAAAGCGACTCACGGTTGGCATACGTGCGAGACGCCAACATACGGGGCGCATTCTTTTTCTGCGATCTGCAAGTCGCTGTTGGCGATACGCTACACGTGCGTCTGACGCCCGCCCAGGCAACGGCGGGACTTGACGTGCACTGTGAGGCGAGCGTGGTGCGAGTCGAGAAGTCAGGCATGAGCGATTTGGCGGGTGTAGCAGTCGAATTTCATCGCTTCGAAGTTGAGGACCCTGCGCGTGCGTCCGCGGATGCAACGAACTCGTTGATCACCTGGTCCGGGGAGAAGTTTGATCGGACGTTCGCGCGACGGCCGGAACTCGAAAGGTGCGCGTTCCGCATTCAAGGCGCTGCCTAGAGCGCTTCAGGGCGTTGTTACAGAAAAACGGAGCGCCGGGCGCTTCGCCCGGCAAAATGTTGGGATTGCCCACTCACATAGGTAGTGAATCACGCGCTCTGCTCCAGGCATATCTGAACAAAGTTCCTTACCAAGGCGGATTCGTATAGCTTGTGCCAAGCTACGCCTACGTCCCATTCGGCTTCGCGGTTGTGGATGTCACTGAACTTTACTCCGGTGACGTGCATTTCCTTTGCTGAGCGCGGCACGAGGCCAACGCCCAGTCCGGCTCGGACCAGATTGAGTAGCGTGAACGTGTCACGCGCCTCTTGGACGATCCGCGGGCTGAAACCTGCACTTCCGCACAATCGAATGCAGTGATCGTAGTAAGTCGTCGATACTTCACGGCTGATCATGATCAAGGGTTGCTGCCTAATGCTTTCCAGCGTAAGCGCGCCGCGAAAACTGCTTGAGGCAACGATCGTTATTTGCTCTTTGAGGACCTTCTTCACCATCAACTGCGGATGGCGAATAGGGAGCCTAAGAAATCCCACGTCGACCTCGCCCGCGAGCAGCGCATCGATCTGCCTCGGCGTAGACATGTCTCCAATCTGCACTTCGACACGCGGATGCGCGTCGCGAAATTTGCGCAGTGCAGGCGGAACCAGGCTATGCACAGTGGCGATGCCTACGGCAATTCGCAGCTTTCCCGCTTCGCCGTGGATCGCGGATTGAGCGGCGTTAAGCAGCGCATCAAGATCGCGGACGACGCGGCGACCTTCAGCGTAAAGAAGCTTTCCAGCGGGTGTGTTATCACACATAGAATTAAGTTTCATTGGAATTATCGACCGTTAAAGTTTCTAATTGAGAGTTGAAGGTTGTTGGGGAAGCGTGAATTCGTCATGAACAGTACAAGCTTGATCGGGCTCATAGGCACGGTTGCAGCGCTGTGTACGACAGGCGCCTTCATTCCGCAGATCTTGAAGATCAGGAAGCAGGGCGGGGAAGACGTCTCGGTCTCAATGCTCGTCGTGTATCTGGTTGGCGTACTGCTGTGGCTCGCGTACGGCCTCATGTTTCACGCTCAGGCCGTAATTTGGGCGAATGTTGTCGCAGCCGTTTTGGTAGGCACCGCGTTACTCCTTAAAGTTACCTGGAAAGAAGCCGTGGGCGTTGACATTCAACGCGCTTCTCGCCTGCGCGTTGCCGTCGATATCGACGAGGTACTTGCGGATGCGCTCACTCGCCACCTGAATCTGTACAACTGCGCGACCGGCGAGCATCTCACTCCAGAGCTGATCCGGCAGGTAGGACTCGAGGCGGCGATCCCGCCGAAGTATCGCCCCGCGTTCGAGCGTCTGCCTCACGAAGATGGATTTTTCGAGAACCTGGGCGTCATCGCAAACAGCCAGCGTGCCCTGCAAATCCTGTCCTCGGAGTTCGAGGTGTTCATTACCAGCGCCGCGATGGAAGTGCCACGGTCTTTTGACGCCAAATTCCGCTGGCTGCGTGAGCATTTTCCATTCATCCCTACCAGCAACATCGTCTTCTGCGGCGACAAAGAAATCATCGACGCCGACTACCTGATCGATGACCGTTCCCGCCACTTCGCCCGTTTCCGCGGAACCGGCATCCTGTTCACCGCTCCTCATAATGCTAGGGAAGATGCTCGGCTGCGTGCCGACAACTGGGAGGAAGTGCTTGCGATGTTGATGAAGAAGCAGTCAGCAGTCGGCATTCAGCCGTCAGCCAAGACCGAGATCAACACCGAGGTTCAGGAATTGGCAATCAGCAATTAGCGGCACACGAAGATGAATCCGCTAAAGTGATTTTTGCTCTCTGGAGTATTAGGCGGATCATCCCAAGAGTCCGCGCTTCTCACTCCGCCTCTTCCTAAACTCGTTGGGCGTTCCTCGGTGATTGGGATTCCTGCGGCTTTCAAAATTGAAAGAAGTCTTCCTCGGTCCCCATGATCGAGGATTTCTGCAAGTTCAGCCTTCCTTACTCGCTCTTGCTGCAGTTTCTCGGGATCGATGTGCTGCTTCTTCCAGAATTTCAATCATCCTCCGTCTCAGGAGCTATGCTCTATAAAAGCCCAGCAGGATATCCTGTGTTGAACTACGAACTTAAGCTGCGTTGCTCATTTCACAATTGACAAGTAGTTCAGAAATGAAAAATTCGTCAAACATCCCCGTGGGGGGTAACGTACCCAAAACAAGCAGCAGGGGATATTCCTAACAAGCCCCATTCTTGACACCCCTGCTGAACAATCCTTATCCTTAAGTTTTGCCCTACTGGTCGTATTCTGTGCTGTGGGCTCCTGCGCGAGCCGGCAACCTTACGTGGAGTCAGAAATCCGACGCTGCGAAGATCGAGAAGCCCAGGGTAAGCTGGCGATGTTCATCAGTCTTCAAGAGCTGGAAGCAAGGGAAGTTGGGTTCTCTCAGCAACTTGCGCCGGGAACGGTGGAGTTGCTGCCGGAGTTGCGGCAATCTGGGGTCCTGAAAACCAACGGGCGGGCGGAGCTGCTGGCCGAGCATCGCGGCGGCAAGAATATCGTCAAGGACATCCGCGTTCAGGGCCACTTTTCAACCGAGGTTGAGGCTCGTTGCGCGCGCTGTGTTGAGTCGGTTCCAACTAAGATTGGAGGCGACTTCGACCTGCTATATCGCCCGCTTGGAGTCGATGCCGGGAAGGACGAGCGGTCCATCTCCGAGGCTGAAACTGAGATCGGTTATTACTCGGGCGACGGCATCGAACTCGAAGACGTTCTGCGCGAGCAGATTCTTCTAGCTCTGCCGGCAAAGATCGTTTGCAGGGAGAGCTGCCGCGGGCTCTGTCCCAGATGCGGAAAGAATTTGAATGTCGAGTCCTGCGACTGCGAAGAACAGTTGCCTGATCCGCGGTGGGCAGCGCTGGCCGATCTCAAGAACAAATTGAAATAAATCTGTGCGTGCCCGCCGGGCGGATACGCCGAAATAAGGAAAAGATTCAATGCCTAATCCAAAACGGCGGCACTCCAAAGCTCGCACCGGACGTCGCCGCGCTCACGACTTTCTCACACCACACTCGCTCTCCGAGTGTCCCAACTGTCACGAGAAGAAGATGCCGCACCGTGCGTGTCCCAAATGCGGACACTACAAGGGACGCGAGGTTCTCGACACCGAAAAGGCCAGCTAGGTTACAATCGCCCTTCCGCGAATGCCAACCGTAGTCGCAGTCGATGCGATGGGTTCCGACCGGGCTCCCAAGCCTGAAGTGGAGGGGGCGATTCTCGCCTGTCGTCATCACGGGGTTCAAATTCTCCTGGTTGGCCGTGAACCGGAGATTCGTGAGGAGCTTAAGCGCGAGATCGAAAAACATCCCACGGTAAGAAATTTGCCGATCGATGTGATTCATGCCACGGAAGTCATCGGCATGAGCGAGAAAGCGGCGACGGCGGTGCGGAGCAAGCGCGATTCTTCCATGCGTGTGGGGCTGCGCCTTGTTCGCGAGGGACGCGCTGCGGGCTTCGTTACGGCAGGCAACACCGGCGCCGCTATGGCAACCGCCAAAATGGTGCTCGGAGCCTTGCCAGGCGTCGATCGTCCGGCGCTGGCTGCGGTATTTCCAACGTCGGCGGGCAAGGCCGCCATCCTTCTCGATGTCGGCGCCAATGTCGATTGCAAGGCACATAACCTCGAGCAATTCGCGGTGATGGGCGAAATCTACTCGCGCAGCATCTTCGGCACGCACAGGCCCAGAGTGGGACTGCTCTCGATTGGCGAGGAGGAAGGCAAAGGCAACGACCTTACGCGCGAAGCCTATGGATTGCTGCGGCAGCTGCCGCTGAACTTTGCCGGCAATGTGGAAGGGCGCGACCTCTATAACGGCACCGTCGATGTCATCGTCTGCGACGGATTCATCGGCAACGTGGCATTGAAGGTCTCTGAAGGTTTGGTCTCGACCGTGCGGTTCCTCTTGAAAGAGTCGCTGAAATCAACCATCAGCTCCCAGGTAGGCTTCCTGCTCTCCCGCCGCGCTTTCGAAGATTTCAAGAAGCGCCTCGATTATGCAGAATACGGCGGCGCACCTCTTTTGGGAATCAAGGGTGTTTGCATCGTTGGTCACGGGTCATCGAATTCCAACGCGTTGAAGAACGCCATTCGTGTAGCGGCACAATTCGCTGAGACCAAGATCAACGACAAAATCGAAAAAGGTCTGAGTTCGCATCACCCGCGCCGAGAGACCGTTCCCACTCAGCCGCTGGGAGCCGGTAGCGCACCCCTCTAGACGTTCTCTACCTCCACAATTTACTTCTTCGGCGTGATGTCTGTGACTGGCAGATCCCAGTGTGCCAGAAGAACTTCGAAGCGCCTGCCTTCTTCGCGTTTGTAGGCCGCTTGGTCGGGCCAAAGCTGTTTGATAACCGATTCTTCGTCAGGATCTGATGTGGTTGCCGCGGTCGAGTTCTTGAACTTGATGGTTACGCGATAGTCCCAGCGCGCGTCCTCGGTCATGTGGTTGGCAGGAGTTTCAATTTTCACCGAGACCATCCGACCGCTTTCAACACCTTTCTTCAGCAACGGATAGTGGTTCTTCAGGAACAGTTCGAGGAACTCCTGCTGGTGTCCCCATTGGACTTTGTAGTAGTACTCCATGGTGTACGGCTGATTAGCGCCACCCTGCGGCGGAGCGCCTTGGGCGAGCATAGGCAGCGTGAACACCATAAACAAGAATGCAATGAGCGAGTTTTTCATCGACCCTCCGGTTGAAGTTTCGAGGTGAGGA
>QIBC01000253.1 GCA_003225215.1 Acidobacteriota bacterium
CCTGCTAATGCCGAGGATTTCGGCGGCTTTGACTTTGTTGCCGCCGACGGCGTGGAGAACGTCGCGAATGTGTTTGCGCTGCATCTCTTTCAGACTGATGAACGGTATGGCCGAATTGCCGGTTGGCGATACGGGATCGAAGCGGAAGTTTTTGGCGTCGAGCACGCGGCCTTCGCTCATCATGCAGGCATTGGCGATGGCGTTTTCCAGTTCGCGGATGTTTCCCGGCCAGCCATATTTGGAAAGCATGTTCTGTGCGCGACGACTGATGCCGGAGATCTCTTTTCCGTACTGCTTCGCGTATTTTTCGACGAAATATTTCTGCAGCAGCGGCAGGTCCTCTTTCCTCTCCAGCAGAGACGGCAAGCGTAGCTGCACAACCGACAGGCGGTAGAAGAGGTCTTCGCGGAAGCGCTTTTCGCTGACCTCGGTGCGCAGGTCGCGATTGGTGGCGGCAATCACTCGGAGGTTAAGTGGGCGCGGAGTAACGGAGCCGATTGGCTGAATCTCATGGCTCTGCAACACGCGCAGGAGCTTGCCCTGGATGCCCAGAGGCATCTCGCCTATTTCGTCGAGGAAGATCGTGCCTCCGTGGGCGTGCTCGAAGAGGCCGGCACGGGTTTCATTCGCGCCGGTGAAGGCCCCTTTCATATAGCCGAACATCTCGCTCTCGGCCAGCGCTTCGGGAATACCGGCGCAATTGCACACGATGAATGGACCATGGCGGACGGGGGAGAGATCGTGCATCGAGCGCGCCACCAGCTCTTTGCCGCTGCCGGATGGCCCCGTAATCAGGACGCTGCGGAAGTGCGGCGCGATGCGGCTCATGCGGTTGAAGATTTCGAGCATGGCGGGGCTGCGTCCGACGAGTCCCTGGAAGCTGAAGGAGGAAAGTAATTCGGCGTCGAGCTCTAAGGTTTGCAGGTTCCTTCTCGAGGCCTCGATTACTTGTCCCACGCGCGCTCTGAGTTGGTGCGTGGAGAGCGGTTTGGTCAGATAGTCGGCAGCGCCTTTGAGGATAGCCTCGACGGCTGCGGAGGGCGAATAGTCCTCGCTAATGAGAATGACCTCGGAGCGAGGATCCTGCAAGACAATGCGGCTTAGCAGGTCGGACTCTCGGGCGCTGGGAACGTTTGGGTCGAGCAAGATGAGTCGCGGCTGCTGAGTGCGCACAAGCTCGAAGCCCTGTTCACGTCCGTGGGCGGCAGTGATGCGCAGGGGCATGTCGCTCAGCGCATTGCGGACGGTGTCGTGAACCTGCCGGTCGGCATCGATAACGAGCATCGACAACTGCGGCGGCGACTCCAAGGTAATAACCATGGCCGTAGCTCGCAGCGTCTCTTGCTCGACACAACGCTGGCGAGACAAGAGAGTCTATCCGTTCAAATAGCCTTTCACAAATGACTCAATACGGAGATACGGAGTTGCAGAGAAAACCCAAGACAAGAGGTAACACAAAGGTCACAAAGGACACGAGGGAGATGTGGGACCATGATCCACCAACCCTTCGTGTCCTTCGTGCCCTTAGTGGTTTCATCCACGGCGTAACAGAGGATTCGGTTTGCTGTCAGGAGGAAAAGTGGTCGGAGACGGCAACGCCGAGGTCGGGCGCGTGCGTCTCGCAAAGGGCTTTCAGATGACCGCCGATCTGGTCGTATCGTTGCGTGATCTGGCGCCAGGAGGGAACGGCGAGCGGCGTGAAGTAGCAAAAGAAGATACCTATGATGCCACGCACCAAAGCGAGCCGGAGCTGGATGGCCGTGCTGTTGAGCTGCTGACCGAATGCGGAGAGCTCCGGGTCCGATGCGCGCGACAGCGATTGCGCATAGGAGAGTAACAGCGATGAATTGCGAAAGGCGCACGTGTAATACGCGTGAATCGCTCGCAGCCGAATCCACCTCAAGATACGATATTCGCGGCCGGGCAGCCTTTTCTTCAAATATTCGTCATCAAGGTCGGAGGCGATGTGGCGGAAGCACGCCACATTGAATGGCTCCAGTCTGTCTAGCAGCTCGGATAGATTGGAAGGCTGCTCCATCGAGCGGCGCAACAGCCTCGCGATTGCCGCGGCGGCTCCGGCAACTAGAAGCAATAGCAAGACAATCGGGATCATTTCGATAGCGAGCCTCTTACCTCATTAGCCCATTGCAGCAACTCGGGCTTGAGTCCTGCCGGTACCTGGACCTCTTCCCGTCTTGGCACAAAGTAAAGCGCGAATATGCCTATACCGCAGTCGTAGGCGAGGACCTGAATCCAGCTCGCCACCGTGTTGGATAACAAATGACCGTGAGAAAGCAAGGCATAAACCACTAGATCTGTGGTTCCGAATAAACCCAACCCAAGCGCGATGCCACATATCGCCGATGTCCAGCGAATTCCCAGTAAAGCAGAAGAGCCGACGACGAACACGAACATTCCAACCGAAGTAAAGCTAACCGCCTGGTGCGAGTCAAAGATGAGCTGTCGAACTGTGCGCGGATGCTCATTGTGAAAGGCTACAAGGAGAGCTAGCAGCCAACAGGCTAACAGCATCGCTTCATATCCGTAGCGGCGCAACTGGCTAAGCGGCGAGTATCCCCGGAGTACAGTCAAGAAAATGTTACGTAGCAACAGCAGGCTAAAGATGACACTACAAGCGCTCGTAGACCAGTAGGTGTAGTAAAAGACTTTGTGCGAAAACTGCAGGGCGATGCCTTCGCCCGACTCACGCACGAACTGGAAAATGAGATACGTCCAAAAGATGGGGTAAATCAGATGCTGCTTCCGCTGGTACATAACGATTGCAGTAACCGCGAGAACCGGAAGCGGAAGCAGCGAAAAAAAATAAATCAGTGGCATTCTGGCCGGGACAGAGTACCATCAGTATTCCTACTTTGAAACCCTTAATTGATCGAGCACACGGTTGGGCACTCCGGAATGGGCCATCCGTTCTCAGAAAGCTGGCGCGAGATTGGCGGCGCGATGAGCAGAAGGGCGATGGCGAGTAGGCGAATTTTTTTCACTGTGCAATTCCTCCTTGATTGAAGTTGCACAGTGATGTTCGGAGTACAAGAGCGATCGGTGAAGAATTTGTGTTTGGTATTACAGATTACAAATTCGTAATTTTTTTATGCTAAGAACTGCCTTCGAAGAAGCGTTTCGCAGAGTGTCCGCGATTTCCGGCAATCTCGCGCGCCTTGCGTATCTGGCATCACTGCAGCAGCAGCCGGGCGTCTACAGCCATTGGGGTCTGGCTCACGATTACGGCGAAGAGCCCGTCTGCGATGCTTTCCGGCATGCACACTGGATGGTTCTCGAAAACATGCTCCAGACCGACCTCTCTGAGCTCGAAGGTGAGCTCGCAATGCACGCAGAAGACACCATGGAAACCAAGACGAAATCGCTCCGCAACCTGCTAGACCAGGCCGCGTTGATTCCGATGAACCCAGGCAAGCACGTTGATGCACATCTTAAATATGTGTTCGCGTCATTGCAGGCTCTCGCTCGGCATTCCAGTTGACGCTCCTCAGCTTGGTCGCGATCCCCACAACTTGGCCAATAACCTCGATTTCGGCGGGCCGCTTGTAGTTGCGCGCCGGCAACCCCGAGAGCGCATGCGGCTGGACCTGAATCTCCTTGCTGCTGATCACGGCGCACCACGCGCATAAATACGTATCGTGCGTTTCGAGAAAGTAGATTGGCCGCTCGAAGTCGGAGGCCCACGGGCCAGTTTCGATTTCGGTGAGACGCTGATCGATTTGGACAAACGTTCCGGGAAGAATGATCGGATAGAGCGTGTAATCCTCGCTTCCCACGTACCCATATGTGTAATTAGGATCCTGGAAGGTTTGTAGGGCCCTCATGGGAAGAACGCCCCATTCCTGGATCATTCGGCGGATATAACTGGTCTTTTTGAGATCAAACAGAGGATCAATCTTTGTCGGCAGATCGCAACCGCTCAAGCCTGAGTCGCTCGCCAGATGAGTTCTTGGTGGCGAAGGCAGCGTTTGAGATTGTTGCGGATCGACACCATACAGGGCCAGCAACTCCATTAGCGGCCGCCGGTAAATCATTGCAAACGCTTGCAGGCGATAGATGTTAGGCAAAATCCCCTTGCTCTCGATATGGCAAAGGCGGCTCTGAGGTAGCCAATATTTTGGATTGTTGTATTTCTGCACGAGTTGAAGGCTTGCGATCTCTACGTCCTTAAGGGTGAATCCCAATTTTTCGCGGAAGGCGCGAAGTTTTTCTCCTGGCGACATGGATGGCTCTCTTTCGAAAATGTAATTCCGTCGCACGATAACAGCCTCCGACCGCCGACGCTATAGGTTAGACAAATTTCACTTTCGCAAATGCCGCCAGGTATCGGGTGCGAAATTGCCGGCTAGATCTGCGCGAACGGGAGTGTGACTTTCGCGGCCTCTTCTCGCATCCCAACCAGGGGCTGTGACAGGCGAGAATGCCGGCATTGGAAGTCCCTGGTTTCGGTCATCGCGCACAGCACAATTACCCTGCGTCTGCCGCGTTCGCACTATCCACAATACTGCCGGCAATATTTGCTGCCGTTCTGCGCGATACGGCTAACCCTGCGCTGCCGCGTGTGCGCGTACGTCCATAGCTGCAGGCTCGCGCGGGGTAAGCATTCGATATCAAGTCGCCCGGTGTTCGCGCGTTGCTGCCAGTGTCTCCGTCTTTTCTGGTGGCCCAAGGCTCGAAATCTCGTGTTGACGTGCAGCCGTCCATTGGCGTACATTCCTGTCGATATCGAGGGGAGGAGCTCATGGGCGATCTGCTGCAGGGCACGCTTGATCTACTGATCCTCAAGACGCTGGCGCCTGAATCCATGCACGGCTGGGGCATCGCCCAGCGCATACAGCAAATTTCACAGGAGGCGCTGCAGGTAGGACAGGGATCCCTTTACCCGGCCCTTCATCGTCTCGAACTGAACGGCCTTATTCACTCCGAGTGGGCCGCCTCCGACAACAATCGCCGGGCGAAGTACTACTCCCTCACTGCGGCTGGGCGTAAACGTCTCAAGACTGAACTCGCGGAATGGAAGCGAACTTCTCAGGCGATCGCTCTGGTGTTACAGGAGGGCTGACGTGAAACTCAGGCATCTCTTCTCTCCGCCCAATCGACGCGAACTAGACGACGAATTGAAATTTCATTTTGAGCGCCTCGTGCAGGAAAACCTCAAGCTTGGTCTCTCCCCAGAAGATGCGCAGCGAAAGGCTCGCGTCGAATTTGGCAACATGGAAAAAACCGCCGAAGATACAGCGGAACAGTATCCGGGGTGGTGGCTGGAAGTGTTGCAACAAGACGTCCGGTACGGGCTGCGAGGTTTGCGGCGCAACCTGGTCTTCGCCACCGCCGCAGTGCTCACCCTCGCACTCGGGATCGGAGCGACGACCGCGGTCTTCAGCGTTATCGACCGCATCCTCTTCCGCAGCCTGCCGTAT
>QIBC01000254.1 GCA_003225215.1 Acidobacteriota bacterium
CGCATCGTGACTGTGCGAACCAGAGATGCGGCGGGAATACGGCCGTTATTGAGAACAAACGTCACATCGAAATCACGAAAGAGTTTCAGCGGGTAAATCCACGCTTCGAAGCGTCCACTCTCATTGCCGAGCAGGCCGGCATGCTTGCCCACGGCATCGAGGAATTCCCAGGGGCGCGCGGAGCGGGAGAGCTGGTGTGTGCCGATCTGAACCGCAACACGATTTTCAGCGCAGGCCGGGAGAACCAAGAAATAGAAGCAAAACACGACACGAATCACGCGGATGAGAGGGATTGCACGGATGTATGAGTGGCTGTGCAATTGGCTGTCTATCATTAACTGATTATCGGTGTAATCCGTGCTCAGAGGGTCCGTGTGATCCGTGTAGTGTTTTCTTTTCGGTTTCTTCGCAAGCTACGCGCTTGTGCTTAAATGTTCGCAAAGCGGCAGAAATCCTAACACGTTCAAAGGCGTCCATTGCAGTTCGATCGTCGTAACTTTCTCAAGTCACTCAGCCGCTCGGCGCTCGTTCTGAGCTTCGATCAAGTTTTCGGGGCATTGGGTCTGCGCGGCCAAGCCACGCCCGTCGCCAAAGCCGAACCGGCGCCAGCGAAGGAGAATTCGCTTGGCGTTTCATTCGTCGATGTTGCCCGCCAGGCAGGGCTGAATGCCAAGACCATCTTCGGCGGAGTAAAGAAGAACAAGTACCTGCTTGAGACCACAGGCTGCGGCGTTGCTTTCTACGATTACGACAATGATGGGTGGCTCGACATCTTCCTGGTCAACGGCTGGCGGTTGGAAGGATTTCCCAAAGGCGAAGAACCGACGTGTCATCTATTCAAAAACAACCGCGATGGCACGTTCACTGATGTAACAGTCAAGGCTGGTCTTGCGCGCTCTGGTTGGGGACAAGGCGTTTGCATCGGCGATTACGACAACGACGGATACGAAGACCTGTTCATCAGCTACTACGGGCAGAACGCCCTTTATCACAACAATGGCGACGGCACGTTTAGCGACGTGACTGGAAAAGCTGGTCTCACACAGAAGACCACGCGCTGGAACAGCGGCTGCGCTTTTGTCGACTACGATCGCGATGGCCATCTCGACCTGTTCGTGGCCAACTACATCGATCTCGATCTTAAGACGGCCCCCGTTCCCGAATCAGGACCATGTCTCTACAAAGGCGTGATGGTTGCCTGCGGACCGCCGGGACTGAATGGCAGCAAGGACATCCTGTATCACAACAATGGAGACGGTACGTTCACCGATGTTTCTGAGCAATCCGGCATTACTAAGACCGCCAGCACGTTCGGTCTCGGCGTACTGACAGCCGATTTCGACGAAGACGGCTGGCCCGACATTTATGTGGCAAACGATTCCACGGCGAGCGCGTTGTTTCACAACTTAAAGAACGGCCGCTTCGAGGATATTGCGGTGGCCGCGGGAGCCGCGCTGAGTCCGGATGGCAAACCTCAAGCCGGAATGGGCGTTGCGGCCGGCGACTATGATCACGATGGTCACCTCGACATTGTGAAGACCAACTTTGCCGGCGATACGCATTCTCTTTATCACAATCTTGGCAACGACAACTTCGACGACACCACCTTTCAAGCAGGGCTGGGCCTCAACACGAAGTATCTGGGCTGGGGCTGCGGCTTCTTTGATATGGACAACGATGGATGGCTCGATATCCTCATCTGTAATGGCCACGTGTATCCCGAAGTGGAACAGCTGCGCACGGAGGCGGCTTATGCGCAGCGAAAACTCCTGTATCGCAATCTGCACAACGGTCACTTTGACGATGTCTCGATGCAGGCCGGGCCGGGAATTTCTACGCCGGCGCCGGCGCGCGGCGCCGCCTTTGGCGATTTCGACAATGACGGCGATATCGATATCGTCGTGAACTGTGTAAACGATCTTCCCCAACTCATTCGTTGTGATTCCAGCATCGGGAATCACTGGATCAAAGTGCGGACCATCGGCACGAAGTCAAACCGCAGCGGCATTGGCGCACGTATCAAGTGCGTTGCGCGCATTCCGGGAGTCGAGAAGCCAGTGGAGCAGGTGGATGAAGTTCGCAGCGGTGGCAGCTACTTCTCTCAAAATGATCTGCGCGTGCATTTCGGTTTGGGGAAGGCATCCAAGGTTGACCTGCTGCAGATACGCTGGCCCAGTGGGCAGATGGAGGAGTTGAAAGACTTAGAAATCGATCGGGTCATCCACTTAAAGGAAGGTCAAGGCATTCTGAAGATGGATGTGTTCAAAAAGCGGTGACACCGTGTCTGCTAAAATTCGCGAATGATCTTGCACGGCGTTCAACGATGGCCATGATTCAAGGACTGACTTCGCGATAGAAGGCGCGGCCGGCGCTCATCAGTTTTTGCTATTTTGCGACTCCGGCTGCTTTGCTCGCGATGACAGCTTTCCCAGTACCTTCTTTTATCGCATTGATAGCATCTACCTTTGCCTCGAAGCCTTCCACGAGGCCACTCGGCCAGCGCACCTCGAGCGAATCCATCTTGGTTGCCGTGCCTAGTCCAAAGTGAACCCGCAGATCGCTGGACGAGCTGTAGCTTGAGCCGCTGCGTACCTCGTCTACGAATACTCGGCCGTTGGCCTTTGCTGTGACGCGCGCGCCGATGCCGTCGCGGTTAGACTTCGTTCCAATCGTTTTTATTCCAATCCAGTGGCTGGGATAACTCATTTGGTTAACCAGGAGGCTCGGAGCTTCTCCCATATTAGTAATCACCGCGGAGATCTTCCCGTTGTTCCACAAGTCGCCTGTAGCTAGCCCACGGCCTGACGCTTTACGAAGGATCGCTGGTCCGGCAGCGTTCGATACGTCTTCGAAAGTTCCTTTGCCGCTATTGCGATACAAGATGCGCGGCTCCTGGTAGTCCGATCCAAGCTTGTACTTGTCGACTTCTGGATAGACGTGGCCGTTCACCAGCAACAGGTCCGGCCAGCCATCGTTGTCGAAGTCCATGAACATCGTGCCCCATCCGAGGTACTGCGTATGCAGGCCGAGGCCGGAAGAATAGGTAGCATCAGTGAAAGTGCCATCGCCGTTGTTGCGATACAGCGTGGAGCTGTCGTCAGAGAAATTGGTTTTGAAAATGTCGAGCTGTCCATCGCCATCGAAGTCGGCGACGGTGGATCCCATGCCGGCCTGTTCACGTCCGTCTTCATTGAATGCCGCGCCTGCTACGACTGCGACGTCGGTAAAAGTGCCATCGTGATTATTGCGATAGAGAATGCTGGGCGTGCTGTCACACGCGATGTAAATGTCGGGCCAGCCATCGTTATCGAAGTCGATGGTTGAAATACTGAACGCATAGTGCCCGGACGTCTTATCGATGCCGGCTTTCTTGCTTACGTCCTCAAATTTGCCATGGCCGAGATTGTGGTACAGCACATTCGGCGCGCTCTTCAGCCCACGCGGACCACACATCACTGGGACGCCCTTCCACATGCAGGATGTACCCTGGCCCGGAGCAGGCGTGGTGGCCAGATCGAAATCGACGTAGTTGGCGACGACGATGTCGAGAAGGCCGTCGCGATCATAGTCAACAAATGAGCACCCTGTGCCCCACTCTTTGCCCGTGCCGGCGACACCGGCAGCTTCAGCCAATTCTTTGAATGTGCCATTTCCCTGATTGTGATAGAGCCGGTTCTTGCCGTAATAGGTCACGTACAGATCGTCGAACCCATCATTGTCGTAATCGCCTGCGCAGACGCCTTGCCCCCAGCCAGACGATCGAAGGCCGGCTTTTTCGGTGACATCAGTAAAAGTGCCGTCGTGATTGTTGTGAAATAAGTGATTCGTAGGTCCGGAACCGTTGGGAGTCTGTGCCAAGGTAGTTCCATTCACGATGAAGATGTCGGGCCAGCCGTCATTGTCATAATCAAAAATTGCGACGCCAGTGCCAGTAGTTTCGATGATGTATTTCTTGCTTTCCTTATCGCCAGAGACGATTTCGAATTTCAGGCCCGCTTTCTCGGCAACGTCCTGAAAGTCAGCCACGGGCGCCTTCGGCGATTGCGCCAAGGCTGAAGCTAACGATAAGAGGAGTAGAAGCAAACCTCTGGTTCGACTGCGGATGAACATTCGAGAGCCATTTTAGCCGCGATTACGTCAACACATGCTGCACGGGTAATCCGCGCATCCTTCTAGAGACGCAGCATGCTCAGGAATGTCCAAATTGGCCGTGCCATTTCAGAGAAGTGCCGCGTTTTTTGCGGCACGGTTGAGAACAGCCCGGAGTGAAACTCCGGGTTGGCGCATTTGTGTTCGAGTCCCGCGTCGTTTGCGGGACGACTGGATCTGATTTGCGATGGGAAAGGCAATTCAGGCGTCCGGCTAGAAGCCGGACTCGATTTCGGAACAACGTTTACCCGGGGTTGCACCACCCGGGCGGCTATTCTCAACCGTGCCGCAAAAGGCGTGGCACTGCTCTCGGATGACGCTCTCGTTGCAGGAATTAATTTGGACAGGCCCTGCAGCACGTTCCGTCTCTACGAGAAGGCCATGGGATGGACATGCACACAGGAGTACCCCTTCAGCATGGTGTAGACGCAGCATGCTGCGTCTCTACCCTTTGGCTAATCGTTTCAATGCCAATTTCGCTGCGTTGTAGCCGCACATGCCATGGACTCCGCCGCCCGGCGGTGTTGAGGACGAACAAATGAAAACATCTGATGCGCTCGTCGCGTACTGCCTCCAGGTCGGCCGCAATAGAAACTGCAGCAAGTCCACGGCCCCCCCACCGATGTCTCCGCCGACCAAGTTCGCGTCCATCGCTTCGAGATCGGCCGTTTTGAACACTCTTCGAGCAAGCACACAGTCGCGAAATCCAGGAGCAAAACGTTCGATCTGTGCTTCGAGACGCGGGAGCATGTCGAATGTCGATCCATTAGGAACGTGGCAGTAAGCCCAGACAATGTGTTTGCCGAAAGCGCGTAATCTACTTTGAAAATTCCAGGCCCATAGCGGTAATGCTGCAAAAGCCTCTGGTATGCGGGAGTAAAGCGGGGTCCAGCGATCTGCAAAAGTTGCTTGGGAGTCACATCGCAAAGTGCGACCTTGAACTCCCCCATCGAGGACAAATCGCCCACACGGCTGTCCGTCTTAACCACGCCGCCAAGTCTTCCCAAATAACTGCACAGTGCATTCGTGATCGACTGCGATCCACCGCGAGGAACCGGCCAGCCAACAGCGTGCGCCGTCGCGCCCAGCACAATACCGAACGAAGCGCTCAAAGGTTCATCCATTGCGAGGAATGAGTGCGCAGCAACCCCTGCAAATAGCGCTTTGGTACGCGCGTTTCGAAACAATCGCCTGGCGAGGAAGTTAGCCGAAGGTAGCGCCTGCAATCCAAACTTCGCAAGGAGAAGTGGATGATGTGGAACTTTGAAGACCGGCCGCAGAATATCGGACGCGAATCCCGGCCAGTGCTCGACGATTGGACGCATGAGCTGCTCCCAGGCTCTTCCATCTTCCCCTAGAGCGCGTGAGGCATCGTTGAGATCGCGTTCGAGCATGACGGCACTCCCGTCGTCGAGAGGATGAGCGAGCGGAGCGGGAGAGTGGATCCACTCCAAGCCATGGTCGTGCAACGGAAGCGTGGAGAAGAATGGAGAACCAGCGGCCATCGGATGCACCGCCGATCCAAAGTCGTGATGAAATCCCGGCAGCGTGAGCTCCATGGTTCGCGCTCCCCCACCGGGTTGCGATTCGGCTTCGAAGACCTCCACCTGAAGGCCGGCCTGAGCAAGCGTGATCGCCGCCGCCAGACCGTTTGGTCCGGAGCCGACCACGACCGCTCGGCGTGCATTGGATGTCATCGGTGCGGCGGCATTTCCTGCGGCATTTCGATTACGCTGATCTTGCCATCCGGCTGCAGCTCGAGCATAGGCGCATAAAGTCCGAGCGATTGCCGCTTCCACCAATTACCGGTAGCACGCTTCTCAGCCATGCTCGTAAACCAGTATTGCCAGAGCACTGCACGCACCTGCTTCGGTGGCGCATCCGGAAAGGGATTTCCTCGAAACAGCTTGAGCACATCTGGGCTGTTGGCGAGCAGTCGAACCTCGGTGTTGGGAACGATTGAGTTATCGGTCCACGCTCCTAGCGAGGCAAACCAAAGGTTCCAATCGAAACGCGGCTGATAAGGAGCATAGATGCGCGGCGCTTCGTTCAAGGCTTGCGGTTTGTAGCGAAACGAGTATGCAATCCAGTTCTGCCCATCTCTGGAGCCCTGAAATTCGATCTCATAGCGTCCGCGAGTCATCACTGCAAATAGGCCGTATTGGTTTGCAATCCGAAATGGCTGCAGCATGACCATGGGGGTAGTGGGCAGCGGAGCACGCGGTCGAAGCATCAAGACGAGCTCCGCAGCAGTGACATAGAAGATCCACGTAAGCATCACTGCGGAGACAGCCAGTTTGAGAGCGCCAAAGTGCGATCGAATAAGGGCGACGAAGGAACGGAGCAGCGGGCGTCCGGCGTCTTCAGTAGCGTTAGATTCCTCCTTTTGCTGGGTGCGCACTTTCACGGGATTCGCAGTAGCGAGTTCGGCCTCCACTCTCGCGCGCCATTTTCGTGGAATCCACCGCGCCAGCCAGCGATCATCGATTAGCAAAATTCCCAGGCTCAGCACCAGGTAATTCAAAAACGCGTAGTTCGCGCTAGAGATTACGCCCAGCTCCCAGACGGTAACGATGCAGAACAGGATCACGCGGAACCTGCGAGGCAACAGAATCATCCAGATCAGCCCGAGTTCCATCACCAGCGTGGCCGCAGTGGCGCTCGCATGAAACCAATGCGGCAGATGCTGCAGGTACCATCCAATCCACGTTGGCAGCGGACCATTTTGGTAATACTCATCCATGGCAGTGAAATTCCGCCATTGCGGCTCACCGCTGACCAGCTTCACAATTCCCGATTCGAAGTAAATGCGAAACCACTCCCACTGCAGAAGAAACAGGCCGGCTCGCGAAGGCGGATGCTTAGCCCCCAGTCCGGGGCGCAATCCAGGCGGCGCGAAGAACAGAGAGATGAAGCCGGCCTCGAGCAGCATGCCATCCGACTGGTATTCCGAGAAGTCCCGCGATGTAGACACGAACGAAAGAAAGCAGAGGAAGCAGATCAGGAGCATGGCACGCGGCCAAAAGTTTAGGACCAGGAGCAACGACGCGATCATCCCAATCCAGCACAGCGCCATCAACATGCCCGAACTGCTCGAAATCCAAAGCAGCGAAGGCGCATACCAGACGCGAACATGTGCCACACCTGATCGGGCCACCGCCTGCAGATATTCTCCAGCTGGAAGAATCCCTTGCGGGCCGATCAACCCACGAATCTGGAAGACGAGCGAATAAAACGCGGAAAAATAGATAAGACCGAGAGCGCGAAGAAAGATCCAGCGCGGGATCAGGCGATCAGAGGCGCCGCACTCTGAAGAGAACAGCCTGCGGATAACGGATTTTGGGGTCGGATCCACCAGGCAGTCTTCAAGGTACCCGCGAATTAGACACGGAGCAACTTTCCAGGCTACACGGAAACCTCAGGAAGCTCGCAAGCCGCTAAATCGGGCAGAAAATACGAATGAAACGCCTAAAGCTACTCAGTAATAAAGACTTACTGACTTTGTTGATCCTCGCCAACTGCCTGGCAAGTACATTACAAGTGACACCCGTCGCTCGGAAGCCTCCCCGAATTTTTCAAAAGGGGAAAAATGCCGCAGACTTCCGGACCTTAGTTTCTTCTCAGGCTATCCATCCGCCGAAAACACATACCAACCGCCGAACCGCCAAGTTTCTTGACAAGTTCCCCAATTCTGTTCGAATCTTTGTTGCGCATTTTCGTCACGAAAGATCGTGTTCTAATCCCACGCTCTTCTCGGCTTAAACCCGGAAGGGGATTGCGTAACTAGGTCCTTTTGCTGCGTTGTCTTTTGAGCAGCTCAGACACATCGCTTCGCTACGTGCCGAGCCGCTCAGTCCATCCATTCGGGACGACTAGGAGGGCAAATGACGTCCAAGCTTTTCACACGCGTTCTTTTTTTGGGCCTTTTCTTGCTGTGCTGCTCCGCACTGCTAGCACAAATATCAACCGGAAGCATTCAAGGAACTATCCAGGTGGGCGAAATCTCCTCAGGAAACTTCACGGCCAAAGTGGGACAAGAGTCGCAGGTCATTGAAGTACAGGCAACTAGTGTCGCGATAAACACCGAGCAGCCTACTGTGCAAGGAGTCCTGACTACGGAACAAATTGAGAATCTTCCGTTTAACGGACGGAACTTTCTTGATTTGGCGCAGCTCGAGCCCGGCGTGCAGATTCAGGACGGAGGCAATTTCGATCCGACGAAGAACGGTTTTTCGTCCGTATCGTTCGGGGGACGTTATGGCCGCACTGCTCGCATCACGCTCGACGGTATCGATATCAGCGATGAGACTGTCGGTACGACCACGCAAAACATCTCTGCTGGAGCTATTAAGGAGTTTCAACTCAGCCAATCTACGCTGGATTTATCTACGGAGCTGACCTCCTCAGGCGCTGTAAACGTTGTGACGAGGTCTGGCACGAATCATGTCCATGGCCAGGGGTTTTATCTCTTCCGTGACAAACGCGCGGGCATCGCGAACTTCCCGGGAGGACAGGACACTCGCTTCCAGAGAAATCAAATGGGTGGCAGCCTCGGTGGTCCGCTGATTAAGGATAGGCTGTTCTTTTTTGGGAACCTCGAACATATCCGCCAGCCATTTCTCGTCCCATTAAGTCCGCCGCCTCCATTTCAGAGCTTGCCATCCGGTTATCCCGCCAAATTTAGTGACAGCACATCAATGGGCAAACTGGATTGGCAAATCAGGCCCGACATGCATCTCTTTTACCGCTTCACGTACCACACAAACAGCGACGTCAGCGCGTTCGGTGCGACATACCAGCCCTTTGCCAATCGCGATAACACTCCTGCTCACGGCGTGGGACTCGATTTCAATACGGGAACCTTCACCCATAGCATCCGCTTCGGCTACCTGAAGTTCCAGAATCACATCGCAGACTCAGTCCTCGGTAACCCTGGCGTCTTCAATCCTGCTGGAAACGTTCCAGTGGCGATTCGGATTGGACCTGCGGGCGTGGTCACTCGTTTCGGACCTTCGCGACTTGCCCCTCAGGCGACCTTCCAATCGAACAAGCAGATTAAGTACGACGGAAGCAAGATTCTTGGCGCCCATATTCTTCGCTATGGATTCAGTTTCAATAAGATTCTGGGCGGCGGATTCGCAGCGTTCTATGGGCTTGCTCCCGAAGCGAGAACAAGGAATTCGTTGTCCGCGCAAGCCGACGCGGCTACAGGACCCTTCCCCGGCGGAGCGGGAAATCCCCTTAACTACAAAATCTCGTCCATTCTGGTCGGCAACGGCCAAGGATTCTTCACTGAAATCCCTCAGTTCAGTTATCCCGCTGGTGGACAGTATGATGACCGGCTCGGCATCTACATGGGAGACAGCTGGAAGGTCAGACCAAACCTCACCCTGACTTACGGAATACGCTACTCGCGGGACACCGGACGGCAAGACAGCGACCTGCCGCCTATGACCTGTGATCAGATCGATCCAACATTGTTCAACGGGCTGGTTCCGTGCACTGGAAAGGCCTTCATCTTGGACCAATTTGGGCAAACGGGACTCGGCGGGCGCGTGCGCCAGCCGAATTCTAACTTCGGTCCGCAGTTTGGCTTTGCCTATAGCCTCGGCAACTCGGGCAAGACGGTCATTCGCGGTGGCACTGGCCTCTATTGGGAAAACGCCGTCTTCAACAACATTCTCTTCGATCGTCCGAGCCGCCTGCAGAAGGGATTATTCTTCGGTACAGACAGTCCCTGCCCCAGCGGCAAGCTTGGACTGCCGGGCGGCGGGACGGTCACCAGCGTCAACGGAGTTGATATAGCTACAGGTATCTGCGGTCAGCGAGTTGGGTCCGTTCTTCCGCTGGTCGCCGCGCTGGAGAGTACGTTCATATCGGCGACCAAGGCTGCCGGACCGCAAGCAAACGGGAACTTCCTGGGCAATATTCTAGCCAATGGACCAAACTCCACTGGAAACGGGTTCATTGCTCCCAACTATCGGACGCCGCGCTCCATTCAAATGAATATTGGAATTCAACGCGAGCTGGCTCAGGGTCTTGTTTTGAGTGCCGATTTCATTCGAAACATCGGCGAACATTACCTGATCTCGTATGACACGAATCACGTTGGAGATGCGCGCTTCTTAAACAAGAACGCGGCTTTGAATGCCATTGCAGCCACGACCAGCGGCTTTACAGGCTGCAGTGGTACGAACGCAACTGCCATCAATTGCGCGATCGCGGCAGGAGCGACTATCAGTGACTTTGCCGGCAACGGTCTCGATTCAGGAAACACTTACCTATTTGCTACTCCAGCTTCGTTCAACGGATTGACTCCAGACACAGGAGCCGCTTTCCCCGGCATTAATCCCTTGGTCGGAGAGAACAACATGCTCTTCCCAATCGGCCGGTCCGAGTACAACGGACTACAAGTCAAGCTGGTGGGGAACAGAGGAAACCCGATTCGCGGCATCACCGCAGCCAGCTATCAGATCTCATATGCGCTTTCGAGATTCAACAGCATGGCTTCCGACCAGGACTTCATTCCCGAGGCCGATGACTTCCGCAATCCCACAGCTCACATGGGCCCAAACTCGCTCGATCGCACTAACCAGATCTCCTTTGGTGGCAGCTTCCAAATTACGCATGGTCCGATGCTGAGCTTCGGTTCTCACTTCTTCTCGCCGCTGGCCCAGGACATGAGGATTGAGAATCAGGGACGGGCTGGAGAGATCTTCTCCAGCGATCCTGCGGGAGACGGAGCCAACATCAATCACCTGCTCCCTCAGACAAATCTGGGAGCCTTCAACCGAAGTGTCAGTCCCGGAAGCCTTAACAACGTGATTAACAATTACAACAAGACTGTAGCCGGCACGCTGTCGCCTGCAGGACAGGCTCTAGTCAGCGCAGGCCTGTTTACTCAATCTCAGCTCGTACTATTAGGCGCGGTTATGGACAGCCTTCCGCTCGCGCCTGCTGGTGAAATGGGACTTACCTGGCTGAAGACCATCGATCTCAAGCTGGCCTATCCGATCAAAATACGAGAGAACATTTCGCTGGAGCCGTCGATTGGCTTCTACAATGCTTTTAACTTCGCCAACTTCAATTCTCCTGGACACACGCTCGGCAGCGTGCTGAACGGTTCGGCTGGCAACATTAACGGCACAACCGTAGATAAACCTGGACTGCCGGGTGGACGTGATTCGGTCAGAATAGGGCTCGGAACTGGCGTGAATGCAGCCGGTTCTCCACGGCAATTGGAATACGGCCTGAAGCTGACTTTCTAAACCCAGAATGACAGTCGAAGGGGAGCACACATGTGCTCCCCTTTTTTCTTCAGAGTACAGCAGATCAATAATCCCAGCTCATATCCGCGCCCTTGGGCGCAGTCTCCTTCATGTGCTGCGCCATTTGCGGCATGATGCGCTGAAACATCGTCGCCGCCGATTCTGTCACGCTGATGTTGCCGCCCCCTTCGTAGCAATGCGGCTGGCGATAGCCATATTCGAAGGTCGCTACCTTGTATGGATTTTTCGGACTGTCGAGAAAATCCTGGGCGAAATGTACAGCATTGTTGAGATACCACGTATCCATATCGCCGACAGTTATATGCAGCTTGCCTGCGAGCTTCGGCCCTAGGGTGGACCAGTCCCGCTGCATAATGTGATTCAGATCGTAATGTTCCTTCCAATAGCTCGCGACTGAGGGGTCGATCACTCCCGTTTTGGGATCCCAGATTGGTTTTGGGTACCCATCCGGACCAACCGGACTGAAGACCGCCTGCCAGATGCCAAACTGCTCCGTCGAGCGCCCGTGAGTGCCCATCACTTCTTCTCGCCGCACGGCCGGCTCCATCACCGCCTTCAGACTGCCGTTCGGCTCCCGCATCTCCGGGCGGGGCACGCGTCCGAATGGGCCTTGGGCCCAGAAGGCGTTCTTATCTTCGTAGATGTTCACAATCTGATAAGCGCGAAAGTCGATTGGATCGGGACAGAATCCCCAGGCGCCATTGAAGTCATCGGGATAGAACACCTGGTCGGCAATTGCCTCCCATCCCCCGGTCGATCCACCGATGAGAGCGCGCGCCCAGGGCTGGCCGATTCCACGAAAACGCTTTTCCACTTCGGGAATCAGCTCTTTTAGGATCGCATCGCCATATGGTCCGACGTTGGCGGAATTGACCGCGTAGGAATCGTCGTAGTAGGGATTCGCGTGTTGAATCTGCAGCAGCAGCATCTTCGGCAGGCGGCCTGAAGTCCAGTCCTGGTACAGCTTGTATTGCGACTCGGCGCGCTTGCGTGCCCGGTCTTTCATATCCGGAGTTGGCGGTTCAGTGCGGAAGCCGCGAAAATCCGCTGGGAAATGGCCTTGATCGATCAGCAGCGGATAGCGGGCATTCGGATGTTTATCGAAGCCTTCAGGAAGGACAACGATGGCGCCCAGATACATTGGGCGGCCCCAGAACTCGGTTAGCAGCTTGCTCTGTATGCGGAAGTGCTTGACGTACTGAGTGTCGGCAGACGGTGAGATGGCAGGAATCTTTTCTGAGAGCGCAATGCGAACCACTCCTCCACTGGCTGGATCGATGTGCAACCGCTGTGCCTTGCTAATAAGATTGCCTGGCTTCTCAAACCATTGCTGCCCTTCTCCCATATCGGGAGGAAGCTTCACCGTGTGGCCATCGGAACGACGAAAGGTTTCATAAACGTTGAGTACCGCCTGGACGTAGTAATCGCCGGCAGGCAGCGCGTCGAGACTAACCAGCGGATAACCGAGAGTAGCCGAATCGAGGACTGCAGCGCTGCAGGGAGCAAGGCCATCGACGTCGAGACCAAAAAACTGAGCGCTTTCCGCCTCTTCCTCCCGTAGTTGAAAACGAGGTTCCGGCTTCTCGTCCTTCGCGATGCCGAGCATGATGTGGCCATCGAGAGGCTTGCTGCTCAAACTGGCCGGAAAGCTGATCTCGAAGCGCGGCTTGCCGCTGCTTGCTCCCGCCGGGTTCTGGCCGACTACAAGTTGCCGCGGTACAAACAACGTCGCTGCAAGAGCAACCGCCGCCCAGAGATAAGTAGCTCTCCATCTCCCAGTAAAACAATTCATCGACACGCTCCTATGGTGAAGGAGCATTGTATTGGGAGCGGAAGATTTCAATGCTCGGGAGATGCGCTATCTTGCTCCTCCAACGGAGAAGCCTTGGGAATCCCCACGTTTGTTCAAGCCCGTCCCGGAGGAGGGGGCAATCGCCTTAGCGTCTCTTCCATGCGGAGAAAGCTCTTTACGCCTGCGGCTCGCAGGGCTTTCACCAGCCGGTGCATGGAGATGTTCTTGGAATCCATATCGTGCTCAGCCAC
>QIBC01000255.1 GCA_003225215.1 Acidobacteriota bacterium
GGATGTCCTGGGGTTTGATCTCATGCCCATAGAGATCTTTGTTTACATCGCCATCCTGATACATGCGCGCGCCATCCAGGGCAACACCAGCAAACAAGCCACGCGAGCGTGCATAGGAGTAGATCTCTGAGCGAAGTAAGATGTCGGTGCCCGCCTCGGCTGTTCGTCCTATCGGACCGGCAGAGATTGATGCGTCACCGCCCAGCGAGAATTGATCCTGGAGCAATTTTTCAACTCCGCGCTGATTTACGAATAGGAGAACCACGTCCACTGACTCCAGCCCAATTTGAAACCCGAAGGTTCCTCCCGCGATCTTGAACGACGATACCGGTCCCCAAGATCCGGTCATTCCTCTGCGGCAAGTCACGAAGCCATGCCCGAAACGGGCGCCCACGCCTAAGCCACCTTTTTTCAGCGATGGAACAACGGCCACGCAGCGAGCATGATCGAGCATTCCCTTAGGAATGCCCTTATCGGGTGCGCCGATCATCTCCTGCATCACCTGGCCGGAGCGTTCGAACCGGTCCATCACTTTGCCGGAAACACCGGCTACGGCGAATTGGCAGGAAGACACTGCTAGTGACAAGGCCGTCAGGCCAACGATGAAACGTCGCATTTGGGGAACTCCAAATCCCTGCAGAATTTTTCGATCCTGTAACTGGATGGTGCCGTGGAGTGCCGGGCTGGGCAAGGGTACGTTAGTGCCTGTTCTTCCGTCCGTGGATCCGGCCCGCCCTCAGCCGGTCTTCTTGCCGGACTTTAGTGAACATCTTTCTTCCTGGAACTTCGAACGGCGCTTTGGCCGGGGTCTTCGAGCATCCAAGCCTGAGACTCCGCTGCATGCCGAGTCGCCTGCCGCTCGATCTTTACTCGATACATGTCCTTATCGGCCTTGTCGAGTACTTCTTTCATGTCCATGCCCTTGCGATAGGTCGCGACGCCAGAACTGAACGACAGTTCATATTTCGCATGGCCTGCCTGGTTCCACCATCTCGTCTCCCAGGAGAGCCGCTCAGCTGCACGCACCGCTTGTTTGTTCGAGGTCTCCGGCAGAATGATCAGAAATTCGTCTCCGCCTAAACGCAGAACAGTGTCAGATCCGCGAAACGTTTTCTTGAGCAGGGTCGCGACATCACGCAGGTACTGGTCGCCGCCGAAGTGCCCGAACTTAGTATTGATGTCTTTGAATCCATCCACGTCGAGGATGATTAGCGACAAATCACTGCCGCTGCGACTTGCCTTGCTGATCTCGCGCGGAAAGATCTCTTCCATGTAACGGCGATTGAAGACGCCGGTCAGAGGATCGACTAGAGCAGTCTCTTTGGCCTTGGCCGATTCCATCAGTTCGCGCAGCAGTTGCGCCCGCGTCCGATTGACCTCTCGCTTCTGTTCAAGGATGTAAACATTGAAAAGGATGATGAGCGCGATGAGTCCTAAGAAGAGCTGAGGAACATAGCGGGGGTCCGTGCGTAGACTCGTCCAGACGAGATTCGGTACCACAAACGCCGCCAGGCCGGTCGCAATCACTACGATCACCAGCGCGCAGATCGACCAAAGCTGCCAGTCACGAGACGACCGAGAGTTTCCTCACAGAGTAGCAGCGCTGTTACGGACCTCTGAGATTACGAAGGGGAGTGGCACTCCAGGCGAGCGGAGGGCCCCAGGTTACTTGTAGATCAGGTACTTCTCCCGCACCGGCAGGAATGCTTCCAGCGCTTCATTCCACTTCGAGGAAATGAAGCGCGGATCGACCCCGGCGTTCAGGTCGTCCATCGTCTGCTGATTCGCCACCAGCCGAGCGATTCTCTCCATCTTGAAGTCGTTAGGATAGAGCTTATGTAGGGCAGCCGCAATCTCGGCTCCAAGCGCGGTTGCGTCCAGCGCCAGGCGATTCGTGACCATCATGTTCACGCCTCCGCACTGTTGGTTGGCATATACCGACGCGGTAGGAGTAAACGAAGTGGGAACGAATCGGACACCAGAGATGTGCCGGTTATTCAAGTAGGAAGCTAACTCTTGAGACTTGATCCACGGAGCTCCCAACACCTCGAATGGCGTATCAGTGCCGCGACCCACAGAGACATTCGCGCCCTCGACCATTCCCACTCCGGGATAGAGGGTAGCCTCATTCAAGCTGCGCATATTCGGAGAAGGATTCACCCACAGCTGTCCGGTTGAGTCGAACCAGTCTCCACGCTGCCATCCCTGCATATTAACCACCGTAAGCTTTGCGCCGAGATTCTTTTCGCCATTGAACAGCTTCGCGAGTTCGCCGAGAGTCATGCCATGGCGCAGCGGAATCGTGTAATAAGAGGTAAATAACAACTTATCCGGATCAGCAATCGGGCCAGACACAACAGATCCCGCAATGGGATTGGGACGATCCAGCACGACGACCTCGATACCAGCTTGAGCAGCCGCCTCAAGAAAGTAGCCCATCGTAGCTTCGTAAGTCCAAAACCGGACTCCGATGTCCTGAAGGTCGATTACTACCGCGTCGACTTGTTTGAGCTGCTCGACATCCGGACGCCTCTTTGCATCCGTGTCACCATAGACGCTGTACACCGGAATGCCGGTAGCGGCGTCGACGGTATTCCCAATTTGGGTGGTGTCGAGCTGTCCAGCTACTCCATGCTCAGGGCTGAACAAGGCTGCAATCTTCAGCCCGGGAACAGAATTGAGAATGTCGATCGTCCGTCGGCCTGTGGAGTCAATGCCGTTCTGGTTGGTCAAAACGCCGATTCTTCGCGGAGCCGCGCCTTCAGCAGCCGGTTTGAGCGCGTCAAAGTGATTCGCCTGGAGCACGTCGATGCCGCTCAGCACCGTGGCATTGCGATAAGCCATGCGGCGGCTTCCCGCTGCTGCTTCGTTGTATCCAGTAATCGCGAGCAGAGGGTCTTTGTCGTGAATCTCTTTGCCGAGATCTAACGCCCCCGCCACTACGTTCGCGACTTTGCTGCGCAGAGCAACGACATGCAAGGTGGTCGCGTCGGGCGGCTGCTCCGGATGCGTCGCCTTTATGAGCGTCAAACTTTTGAGGAATGGCTTGCGCTGCGGCTTGGCGTTAATCGCGTCGATTAATGCCTGCGCATATTTGGAGAGATCAGCGGCGGTCGAGAATAGGCCGGCGTGGCCCGCAACTCCGCCCATGCGCCGCGCAGAGGGATCATGCACGACTCCGCGAAGCATCTGGTGATTTTCATCATACTCGGTCGGCGCGATACGGCGCCGCCATGCCGGAGGCGGCAGGAATCTCGTCTCCTTCATTCCTAACGGCTGGAAAACGAATGCATCCGCATACTTGTCGAGCGGCATTCCCGAAATCTTTTCAACCAGGAAGCCGAGCGTCTCGAAGTTAATATCGCTATAACGGAACATAGCGCCGGGTGGCGTGATCAGCTGCTCGGCGAATGCCATTTGCATGGCTGTGTCTTTTCCCGACCACTCGATTTTGAGATTCAGGTCTCCGGGCAAACCTGAGTAGTGCGTCAACAACTGGCGAATCGTGACGTCCTGCTTCCCGTTCTGAGCAAACTCAGGCAGGTATGTTGCAACCGTATCGTTCAGCCGAATCTGCCCAAGTTCGAGCAGGCGCAGCACCGAGGGAGTAGTCGCCACTACTTTTGTCAGCGACGCCACGTCAAAGATCGTGTCCAGAGTCATTGCCTCGCGCGTAGGCTCGAGCGAACGCATGCCATAGGCCTTCCTGTACACGACTTTGCCCTTATGCCCAACCAACACTACCGCCCCTGGACACTGCTTCTGATCGATAGCGTCCTCGATCACCGCATCAAGTGTCTTGAATTGCCCGGCCGTCTGGGAAGGAGCAGCGGTGTTTTTTCGTGCTGCCGATTTCTTGGCGGCAACTGCCGCGAAACCTGTTTGGAATGAGACCAGACAAAGCAGAAAGCAGAGGAGGATAAGCGGTCGAGAAAATCGCATGAAATCTCATTGTCGTGTATGCGCGAGCGCGGCGCAATGAGCGGGTTCCTTATTTAATATGACGCAAGTTCCATTTGCCCCTATGTCGAAAGTTGTCCGCGTCTGCGATTCCAACCGGAACCCTCCGGAGTGGAATGCACTTCTGAACGCACGCGAGGTCGCCGTCTTCGTCGAAGACGCTCGAATTGGATGAGATTAGCGATTCGCAGCGTTACGCGAGAGCAACTGGTTCCTGAATTGGGATAGACGACACCGTGGCCTTCGCCTGTTTCAGTTCGCGCACATATTTCTCATACGCCTCGCGTTCTGCGGCCCAGGCGCGGAAGGTTGGGAGCGCCTTCAGCCCGGCCTCATAGCCGACATTCACGATCCCCAGCGCTTTCTGAAAGTCATCGAAGGAGAAGGCACGGACGTCGGGCTCGATCAGCAGGTCGGCATGTTGCTGCCATAAGCACGACATATTCGCCTGCGCGATCGAGAAGCACTGCCCGATTACCTCTAGCACGTGGCGAGGACTCTTCTGCACCCAATGTGCGCCGAAGAAGATTGCGGCCACGCGGGTGGCCCCCATCTGCTTGAGTGGCTGGGCGGGCACGGCGTGTCCGAGCAGACCATCGACCATCAGCTTCCCTTTCACGCCGACCGGCAGAAAGACCCCGGGATAGGCGCAGCTTGCCCGCACCGGATCAATCAGATCTCCACTGGTAAAGACGACCGGTTCGCCGGTAACGAAGTCCGTTGCGGTCACAGCCAGGGGGATTCGCAGTTCCTCAAAAGTCTTGACTTTCAGGATGCGGTGCAGGAATCCCGTCATGCGGTCGTTGGTGCAGAGTCCAAAACGGGAGATGGTGTAGCGGGCAAAATCCTTGAAGCGGACAATGGAGGCGATCTCTTCGAGTTCCTTGGCGGAAACACCGCTACAGTATGCCGCTCCGATCACGGCTCCAACGCTGGTGCCGGCAATGAAGTCCGGAACGATGCCCTCGCCTTCCAGGGCCTTCAGCACACCCACATGAGCTAAGCCACGTGCGAAGCCACCGCCGAGCGCGAGTCCAATACGGCAAGGCTTGGGAACATCCGAGGAAAGAGGCAAACGGAGGGCATCTGACTCGCCTCCGAGAACCCTTAGGGACTTGCGGATACCGTCGAAGAGCTTCACAGACACCTGCCTGAGGCAACGCTAATCCAAAGCACTTCTATTACATACGATGCTCAGGTTTCGCAACCAGGATGCAGCAATTTTGCCCCATTTTCGCACCATGGCGCGGCAACCATTATAAGGCCGTCTGCTACACTGCCCTCCCCTTTTTTAAAGGGGTCGGAGGCACGATGGCGGCACAGACAGACGACGAACGATGCGGAGGAGAGAGTCGCCGAGCTTTCCTGAAAGCAGGCGCGGCAGCGGCGGCCGGAGCCGCCCTAACATCTGACTGGTTAAGTGCTCAGACATCAAGCGTTCGAAGCAGCACCGTCACTGAGTTGGACGAAATTACCCTCGATACCCTGCGCCGGGACCTCGACAACGCCAAATTCACCGTCCGCAGTTTGGCCGAGCAGTACCTGTCTCGCGTAGACGCAGCGGACCGCAACGGTCCGGGAGTGAACTCCGTGATCGAAACCAATCCCGAGGCGCTCACAATTGCCGACGAATACGGCCGAGAACTCCAAATCAAGGGTCCACGAGGTGCCTTGCATGGAATTCCGGTCCTGATAAAAGACAACATCGCGACCGCCGACCGCATGCAGACCACCGCCGGCTCTCTGGCGCTCGTAGGCTCCCGTCCCCCAAAAGATGCCTTTGTCGTAACCCGCCTGCGCGCCTCCGGAGCCGTCATTCTCGGAAAGACCAACTGCAGCGAGTGGGCTAACTTTCGCGGCAGACACTCCACCAGCGGATGGAGCGGACGCGGAGGACAAACCCGCAATCCTTACGCGCTCGACCGCAATCCATCTGGCTCAAGCTCCGGATCGGGTGTAGCCGTAGCAGCCAACCTGTGTCCCTTCGCCGTTGGGACCGAGACCGATGGATCGATCGTTTCGCCGTCGTCGATCAACGGCATTGTCGGAATCAAGCCCACAGTAGGGCTCGTAAGCCGCAGCGGCATTATTCCCATTTCCCATACTCAAGACACAGCCGGGCCCATGGCGCGCACAGTCGCCGATGCTGCCGCGTTGCTCAGTGTCCTTGCGGGCGTTGATCCTGACGACCCGGCAACTGAAGCCGCACGCTCTCACATTGAGGCAGACTACACCCGCTTTCTCGATCCCAACGGACTGCGTGGTTCGCGCCTCGGCGTAGTGCGCAAATACGCGGGATTCAACATGCACGTGGACCGTGTATTCGAGGATGCGCTCGCAGCTTTGAAGTCTGCTGGCGCCGAGGTCGTGGACCCAGTCGAGATCGCATCGATCGACAAGCTCGACGACCCTGAATCCGAAGTTCTGCACTTCGAGTTCAAAGCCGATCTCAATCGCTATCTGGCATGGCTGGGCGCGAGTGCTCCCGTTCACAATCTGCAGGATGTTATCGCCTTCAATCAAAAGAACCGTGCCCACGAGCTTTCCTGGTTTGGGCAAGAGTCCATGGAGAAGGCGCAGGCCAAAGGAGATTTAACCAGCCCTGAATACCAGAAGGCACTTGCAGACTGCCGCCGCCTATCACGCCTGGAAGGCATCGATGCTGTCATGGACAAGTTCCACCTCGACGCTCTCATCGCCCCCACCGATGGTCCGGCATGGCCCACAGATCCCATCAACGGCGACCACTTCAGCGCCGGCACATCCACGCTGGCCGCGGTCGCAGGATATCCCCACGCCACCGTGCCCATGGGTCTCGTCTTCGGTCTCCCAGTCGGAATCTCATTCTTCGGCCGAGCCTGGAGCGAGCCGACGTTGATCAAACTGGCGTACTCGTACGAGCAGGCGACGAAGATGCGCAAGCCGCCGCAGTTCCGTCCAAGAGCGGAGATTGCGCCGTAGGTTTTAAACCTTGCTAGCAGGGGTTATACGGATGACCAACATTCCGCCGAGGAGGTTTAGGAAGGCCCGGCTTCACAGATCGTGCAAAAATACTGAGGCTCCCGATTCGTGTCAGGACATCGATTTTAGAGGTTGCGGAATTAGAGGTTGCGGAAAAGGGATTATAGATGTCGAAGGTCTGTCATCCTGAGCCTGTTGTGGCGAAGGATCTCCCGCGATATTTCAGACTTGATTGCAGCGGGTGTGGCTCTTTCACCAGAATGCCGGTTTTTCGGCCAAAATGCCGCGCAACTGCAAATACGTTCGACGCATTCCGGGAGATCCTTCGCCCAAAAAACGGGCTCAGGATGACAGTCCAGGGGACTGGTCTGTTACCCGTCATTTTCTCGCCAGTTTTCCGCAGCTTCTTTCAGTCATGCCGAAAAAGTCTCTATTTCTTTCCTCGCAGCACTGCGAACGAATCTTTCCTCCAGAGGATCTCTACTGCCAATCCCGCCCGCTGTATAAGTTCCATTTCCGAATCAAGCGGCACGTAAAAATCTTCGTGAGACCACGCCTCGAGATAATCGTCTGCTTCCGCTGGCGAATAAGACCTCATCAGATGGCCCTTCCATGCCTCTCGTTGCCGGCGCGAGAGAGTCACGCTACTGGAAGGCTGACAGTCTACGGTCACGACTTGCCCGCCCGGTCGCAGGGCTTTCGTGATCCGCGAATAGAGCTTTGCCTTAGCACGACGTGATTGCACATGATGCAGCGCGAAAGACGCCACCACGGCATCGCACTCGGGAATCTCCGCTCGCAAAAATGAACTGCAGATGAACTTTGCGCTCGTAGGAAGACGCTGCGCCGCAGCCTTCAGAATCTCGCTATCGGCGTCGATTCCGATAATCCTTGCCTGTGGTGCCGTCCGCAGGCATCGCGCCGAAAGCGCTCCAGTACCGGTTCCCAAATCGACGATGATCTGAGATCGCGGATCGATCGAACCCGCGGCCACATCCAGCATCTCCTCGTAATGAGGAATGAACGTACGGATGCGCGCATCGTACTCCCCCAGATCGATACCGAGATGTGTGGCTACGCTCATACTCTGCTCGTCGGACGGGCGATAGCGATTCAAAGACCCATGTAGTGCGTCGACAAGAATGATTCAAAGACCATGTAGTGCGTCGAAAAAATACTGTCATCCCGAACTCCGCTCGAGGAGCTATCGAACACCCACGCGATATAAGCGGAGTGAGGGATCTGCTGTTTGCGTAGGGCGCTCTCAACGCTCGTTATCCGCCAGAGCCCGATTGCTTCACCACAAGCTCCTCTTTGCTCGGAAACGTCCGAACCTTCGACGGATCAAACTCAATCTTCACCCGGGCGTAAGGATCTCGAGCCAATTCCTCTGCCGTATACCACGTGGCTGCAAGGTCGTCCCAAAGTGGATTGATGGACTCAATTAG
>QIBC01000420.1 GCA_003225215.1 Acidobacteriota bacterium
CAATCGCGGTCGACGGGTCAGCCTTGGCGTGAAAACGGCAAGCTGGTGTGGACAGATTCCTCCAACCCAAAGGTTCAGGAGTACGACATCGCATTAGCTAAGTGGGTCGCTAAGTCGGGCGCCGACGAGATCCAGTTTGATTATGTGCGTTTTCCAGCTGAGGGTAATCAGGCAGACGCGAAGTTCCATTTCCAATCGGCACATCCTGATTGGAAACGAAGCGACGTGATTGCCGACTTCCTCGATCGCGCCTATCAGGAGTTGCACTCTGAAGGTGTATTGGTTTCCCTCGACGTATTCGGAATCATGGCGTGGCAGCGCAACGTCGATCTCGCGCATACCGGACAAGATATCGTGCGCATGGCGAAATACTGCGACGTGCTTTCGCCGATGATCTATCCCTCACACTTCTTTGGTATGGATGGCTACGCTCATCCAGGTGACGAGCCCGAGCACTTCATCGGAACCTCGATGGTCCGGTTTGAAACCATCACCGCCGGCAGCGGTGTCGTGATCCGTCCATGGCTGCAGGCCTTTGCGTGGCGCACGAAGAGCTACTCGCCGGAGTACATCCTGCGGCAGGTAAGCACTTCCCGCGATCAGGGTGGCGTTGGCTTCCTCTTTTGGAACGCCCGCAACGACTACGCCAAACCTTACCTGGCGATGCCGACTATGCAGGCGCATGCCGATAAGTACTTCGGCAAGCGTACGCCTCAGGTCGCCCAGACCACCGTGGCGGAGAGGAAACATCCGAAAGCCACAGTGAAGCTAGCGAAGGCGAAACGGTCAGAGGCAATTCCAGTAGCAAAGCCGATCGAACACTAACTTCCCCCCGTTCCGGGCGGCTGGCTGCGCTGATCTAAGGAAACTGGCGAAGTTCGCCTGTTCGGATAACACCCTGCGTTTTCCACGCGATCAAAGCTCACAATCGCAATCCATTGCCGCCCGCGTCTGCCCTCCCAGGCGACGCGGCCGCCGAGCGCCTCTGCTGCTAGCTCCGGCGATAGATCTCGATGGAATCCGAAGTATTTTCTGCTGGCGCGTTCCCACCACGGCCATCGATCCAGCACTGAGGCCGGTGGGGTTTGTTTCGTAGAAAAGAGCAGGGCAACGTCGTACTGCGCGGATGCGAGGTGGGCAAGTTGCAGTTGATCGTAAGAGAAGTCCTCGACCCGGATCACGCTCATAGGCTGCTTGACGTAGCCAAGGAACGGCTTCGTGAGTTCGTCGGTGGCGGTCCACGCCGTTAAGACCCGAGCGTGAGGATCGCGTTGCTGGAGGCGATCTGCGGCCTGCTTGTGTAGGATTACGAAATCGCGATAGGACAGATTATCTTCTGGCGCACTATACCCGAATGGATTTGCGAACAGTGCCAAAACGAAACCCGCTATGACCATCCCCACTGCCCAGTTCCACTCCGGTAATCGTCCTGTCGCGCTCCTTGAGTGCCGGATATCGCATCGCCCAGAGAGTTGCCACCGTAAGCAGCCACAGGTTCATGTAGCCCAACATCTGCCACAGACGGAGCCCGAAGGACATCACGATGCGCAGAGTCGTAAGAGTGCCCGTTACGTTATAGGCAAAGAACTCAGGATTCCCGAAAAAGAACCCAGTACGGAGTCGGTGGTAGAGAAACCAGATCGCAAGAGGCAGCCCACTTGAGAGGAGCAGCAGGGATCGAATAAAAATGCGCTGACGTTCGAACCGGTGCTGCACGATTTCTCCTACGTCACAAATCGCAAGAGTCATAGGAATGATGATGGATGTTTCTTTTGAAAGAGCGCTTAGCCAAAAGAAAGCCGTTGTCAGCCCGGCGTCGCGATGCCACGGATTTCTTTCGGGCGTGAGCTCCTGCAGGCCGGGGAGTGTCGGTGGAGAGCTGTCCCTAGCGAGGCGGACGATAAACATCGTGCGGAAGTAGAAGTAAAGTCCCCACAAAGAGAATGCCGCTGCGGGCAAATCGGCGTGAGCGAGCGAACTCTGTGCGAACCAAACCGGATAGATAGAAGTGCACGCAGTGACCGCTGTCGCAACCCTCGCATTAGTGATCATCTGCGAAAGCTTGAAAACGGCGGCAAGCCCCAAAGCAGCCACCAGAAGCATCGCCGTGCGTGTTACCGCAGGCTTGAACGCCGAGAGCTTCCACCAAAACGCCAAATACGCCGGAAGAAACGGAGGATGTGCGTTACTGGGAACCGAGGTCGGAATCAAGGATCCTTGCGTGAAAAAGTCATATGCGGTGGGGATGTAATACCCGGCTTCATCCCAAAAATAGGGAAGTCGAAGCAACGGCGCGTGCAGAACAAAGATCGCGGTGAAGAGCAGAGCAAAAATATGAATGCCACGAATTCGGAAAAAGTCTGAAGACGAGGTTCTATTCTTTCTCGCGATCTTCAAGCGCGTGTGGTCCTGATGGCGATTACTCCGGCGCGATCGGTTGAGACAAGATCAATTGACCGGTCCCTGCTGCGCAAACTGCGGATCGAGCTTGATCTCGCCAAAGGCGTTTTCGTATTGCGAGACGTTTTGCTGAAGGATCATTAGTAGCGCCTTGGCTTGCTGTGGGCTCAAGTAGATTCCCTGGAAGTTGGCCACCTCTACTTCTTGTGGCGTTTGCGAGCGCAGGGTACCAAAGGCCAGAAAGAAGTCCCATACGCTTACCCGCACTTGCACGCTGTTGGAGTAGCTCTCGCGGTAGTCGCTGGTGGAGGTGAGTTTTACGCTCGGCGGTTGCGGTGGTACTGGCATGAGTCCTCGGGGATGAAGTAATCGCTAGGATACTTCATGCCGCGTAAACCCGGTGATTCCATTGAAGACTGTAGGGCAATTCCTCCGCTGCGTAGTCGATATGAATCGCTCT
>QIBC01000256.1 GCA_003225215.1 Acidobacteriota bacterium
CCGCCAGCACGCTGACAGCGGCGAAAGAGATGTCGCAACTCTGCCAGTTCGACATCGTCCTGCTCGACCACGAGTGCGCCTCCGACGACGGAGCCAAGAGCATCCAGCAACACCATGTAAGCGTGCTGCTCGAATCGGGAACTACAGAGCGCCAGTTGCTCAGTCACCTCAGCCAGTTGCTGCAAGTAGCCAGCGCTTCCGCCGCGGTGCACTGAGGGGCAGCCTACCGGGTACCAGCTACTAACCAGCTAAAACCCAACGCTTCGACGAGCGAATGTGTGTCCCGCTCGCTATCTCAACTCGACAACGCTGCTTCCCTGGCCGAGGCATTTTTTGATGCTTTGTCCGGCGTTTGTTTAATCGAGTTGGAAGCCGCAGAGCAAGTTCCATCACTTCCAACAACCCCTGACCTACCCCGGGGTTACCCCGAAGCTTCCACGGCGTTACCCAGAAATATCCACGGGGTTACGCCGAATTTTCCACGGGGTTACGCCCAGCCCTTTCTTACCGGCAGGGTCCCGGTGTTTCCGGATGTGCGCAGTGCGTGATTCATCGACCATTGTCCAGTGCTACCGCTATCTTTCCAGTGTGTCAATGCTCGTACCGTCGTTCGCAGTGGAAAAGTTTGAAGCCTGGGCGCGCAAAACAACGGCAAAACACGAGGGATGTGCTGTTGACGCAGTTCTTCCAAAATCGCCTGTGATGGATCTATGCTCTTGCGGCGCTGAGAGCCGAAAGCCGAACTACAACGCGGATCTAGTCGCGTGTTTTCGCCATAGGAGGAGAAATGTCCAACGACATTAAGGCATTGCTCGAAGACTGATCGAGGATGTATGGAACGACCGCCAACTCACCTTTCTCGATGAGGTGATCGATGCCTCGTACATATACCACGATCCCAATTCGCCCGATTTTGGTCAAGGACCGGAGAGCTACAAAGCAAGGGTCACGGTCTACGCGAATGCTTTTCCCGATATGCGCCTTTCAATCGAAGACGTAATTGCGGAAGGAGACAGAGTGGTATTACGGTGGCGAGCCTCGGGAACTCACAAAGGCGAGCTGTTCGGGATTGCTTCCACAGGCAAAACTGCCGGCGGCCCCGGAATGAGCATTCTCCATTTTAGGAATGGTAAGGTAATCCAAGATTGGGCCGTTTGGGATACGCTCGGCCTACTGCGTCAACTCGGTGTAATTCCAGCTACAGTCATGGGCCAGGCAGCTGTAGTGCAGGAAGATGCTGGTTGGCTGGGCGGAGCAGTCGATCGATGACAATGAAGTGCTCAAACGCGGCATGGATCTGTTCGATGTACTTTACTGGAGTATGCAGTAACCGAATCGCCTGAGGCTCTTTCACAGCTTGCCAAGAGGAGTAAGATGTTTCCCGGTGTGTCATGCTGCACCGTCATGCCAGCGCGACGTTGCTTGTTGTTCTTCTAGCAGTCGTGTTGCCGGCCAATGGGCAGGCTCCCAATCCGGGAAATAGCTCGGCGAGCCCACCCACGACGCCCAATAGGCCAAAACCAGATCCACCACCGCTGCCTCCGGACGTGGTTGCCCCGGACCCCCCTCCGCCCGATACAACTCAAAGTGGCAATCCGGTTACGCGAACTCTTAAGAGACTTGCGCCTAACTGCATCAACTCGATTTTCCATGCGTGCTGGTCTTCGCCGCCTCAGAAGCCGCAGCCTCCACAGACAGCAGAGCGGAAGGGAACCGTCAGCCGAGAAGCTGCCGAACTGTATTTTGAGCGCGGCAACTACCGTGCCGCGGAATCGCGCTTCCGCGAGGCCCTTGAATACAACCCTAACGATAGCAAGGCGATGTTCGAGTTAGCGCTGTGCCTGGAGAAGATGAATCATACGGATGACGCGCTAGAAGAGTATCGAGCATGCGCCGAGAACCAGCCCTCAAGTCAGTACGCGGAGCGCTCGCTAAAAGCCATGCAGCGGCTGACTCAGACGAGTAGTACGGCAGTCCCGCGACCTTGAGCCCTGACAAGGGATCGATTCATCCCACCACGCAATGCCATAAAACGAACCGAATGTAGTCCTCAAGAGCCGGGACCTGTGGCCCTCAAAGATCGGTGAACCAATTCAATCCGTATACCACCATCGCGTTATTGTTGCCTCGCGAGAAAGAGGTAGCCCAAAAGCCCTCAATGGTGTGATGCCAGCCTCATGGTCGTCTAGAAACTGTATAGGCGGCGCTTGTATTCAGATTCGGGCAGAATGCGTTACACAGATTAATGTCGCCCGCTCGTCCCGCGGAATAGAATGATCGGCCTACCCGGCTGAGAATACGTCCCGATATCGATTGCGTCTCCGGGCGGCGTGTCCGAATCCGGGTCGCGCTCTGATCTAAAGAGCCAGAAAGACCAAGGAGAAGTTTATGCAGGGTCAAGCTCATCGTTTAAACCACTCGACCAGGCCGTTAACGACGCAGGGAGCTTCCGAAAGGTGGGGCTCGCACCACAACTGCACGCGATGGTGTACGCTCGCTGGCGTTGTTTGCATCCTCTTATTGTCGGCAGGATGTGGAACGAAGAGCGTTTCCGCAGCGCCCGCGCCGCCCGCCCCTGTCCAGGTCGCTGAAGTCGTTCAACGCGACGTCCCGATCTACCACGAGTACATTGCAACATTGGATGGCTACGTAAATGCGCAAATTCAGCCGCAAGTTTCCGGTTATCTCATCAAACAGAACTACCGGGAAGGTGCTTTGGTTCGCAAGAATGAAGTGCTGTTCAACATCGATCCGAGGCCGTTCCAGGCAGTGCTTGACCAGGCTAAGGCGCAGCTCGCGCAAGCCGAGGCCCAGCTGGGCAAGACGCAGTTGGACGTGCAGCGCGATACTCCCCTCGCACGTGAAAAGGCTATTGCACAGAGTCAACTCGACAACGACATCCAGGCGAACTTAGCAGCCAAAGCAACCGTGCAGGCGGATAAAGCGGCCATTGAGCAGGCATCACTCAACCTTGAGTTTACGAACGTTCGCTCTCTCATTGACGGCGTTGCTGGAATCGCGACCGGACAGGTAGGGAATCTAGTCGGTCCGCAGACTCTTCTTACGACTGTTTCCCAGCTCGATCCCATCAAGGCCTACTTCGTTGTAAACGAGCAGCAATATCTTGCCTTTGTTCAGCGCAACCCAACTCCGGCAGAACGAGAGCGGACACAAAAAAAGCTCGACTTGGAGTTGATTACTGCTGACGGATCGACGTATCCCAAAAGAGGAAGGTTCTTTGCCGTGGACCGTCAAGTCGACGTGCAGACGGGAGCGATTCGGCTGGCGGGTCTGTTCCCCAATCCGGATAACGTTCTTCGCCCGGGACAGTACGGCCGCGTGCGCTTCGTCAGCTACACCAGGCCAAGAGCCCTGCTGGTACCGCAGAAGGCTGTAACGGAGCTTCAAGGCATGTATCAAGTGGCCGTGGTCGGAGCGGACAGCACGGTCAGCATCAGGACAGTGAAGGTTGGAGAGCGCACCGGGGACATGTGGATTGTTGAAGACGGCCTCAAACCTGGCGAGCGGGTTGTGACAGAGGGTGTCCAGCGAGCCAGAGAGGGAGTCCCGGTGAAAGTGGTGCCTGCGACAGCCCCCGCGGAAGGCAGGTAGTCATGTCGAAGTTCTTCATTAATCGTCCAATCGTCGCGATGGTCATCGCCATCGTGACGGTCATTGTGGGTGCGGTGACGATTATCGGCCTGCCAATCGCACAGTTTCCCAATATCGCCCCTCCCGAAATTCAGATACTAGCCACTTACGTAGGCGCAGACGCGGAGACTCTCGAGCAAGCGGTTGCCACTCCTATCGAGCAGCAGATGAGCGGAGTGGACAACATGAACTACATGTATTCGTTGAATGCGACCGGGAACTCACAGACTACGTTGATAGTGAACTTTGACGTAAAGACCGATCCGAACAACGATCTGATTCTCGCCCAATCCAGGGAAACACAGGCTGCATCACAGCTCCCGACCGACGTTACCAACTACGGAATCACTGTGCGCAAATCGGTAACGGCACCTCTAATGCTGATATCGGTGAACTCGCCCCACGGCACATACGATGCGAAGTTTCTCGCTAACTACGCATACATCAACCTTGTCGATCCGATTACGCGCTCGCCGGGAATTGGGCAGGTCCAGGTTTTTGGCGCGGGCCAATACGCGATGCGTATGTGGGTGAAGCCGGATCAGCTTGCCAAACTGGCGATCACCGTCCCGGAGATTGTGAATGCGGTTCAAACGCAAAACACAGTCAACCCTGCTGGGAAAGTTGGGGGAGAGCCTATCCCTTCAGGACAGCAGTTCGCCTATGCGGTTCGCGCACAGGGACGACTGACTTCTCCGGAAGAATTCGGGCAGATTGTGGTGCGCGAATCGCCGGACGGTGGCGTGGTGCGCGTAAAAGACGTAGCCCGGATCGAGCTTGGAGCCCAGGACTACACGGTGGCTGGGCGGTTGAATGGACATCCGAGTGCCATAGTTGCGGTCTATCAACTTCCCGGATCGAACGCCGTCGACGCTGCAAACGGCGTCAAGAAGTTGATCGCCGACCTGAAAACCCGTTTTCCCCAGGATATGGATTTTGCCATCGCGCTCGATACGACGCGATCGGTGGTCCAGGGAATCAAGGAGATCATCCTCACTCTGGTCATCGCGATTGCGCTGGTAATCCTTGTCGTTTTTCTCTTTCTACAAGGATGGCGAGCCACGCTTATTCCGCTGCTGGCTGTGCCGGTCTCCCTGGTGGGCACGTTTGTCTTCTTTCCGCTGTTTGGATTTTCCGTTAATACGCTTTCGCTCTTTGGTCTAGTGCTCGCGATCGGCCTGGTGGTGGACGATGCCATCGTAGTGGTGGAAGCGGTGGAGCGCCACATCGAGGATGGTCTGTCGCCGAAAGACGCATCCCTGAAGGCGATGGAAGAGATCTCAGGTCCCGTAGTGGGAATTGCACTCGTGTTATCGGCGGTCTTCGTGCCCACGGCCTTCATTCCGGGAATCACCGGAAGGCTGTATCAGCAGTTCGCAATCACGATCGCCATCTCAGTGCTGATCTCCGCGTTCAACGCCCTCAGCCTCAGTCCGGCATTAGCTGCGCTGCTGCTCCGGCCCAGGGAAAAAAGCCGCGGCCTGTTGAGAAGGTTCTTTGATTGGTTCAATCGCACATTTGAAAGAGCCACGAACGGCTACGTCAAAGTTTGTGGTGCCCTCATTCGCAAGTCCGTCGTCGCTCTGGTGATGCTCGCAGCCTTTGGGGCCGCTGCTGGGTTTTTCAGCCACAAAGTACCATCCAGTTTTCTCCCTGACGAGGATCAGGGATATCTATACGTCAACCTGCAACTGCCCAGCGCAGCTTCAACTGAGCGTACGGAACGAGTGGCACGAAAGATTGAGAGCATCCTGGCAAATACTCCGGGCGTGGAGTCGACCACGAGCGTTGTGGGTTTCAGTCTGCTCAGCTTCACGCGTTCTACTTACAACGCTTTCTTCTGGGTCACGCTGAAGCCGTGGGACGATCGGAAGAGCCGGGAAGAGCAGTTCCAGGTGATCAAGGCACGCCTGAATCGCCAGCTCAGCCAGATTCCGGAAGGAATTGCCTTCGACTTCTCTCCGCCTGCCATTCCGGGTGTTGGCACTTCGGGTGGATTCACATTTGTTCTTGAGGATCGTGCCGGCAAGGACGTGCAATTTCTCGCGTCCAACCTGAATACATTCCTGGCCGCAGCACGGAAGCGTCCGGAGATTGGAAGTGTGAATACTACTTTTCTGGGCAGCGTTCCGCAGCAATTCATCGACGTAGATCGCGACAAGGTAATCAAGCAGGGTGTCGCCATCAACGACGTTTACCGAACAGTTCAGGCTTTCATGGGTGGCCTGTTCATCAATTACTTCAATCGCTTTGGACGACAGTGGCAGGTCTACATCGAGGCGGAGGGCGATTACCGCACCAACGCGGAGAACGTGGGCCAGTTCTACGTCAAAAACCGAAACGGAACTATGGTGCCGCTCTCTGCAATCACCAGGTTTGAAGCGCGGCCTGGACCCGAATTCACCATGCGCTATAACCTCTTTCGCTGCGCGCAAATCAACGGCAGCGCGGCGCCAGGTTATAGTTCCAACCAGGCGATGGCAGCCTTAGAGCAAGTGTTTTCCCAGACGATGCCTGCCGAAATGGGATACGACTATCTGGGCATCTCATTCCAGGAGAAGAAGGCGCAGCAGGGTGTCTCGCCCGGTGTAATCTTCGGACTCTCGCTGCTTTTCGTGTTTCTGATCCTTGCGGCGCTCTATGAAAGTTGGACGTTGCCGTTTAGCGTGCTGCTCAGTACGCCAGTCGCGGTATTCGGAATTCGCCAAGGACGAGCACGATAAGGGTAAGCCCCTGGTCGATGCCGCCCTGGAAGGAGCCCGACTGCGGCTGCGGCCAATCCTTATGACCTCCCTGGCCTTCATCTTCGGATGCATCCCGTTGTGGACGGCGACCGGCGCAGGTTCGGTGGCTCGGCAGATCATGGGAACGACGGTCATCGGCGGAATGCTCGCGGCGAGCGCAATTGGGATTTTCTTCATTCCCGCGATGTTCTACCTGGTTTCCCGATCCAAGACGAAAGAATCGGCTGATGTGGTTGAGATGCGAGCCGCGCGAGCAGGAGATGATTAACATGAAAGGCCCTGTTTTTCCGCTGCTGCTCGTGATCTTCATTTCGGGGTGTGCTGTCGGTCCGAACTACAAGAAGCCGGCGATCAATACGCCAACCGTCTATCGCGGATTGACTCCGGACGAAGCGGGCAAGACTGACACCAAATCTCTGGCGGACGAGAAATGGTGGGAGGTCTTTCAAGATGAGCAACTAAAGGAGCTCATCAAGACCGCGCTTCAACAGAATTACGATGTCCGCCGTGCCGCAAGTCGCGTTCTTCAGGCGCAAGCACTCCTCGGCATCACACGGGCCGATCAGTTCCCCACAGTCTCCGCTGAAGCAGCAGCCTTAAATCTACGCAATTCCCGGCAGGGGATCTTTCCTCCAATCGACACAAACACGAATCGAGTTGGGCTGGCATTTGACTGGGAGTTGGATTTTTGGGGAAAGTTTCGCCGCGCTACAGAGTCCGCGCGTGCCAGTGTCCTGGCGAGCGAGTGGGCTCAGCGTGAGGTCATTACTGAGCTGATTGCGAATCTTACAGGCGCATATTTCCAGCTTCGCGCGCTCGACCTGCAGCTGGATATTTCGCGGCGCACGCTCGCGTCGCGTCGGGATTCGCTCAGATTAACCAACCTGCTGGCCCAGGGTGGCTCGACCTCCATGCTCGACGTGCGCCAGGCCGAACAGCTGGTTTTCACCGCAGCCTCTGAAGTCCCGTTTCTGGAACAGCAGATTGAGCAGGAAGAGAATTTCATCAGTATCCTTTTGGGAAACAACCCGGCTCCAGTAGCGCGCGGCAAGCAGTTGACGGAACAATACCACCCTCCCACGGTTCCTGCGGGCCTTCCTTCATCATTGCTGGAACGGCGGCCGGACATCCGTCAAGCCGAACAGGAGCTGATTGCCTTCAATGCTCAAATCGGGGTGGCGAGAGCCGCATATTTTCCGCAGATCTCGCTCACGGCAAGCTCGGGATACCAAAGCTCGGCGCTGACGAACCTGTTCACTGGGCCGGCGGGATTCTGGAGTTTTGGTTCAACTCTGGCACAGCCAATCTTCACTGGGGGGCGGCTGCGGTCGAATCTCCACTTCGCCGAAGCCCGGCAGCAGGAGAGCCTGCTTTTCTATCAGCAGACCATTCAAGGCGCGTTCCGCGATGTCTCCGACTCGCTGATTGCGTATCGCAAGACGCAAGAATTTCGCGAGCAGCAAAAGCTCCTCGTGGATTCGGCGCAGGATGCGACTCGTCTCTCACATCTGCGGTACACCGGTGGCGCCACCAGTTATCTGGAAGTGCTCACCAACGACACCAACTATTTCGCAGCCCAGCTAGGCTTGGTACAAGCTCAACTGAACGAGCTACTGTCGCTGGTCCAGCTCTACAAAGGCTTAGGCGGAGGCTGGCAACAATAACTCGCGGAGGCTGGCAACAATAACTCAAAGATGAGTGCGGCGAGTGCAGTCATTTTTCAACGGCACCGGTATCTACTCAGAGCCATAGGCGCCCTGGCACTCGCCGCGCAAGCTACTCCTTAGCCATCAGGACTACTTCGAAACAGCCGCAGCCATTCTCTCTTCCATTTCTGCGGGAGAGACGTCTTCGATGTGCGATGCCAGCATCCACCTGTGCCCAAATGGGTCGGTGAGTTTGCCAAAACGGTCGCCCCAAAACATGTCTTGGAGAGGCTGAGTTTCCTTTGCACCTGCCTTAAGCGCTTGCTTAAACGATGCATCGACGTCCTCAAGATACAGAAAGATGCCGCTGGCGCTGCCGTTCAACGTTTGCGGCGATTTCGTTTCGCCCTTGGGCGATTCATCGGCGAGCATGACGTGAGAATCCCCAATCAGGATCTCGGCATGCATGATCTTGCCGTCTGGACCGGGCATTCGGAAGAGTTCTTTCGCACCGAAGGCCTGCTTGTAGAAGTCAATGGCCTTAGCCGCGCCTCGAATCGTAAGGTAAGGGGTAACGTTGCTGTAGCCATCGGGAACTGGTTTTACCTTATTTTTCATCACTATCTCCTTAGAGGTTGAGTCGTTTTTGAAGATCGATTGCTCACGCGTAGTCATCTGTCGCGCACATTTGAGACGTGCGGACCCGACGGAATCGACATGCTAGAAAGAAAAAATCGTGCCGATAGTGCAGAGTGAATTCAGGGTCCGGAATCCGGCAAAGTTAGACCCGCCAATGCTGTTTGTTTGAACAGGAGGATCTGTTGTCGCTGACGGACTACATCCATTGGGAAACAGCGGCCTGAAGGTACGCGAGGCCTGTTCCCTGCCTTTTCCCTGAGTAGGGAACTGAGCAGGGAATTTAGCAGGGAAAAAACCAGGGAATTTGTTTTCCGAGGCGAAACCGCATAAACAGAGGGGAATTGGAAACGACCAGGGAATTAGCAGGGAAACAGCAGGGAATCGGCGAATTGATCCACACGCCGAACCATGCATCCTCGCCGATCCACTCGCGATGACATGCCGGTCTGATCTCCATTCATCCCTGCTACGACAAATTGCCAAGGCGTGTCAATGTCGTTACCGTTAGCTGTCGTTAGCACATGATATGTCCGGGATTGGGTCCTCACTCTTTGCTTACTTTCTGATCGTCAGGGGAATGGGACCCAACGCACGATCCATCCGGAGCTACAAAGCAAAATCGACAGCTCACGCGGACCAACACGGATTGTTGCCGACTAGCGCCCCAAAGCGCGCTCTAGATCCCCGTGACCTCCGCCATTTCCCTTCGTGACCTTCGTGTTGATGTTTGATTTTGCTCGTAGCCAGCAGCTCAGCAACTGGCAGCTACGAAAATCACCCCCGCTATGACAGGGGTACTGGCAACATCTTCTTCTTACCTGTTCATCATTAACAATGTCCGCCAGGAGGAACCAAAATGAAATCAGGCAAGGCGCTCACGCTCGTCGTTGCAGTAGTGCTGGTATTTGTTGCAGCAGCTTCCGCAGACAAGTTTCGCATGCGGGCAGGTGAATCGAATCCGGCTGCCGTAGGAGTAGTCCACGCAAACAGCGACCGCAACGGCAATGTGGCGATCGAACTGGAGGCGAAGCATCTCGCGCCGCCAAACCGGCTCAATCCACCGCACTCCACGTATGTCGTGTGGGCCCAACCCGCGGGCAAGCCGGCGGAGGCGTTAGGAGAGCTGCGCGTCAACTCCGACGATATGGCTGCCAGCTTCAAGACAACCGGGCCCTACCATAACTTCGATATTTTCGTGACCGCCGAAGATAGCCCCAAACCCGATGCTCCCAGCGGCCCCGAAGTCTTACGCGCCAGCGTGCAGAAGTAGCGGTAAGCGACGAGAAGCTAGCAGCTCAGCGGCCCAGCAGCTCAGCAGCTAGCTTCTTGAACGTCAAAAGCTCACGCAGATAACGCGGATTCTAGGGATTAACGCCGAACTGAAAGGGCAGGCCGGACCTCTACCCCAGCAACGAAAAACGCGTTGCCGGGTCCCCCGGAGCGAAGACCGAAGAGCCTGTCGCGAACTCGAATGGGTTGAAGCGACAAAGAAAAGATTGCTTCTCTTGTTGCGCTCCGCTTCCCTACACGCAGGCCTTCGGCAGAGTGGAAGTGAAGATGTACGCGCCTTTTCGGCACTACTGAAAGTCGATGCCCTGACACGAACCAAAAAACTGCACAGGTCCTTCTTCCGCAGCTTGTTTGTAAGCGGTGCTGATTGCTGCCTTTCTGGCTGTTCACTTCACCCGATCACTCGATGGCGTAGGTGACGCAGCCACCGGTACTGTTCCCTGTCCCCTGTAACCTGTCCCCTCTCTTTTGGCTGTTCACTTCACCCGATCACCCGATGGCCCGATCACCCGATTCTTCTTCACCCATGAAACGCGCCCTCCGCTACCGCAGAGGGTTCTGTCCCCTGTCCCCTCGCGCGTCCCTGTGCCGCACGGACAAGTACCTTCGTGACATAATCCGAGCACTTCCAACCTTCCACCACGCGCCGTAACCGGCCTATAGTTCCCTTGATTCCATGAAAAAACTGGCGCTATCTGCGGTCCTTCTCGCCGCCTTCAGTCCGCTCCTGCTTGCGGGGCAGACGGAGCGCATCCGGCTCTTTGATTCCTACATTACGGTGAATGCGGATGGCTCGATGCTGGTTTGCGAGACGATCGAAGTGCAGGCTGCCGGACAAAACATTCGCCACGGCATTTATCGTGATTTCCCGACCAGGTATTACGATCTTCTGGGCAATCAGTACGACGTAGGTTTTCAGATTGTCGGGGTGGAGCGCAACGGCAGCTCCGAGCCGTACCATATTGGAACTATCGACAACGGCGTACGCGTGTACTTCGGAGACTCCCGGTTCGTGCTGCCGCCTGGAACATACGCGTATACGTTCACCTACATCACGAACCGGCAGCTAGGTTTCTTCGCGGATCATGATGAGCTTTATTGGAACGTAACCGGCAATCGATGGCAGTTCCCGATTGACGTGGCAACAGCCACGGTCGTCTTGCCGGAGCAAGTTCGCCAGGCGGATCTCGGCCTCGATGGTTACACCGGCTTCCGCGGAGAACGCGGTAAGCTGCTCACGCACACGCGTGACGCGCAGAACAATCCCCAGTTCAGAGCAGAGCACTTAGCTCCCGGTCAAGGACTCGCCATCGTCGTTTCCTGGCCCAAAGGACTCATTCTTCCTCCCTCGACCCAGCAGAAGCTGAACTGGTTCATCGCCGATAACCGCGCTGTGGCCGTAGGGCTCGCTGGACTCGCGCTGGTCCTTCTTTATTACTTTGCCGTGTGGAGCATGGTCGGACGCGATCCCGCGCCGGGAACCATCGTGGCGCTATACGAGCCGCCGGACAACATGTCGCCTGCAGCCATGCGATACCTGGAGCGAATGAACTTCGATAACCAGGCTTTCGCCAAAACTACGATCTTCTCCACCGCGCCCGCAAAGCGGTGCAACTCTCTCTTCGCGCGAGTATGGAGAAGATCGATTTCCTCACTAACTCGCAGTACATGTGGCCGGGCGTTCTCCTAACCCTTGCCACCATCGGCGCTGTTGTCCTCGTGGGCCAAACTTTCAGTACGATCGCGGCGCTGTTTATGACGGTTTGGCTTACCTTCTGGAGTCTGGGCGTTTACGGTCTGCTGACCGCCGTCGTCAAAGCCTGGAAAGCGACTATTTCCGGAAAGCCCATTGCCGGAATCGGAGCGTTCGTTCTCACGCTGTTCAGCCTCCCCTTCCTCGCAGGCGAATGTTTCGGGATATACGTTCTGCATCAGAGTGCCGGAATGGGAATGTTTATCGTTATTATCGCCACCATCGGCGCCAACATTCTGTTCCACCAGTTATTGAAGGCTCCCACCCGAGCCGGCCGCGCCTTGCTGGACCGCATCGAGGGATTCAGAATGTTCCTGTCCGCTGTCGACGGCGACAGGATCAACGTAATGAATCCGGCAAACCAGACTCCCGCGGTCTTCGAACGCTTCCTGCCCTTCGCCCTCGCGCTCGGAGTGGAACACGCCTGGGCCCAGAAGTTCTCCCAGGTTCTGGCCTACGCCGGCGGTGAAGCCGCCAGCTATTCCCCTGCCTGGTGCACAGGAGACATCTCAGCGTTCTCGCCCGCTGACTTCACGTCGTCGTTCAGCGAATCCTTCTCCAGCGCCATCTCCTCATCCTCGGCCCCAGGCACGACTT
>QIBC01000068.1 GCA_003225215.1 Acidobacteriota bacterium
TTTACTAGCCGGATCTGATTGCGACTGTCGGCCAGAGCAGCGAGCGGCCAGCAGCTACTCGTAGCGTAACGCTTCAACGGTATCCAACTGGGCAGCGCGCGTCGCCGGCACGGTTCCGAAGATAATCCCCACGCCTGATGCCACGACAATCGCGATGATCGCAGACAGTCCCGAAACCGGAATCCGGTATTCGGTAAAGAAGCGTACAGAGAACGGAACGGATAGTCCGATCAGCGTCCCCAGCAGGCCACCGGTCAATGAGATAAACACGGCCTCTGTGAGGAACTGCAGCCGAATTTCCTGACGTGTTGCGCCTACCGCCTTGCGGATGCCGATCTCACGGATTCGCGAGCGCACATTGGCCAGCATGATGTTCATGATGCCGACGCCGCTGACGACAAGTGTAACCGTAGCAATCAGCAGTAACACTACCGTTAGCGCGTTGGCGGTCTGCGCAGCTACCGAAAGTAGCTGAGTCAGATTATCGACGTGATAAACCGATTGCGGACGATGCCTTGACTGAAGGACCTTGTGGATCTCCTCTGTGGCTTTCGGCACTTCGGCGGCATCGCCCATGGAGAAGAATATTTGTTTCACCGCAGCGGTACCAGTGAAGTATTTGGCCACGGTGTAAGGGATCAGGATGGTGTCTTCCGCGATCTCCGATTGCCCAAAGGTTTCTACGCGCTCTTTGAATGTGCCAATGATGGTGAAGGGAAGATTGCTGATCTTGATGATCTGGCCGACAGCGGCGTCTTCGCTCCCATAAAGACGCCGGGCAAGTTGTACCGTGATGGCCGCGACCTTGGTGCGAGTCATCGACTCTTCGTCGTCGAAGAAGCGGCCGGATGGAATCAGCAGGTTGCGAACAATCCGATATTCTGAGGAGACTCCCAGCACCAGCAGATCCCGCTGCTTGCCTTCTCCCACCGAAATGCGGTCGTGTAACTCCACCATCGGAGAGGCGGCAACGATGTCCGGCACTTCTTGGCGCACGACCCGCACATCATCTTCCGTCAGCTCATCTTTCTGAATTGTGCTGAACGAAGAGTTACTTCCACCCTCGTAATAGGCGAGGATCATGTTGGAGCCGATCGCCTGAATCTGGTTAAGAATGTATTGCTTCCCGGTAAGGCCAATTGTGACTACAAGGATGAGGGAGGCTGTCCCAATGACCATGCCCAAGGCGGTAAGCGCAAAGCGGACTTTGCTGGAACGGAAGGAATCGACCGCCAACTTCGCGATCTCGCTGAAGAGCATGGTCTTAGTGGCGCTCTCCAGCGTCTGCTCGAAGGAACGGATGCGTTCCAAAGCGCTGTGATGTGCGTGCTCAAGTGCCTTTTGCTCTTCGAGTTTCAGCTCTTCGGGGGACATGTCTCAGACTGAGAAAACTCGGGGACAGACTGCTTCCGACATCCTAAACCCGGTTGAAGCCACAAGTTTCTCTGGAATTGGATGATTACGGTATTAAGCAGGGTTCAGGAGAAGAAGGGGCTGTCCTAACGAAGCCAAATTCCCCAAGTCACATCGACGCTTGTATGCGTAATCGCAGACGCCATGATGCGACGCTTTGCCAGCCATGCTCTCCCATAGAAGACTCCCGCAATGGTGGCTAGCAGGACGTATCGCCAATTAAATCCAGTGACGCCGGTTCCCAATCGCTTGTTGAAGTGCGAGAGTCCAAACAATATTGACGTGATCACAAGGGAAGCACGAGTGCCCCAGGAACGTTCCAGGAGGTTTTGTACTAACCCGCGAAAGAAGAGCTCTTCGGGAATAGCAATAAACAGAAAGGTAAATGCCCATGCGCCTGCTGGAACCCAGGGGGGCGGCATCCTCCCGTGCCAATGCAGAAAATGGAGACTCAATCCAAGCACAATTGCAATTGGAACCAGGAAGAGAAATTCGCGCAGGGCGACGCCCAAATCGCCCAGCCTCGGCCGCAGGTCATAACCGATGCCCTCAAGCTGCCGGATGACAAGGTAGCCGTAAAGCGCCAAATCAACCAGCACCAGCTTGGACATTCCGCTGATGCCGGGATAGGGCCAAGCCGATTCAAATACTCTGAGATCGACCGACAGTCCCAGGGCAGCCAAGACAATAAAATCCTGCCAGCCACCCCGTGTTGTTCCGTACTGCCGTCGCGCCCACTCCAGCAGCGCGGCTCCCGCGACGCATATCAGCAGAAATCCAACCTGAATCTTCCAGCGAAACTCTTGTGCAGGAAGCGCAAAAACTGCATACGGAACGGCAAACAACGCGGCGGCAGAGACTCGCACGAAAGGAGAACTGAGAATGGCTCGCACACGATCTGCGATTCCAAAGCCAAAGAACCAGATTGGGATTACGAGTAGGGCGAAGCTGATATACGCGGAGAGAAGGTGCCCTTGGACTCGCGACGCGAGTCCGGTTACCGTGACCAGTTTCCATCCTACGGCGATCAGAACGATGAAGAGAATCGTGGCAATGTAAAGTGTTTTGCCGTTCTCATTTTTAGGAACTGTCATCCTGAGCCCCGTTGGGCGAAGGATCTCCCGTGATGTGTCGGATTTTTTATGCCCTGTCCAGAATCTTCGGCCAAAGATTTTCGTACGAGAGCCATGATATTGCGATCAAGGCTGAAACATCGCGGGAGATCCTTCGCCAAAAAAGGGCTCAGGGATGACAGTTCCTGGACTTTCCTCGAAGAAAGAATTCACGCCACTCCTCACATCAAAGCCAATCTAGCCGCACCAATCAATCCCGCGTCGCTGCCCAGCAACGCCCTAGTGATCAGCGTGTGTTTCCGTGCCGGGAGCGTCTCATCCGGAGCAGTCGCCACATACACGTAAGATCTTTTGCGCAGCTCCTCGAACATGGCCGGAGCAAACGCCTCCCATCCGCTGGCCAAGCCTCCACCAATTACATACATCGGCAGATTCAGCGTGTTAATCATGTCGGCCAGCACCAGACCGAGTGCGCGTCCCACAACCTGGAATATCTGTTTGGCCGAAGCGTCGCCTTGCAGCGCGTATTGAAATACAACCTTGGAGCTGAACTCGGGGTTCTCGCTCATCGCACGTGCGAGCTCAGGAGCTTTGCCGGTCGCGATAGCCTCGATTGCCATGCGCTTCACCGCCGTCGCTGAGGCGTACTGCTCGACGCATCCACGATTTCCGCAACCGCAGGGTACTCCATCGGGAAAAATGGTGATGTGGCCGCACTCACCGGCCATGCCGGTCATGCCATGCCATATCTTGCCGTCGAGGACGATGCCGGCGCCTACACCAGTACCCAGCGTAAACATGCACATCGACTCGGCATCGCGGCCGGCACCCATCCACTTCTCGCCGAGGGCGGCCACATTGGCGTCGTTCTCCAGGATCACCTGGCTGTCGAGCCGGCGCTGAATCTCACCGCGCACCGGATAGTTGGCCCAATCGGGCAGATTGGGTGACTGCAGTACCGTACCGCTCGCCATATCGATGATTCCCGGTACTCCAATGCCGGTACCTGCGAATTGGCCTCGTCCGTCGAACTTCTTACGCAATGAGCGAATCGCGTCGCAGATGTCGGCAACGACAACGTCGCGGCCACGTTTGACTTCGGTGCTGGTCGTGATGAGTTCGAGCTGCTTGCCGCTCTCGTCCACAGCGGCAATGCGCATGTTCGTGCCGCCAAGATCCACGCCAATGGCGAAGCGTGCTTGTTCAGTCATTCAATGCTCGGGTTGGGGGTGAGATGCAAATCGCAATTGTAGTAGCAGGTCTATTTCACCACGGAGACACGGAGACACGGAGAAGAACAAGAGTTAGCCAAAGGCCACGAAGGAAAATCGCAGCGGGAACATTTCCCAGAATGCAATCCAGCCGTTCCTTCCCTTGTGTTCCTTTGTGTCCTTTGTGGTTTCACTATCGGTTTCAGTTTTCTCCGTGACTCCGTGACTCCGTGGTGAAATCGGTCTTGTAAACCACTATCTTTGGCACTTGGAACAATAATGCGTTCCACGCCCGCCCAGCACAATTCGCTTAATCGGCGTCTTGCAGACGAGGCATGGTTCTCCCGTGCGCAGATACACGCGATGCTGCAGTTGGAAGAATCCCTCGCGCCCATCGGCATCGACGTAGTCTGAAACCGACGACCCGCCCAGCTTGATCGCTTCTTTTAGTACTTCTTTCACAGCAGCGTGCAAACGATTAAGTTCGGCGCGACTAAGCCTTCCTGCTTGCCGCTTTGGGCGAATGCCCGCGCGGAAAAGCGATTCGTCGGCATAGATGTTCCCAACGCCATGCAGCAACTTCTGATTCAGCAAGGCGGCTTTGATCGGAGTCTTGCGTCCGCGAAAGAGTTTTGCGAAGTCATCGGAGCTGATGGTGAGCGGCTCGGTTCCAGGTCCGGCAAAGCTTTCCTTGATCGCGACGCTCAACCTCCCAAAGCGCCGGGGATCGACAAATCGCAGCTCGCGTCCAGAGGCGAGCGAGGCGACAGCATGAGTGTGCCGGGGAGTTTCTTCTTTCGGAGAACAGACCACCATGCGTCCCGTCATACCCAGGTGAACAATCCACTGCCGGGCTCCCTTGCGATCTCGTAGAGACGCAGCATGCTGCGTCTCTACCATGCCGTTTCGGGAAGACTTCGGTTGAAGATCGAAGACAATGTGTTTGCCCACGCGCCGCACCTGAACGATACGTGTACCAGTGAGCGCAGTGGAGATGTCTCGTGGCGAAGACTTGAGCGGTTCCCGATATTTCCCCAACCAGACAGAGTCGATTACATCGTGGCGCACACGTTTGTCCAGTCCGCGTGCAATGGTTTCGACTTCAGGAAGCTCGGGCATACGAGTAGTTTACCGGGCGATCGATGTTAGAGCGGACTTCAAAGGCAGAACACGGATCGGACGGAGCAGACGAGAATAAATGCAGGGAATGACACATCTTAAAGAGTTTCCGGTTAAGCCTGGCTTTATGGTTCGATCGGTAGCATCCGTCAAATCCGTGTGCCCTTGTGGTTTTTCTGTAGCCCATCCGCGGTCCACGGAATGCTGCCGTATAATAAAGCGTACACACACCCATCGCGGCTCGCAGTCGCGCGCGTCTCACATTTTTCAAAATGATCCCGCTCCAAGGCGGGAGCAACTGTGTGTTCGCAAAGTATCGTCGGGAGTTCTGCGTTGAAAAGAGGCAATACAGCGGTTGTTGTGGGCGCCCAATGGGGCGATGAGGGCAAGGGCAAGATCGTCGATGTGCTCTCAGAAAACTTCAATGTTGTCGCCCGCTATGCCGGCGGGCACAATGCCGGGCACACGGTCATCATCGGCGGCAAAAAGTTCATCCTTCAGCTCATCCCCTGCGGGGTGCTGCGGGAAGATTGCCGAAGCGTAATAGGAAACGGCGTGGTTCTCGATCCGATTGCTTTCCTCAAGGAAGTAGACGGACTTAAGCAGACCGGCCTCGATGTCACTGGCCGTCTGTTTGTGTCAAATCGCGCGCAGGTGATTCTCCCCTATCACCGCATGATCGAACTGGCAACGGAGAATGCTCCTGGGCGCGTAAAAATCGGTACTACTTCGCGCGGCATCGGTCCCGCATATGAGGACAAGATGAAGCGTGGCGGCTTGCGCGTGATCGATCTGCTCGATTCCAAGCTGCTGCGCACGCATATCGAAAACGCTTGCCGGGAGAAGAACACGATCGCCCACGCTCTCTTCAACACCGAGCCTCTGGATCCGGACAAGATCTACGACGAGTACTCGCGAGCCGCCGAGCGGGTTGCACCGTTTGTTGCGGACACGGCTTTGTTGCTCAACGATGCGATCGCGGCCGGCGAATCGGTGATGTTCGAGGGCGCGCAGGGCACAATGCTCGACATCGACCACGGCACATATCCTTTCGTTACGTCGTCCAGCGCTACTTCGGGAGGCGCCGTCACCGGCACCGGAGTTGCGCCCAACGCGATCCGCTCGGTTATCGGAGTGACTAAGGCGTATTGCACGCGCGTGGGCGAGGGGCCGTTTCCGTCCGAGATTAAGGACGCCATCGGCGATACTCTGCGCGCGCGCGGCAATGAATACGGCGCGGTTACTGGACGTCCGCGACGCTGTGGCTGGGTCGATCTGCCATTGCTGCGCTATGCCACTTCGATCAATGGCATCGACTGGATGGTGGTCACTAAACTCGATGTTCTCGATACACTGGAGGAAATTCCAGTCTGCGTTGGATATCGAGTTGGCGGCAAAGTATCCGATAAACGTATTCCCGCCTCGGCGGGCAGTTTCGAGAAAGTCGAATGTATTTACGAAACCATGCCGGGATGGAAGACCTCGACGGTTGGGGTAAAGGACTTCGTCAAGCTTCCACAGAAGGCGCAGGACTATATGAAATATCTCGAGGAGAAAACCAGAGCGCGCGTGGGCATGATTTCCACTGGTCCGGATCGCGATCAGACAATCTTTCTCGATGAGTTCGCTGCTGCGTTCCGTGCGCACGAGATGTCCGCGAAGCGGGCCTAAAATAGCTATTCCCTTTGTTGGCTGAAATGGCAGCCTCGTAGAGACGCATTAGGCGGCGTCTCTGCCATGCAGTTTCCAATGCCCCATGCGGCGTTTGCGCCAGGAACGGTTCTTGCCGCGCGAACAGATGTTTGTGGTCAAATAACTCCGAATGTCCTCAAGCCCCCTCGGTCTTATCGCCGGCAATGGCCGCTTTCCCTTTTTGGTGCTTGACGCGGCACGGGCAAAGGGCGAGCGAGTCGTCGTAGCCGCTATTAAAGAAGAGACCGAGCCCGAGATCACGGAGCGGGCTGCGCGCGATCCCGGCATTCGTCTGCACTGGTTGTCGTTGGGGGAATTATCAAAACTCATTGAGACTTTCCAACGGGAAGGGGTAAACCGCGCCATCATGGCGGGGCAGGTGAAGCACAAACAAATCTTCTCCAGTATTCGCCCAGACTGGCGGCTCGCGAAACTGCTGCTATCTATTCGTACGCGGAACACCGATGCACTGCTCGGGGCGGTCAGCAAAGTGTTGGGCGATGAAGGAATCACGTTACTGAGTTCGACTTCCTATCTCGAACCGCTGCTCGCGCGCCCTGGGGTTCTGACCAAGCGGGCGCCGAATGAGCCGGAGCTCAGCAACGTAGCCTATGGTCGTACGGTTGCCCTCCATTTGGCGCAATACGACATCGGACAAACTGTGGTGATCGCCGAATCTGCATGTGTAGCGGTAGAAGCGATGGAGGGCACCGACCTCACGATTCTGCGCGCAGGCGAAATCATGCGTACCTTGCAGCACGAGGACACGGAAGATTCCTTCTTGAGTCGTGCGCTCACGGTGGTGAAAGTGGCGAAGCCAAAACAGGATTTGCGTTTCGATGTCCCGGTGATTGGGGTAAAAACCATTCAGACCATGCACACCGCTAATGCGACGTGTCTCGCGATCGATGCTCAGCGTTGTCTGCTTTTGGACGGCGGGCGCATCATCGAAGCAGCAGATGCGGCGGGCATTACGATCGTGAGTTCAGAGGCCTAGACACAGAATGCTTGTCGCCATTGCTTGCCTTCTAAGACGAATGATCATGCACAATCCTCCACCCCTCAGGCAGGCGCTTGCACAGTAGCGTTGTCAGTCCTTCCAGCCTCTTACCTCTGGACATCTCCAGGTGCCAGCGAGCGGTCACAAGCGCAGCGTCTGGGTCTAACATTTGAATATTCTCGTCTGTGAAGCTCAGTTTGCCCATTTCCCTGCCATCCCCTTGATACTTATCGCGATACCGTTGCAACGTGGGCTCCCACCCTCGAATGATGGCGTTTCCGGCAAAGAAGGTAACGTCGGGAGAATGCCAGTATCCCTGCATAAAACCTGCTAAATCGCCACGATTCCATGCAGCGGTTTGGTCGTCCAGAACCTGGCGAAGGCCAGCCTCTGCGGTTTGGGTAATTGCCGGCGGGCTCAGCAACAGAACGAGGCAGATGAGCTTGATCATGGTGGGAAAGTATAGAGAAAACCCACGAGCTAATGCCCGGAATAGGTGCATTTCCAGCGCGGTTTCAATCGTTGTACGCTTCGGTTCTTTGAATCAGTTTCAGACACTATTGGCCCTGCCTCGCTAGTAACCTTCTGGGATGCCCATTTTGTTGACCTTTAAGGTAAGTTGCTGTAACTTCCGCTCGGGACCCCCCTTCCGCGCCGGAAACCGGCTGGAACCCGCCAATTCACGATAAGACAAGGCTGAAACACACAAGCAGGGAAACACTCGTTTCTGATAGGTAGCATGGTGCCCACAGTGGAAAAGGTTGGACGTTACGAGATCGTAGGCGAACTGGGCCGCGGCGCGATGGGACTCGTCTACCGTGCGGTAGATCCCAATATTGGACGGACCGTAGCGCTTAAGACCATGCGGCTGGACGTCCATGGCATGGACCACGACGAAATGTTGCGTCGCTTTCGCTATGAAGCCAAGGCCGCGGGCGCGATGAATCATGCCAATATCGTGACCGTTTACGATGCCGACGAAGTCGATGGCCTCTTCTACATTGCCATGGAGTATCTCGAAGGCCAAACGCTTCAGTCGCTGATGTCAGAAAAGCGGATCATTCCGGGCGACCAGATCGTCGAGATTGCAAAGCAAGTAGCCGCTGGACTTGATTATGCGAACAGAATGAAGGTCATTCACCGCGATATCAAGCCGGCCAACATCATGATCACGCGCCAGAATGTGGCCAAGATCATGGATTTCGGCATCTCCAAGGCCGCGGGAAGCATGACGCATAGTGGCCAGGTGCTGGGCACGCCAAACTATATGTCGCCGGAGCAGGTGAAGGGACTGGATCTCGACGGGCGCGCCGACCTGTTCAGTTTCGGGGTTGTGCTCTATGAAATGGCGACGGGGGAACGTCCTTTTACTGGACAAAACGTAACCACGATCATCTACAAGATCACTCACGAGAACCCGATTCCGCCAAGCGAGCTGGAAGTAACCGTCCATCCAGGTCTCGGTGCAGTGATTGCTAAATGCCTGTCGAAGAACCCTGCTGAGCGCTATCAAAGCGGCGCAGAGCTCGCTCAGGATATGGAGAACTATCGCTCGATCGGATCCGACGGCGAGATTACCTCGGTCTTGCCGGAGACGGTTCGTGCGCAGGCCATGCAGCCTGTAGGCGTGTCGAGCGGACCCCTGGGAAGCGGAGTGATACCGATTCCTTCGTCCGGATCATACGCTGCAGCTGTGCAGGCAGCGCGAGTTGCAAGTTCGTCGGGCGCCGAACGGGTAGTGTCCCACGACTCACCGAAGCTCGCCGAACCAGCCGCCGTCCCGCTGACATCTGCCACACGGTTGTGGGGAAACAGAGCGAAGGTTGGCGCAGTTGCGGTAGTCGCCTTTAGTGCTCTAGTGGCAGGCGCAACACTGATTACCACTAAGTATTGGAAGAAGTCGATTACGTCTCCGCAAACGCAATCGCAGCCGAATTCCAGAGTGGCTGAGCTTGGGAGAGCGAAAGCAACGCAGTCGAAGTCGGGTGTTGTCCATGCCTCCCAGAAGAGTTCAGCTTCAGAACCAGATCGAATTGGGATGCGTTTTACTTCGAGGCCCGAAGGTGCGGCGGTGCAGATCGATGGATTGTCGAGCGCGACGTGGACAACTCCATTTACTGTTCCAGAGCTGAAGCTCGGAGCACACAACGTCGTATTTACGAAACCTGGTTACAGCGACGAAACCCGAAGAATTGAGCTGAACCCGAGCAGTTCGTCGTATCACATTAACTTGTTGCCGATTTCTACGTCGGTTGCGGTGACAAGCGAGCCGCCTGGAGCAGGCATCGAGATTGACGGGCAGCCCACGCACAAGGTCACTCCTGCACGCGTTCCAGTAGCACAGGGACAACACCGGATCATGGTTCACCTGGATGGTTATCGCAATGCGCAGGTAACTGCTACTGTTAGCAAGGCGCAGACCTTTCGATTCTCCCCAGTGCTAAACCGTGCGGACGCACGTGGGGCCGGCAACTCGAGCGCCGTGGCGACGCGTTTCAGAAAGTTGTTTGGCGGGGGTATCCCTGTGGGAAAAGGCATGATAGATTTCGTGACCACGCCTCCAGGAGCGAAAATAATTGTAAACGGCAAGACGGTAGCAATCGCGACTCCGGCGCACGCCCCCTTCCCGCCGGGAGATTATCGTATTGAACTGCGCGAATCCGGCTATAAGCCGGTCCAGCAAACCGTACGTGTAGATGCCGGTAGGATCTCGAAGATAGAAGCGAAGCTGGATCCCCAGTAATTTTCATGAGCCGCATCATCATCTCGGCGCCTGACGGCAAGCGCGGCATGCTCGAACTGACGAAACCCCTCGTCAGCATCGGTCGGGGTGCAGCTAACGATTTGGTACTGCCCGATAACAGCGTGAGCCGCTTCCACGCCGTGATTAAGTGCCAGGACGGGCAAACCTTCATCGCCGATCGCAACAGCACGAATGGCGTGGTCATCGATGGCGAGCGCATCGTCGGCGAACGCGAACTACACCATAACGACATCGCACACCTCGGCTCTTATGAGCTGCGCTTTGAAGAAGTTCGGGACTCGGGAATCCTGATCAAGAGCGCAGATATTCCTCCCACCCTGAACGATGTTCTTCGTGGGGGCGGTCGTCGCGAAGGACTGGCAGCGCAGTTTTCCGGGCAGATTCCTGCAGAATTAACCGACCAGATTAAGCGTCTTGAGCGCGAAAATCACTTGCTGACAATGCTATACGACGCCGGCATTGCTCTTAGTTCGAAGCTGTCACTAGACGGCATCTCTGAGCAGGTCATGAACCTTGCCTTCCGCATCCAGGGAGTCGAACGCGGATTCATGATGCTGTTCAACGAGGGTGGCGAGGTTACGAGGCAGACGGAGGTTCGCTATCGCAGGCCTCAAACGGGAAGCGCCAGCCAGCCACATATCATTCTCAGCCGCGCAATCCTGGATCGCATTCGTACGGAGAAGAAGCCCATTCTGGTCACCGATGTCGCCACCGACGAACGTTTTCGTGGCAGCGAAAGCATGCGCATCGCTGGTCTTCGTTCCGCGATGTGCGCTCCGCTGCTGGGTAGCGGAAAACTGTTCGGCATCTTGTACGTAGACAATCTGGAGAAGCCCCAAGCCTTTACTCAAGATGAATGGAACGTCTTTGCTCTGGTAGCCGCCCAGGCTGGTGCAGCCATCGATACTCTTTACGCGCACGAGCAGATTGCCAAGCAAGTAACGCAGCGCGCTGCCCTTGAGCGTTTTCTATCACCCGAAGTCGTGGAGATGGTGTCAAAGAATCCGGAAGGCGTGCGTCTAGGCGGCATCAATCAAAAAGTTAGCATCATGTTCGCGGACATCCGCGGCTTCACAACTCTCAGCGAGAAGATGGAGCCGGAGAAAGTTGTCGAGATCCTGAACAACTACTTCACGCATGTGACCGACATCATCTTCGACCATGGCGGAACGCTGGATAAATATCTTGGCGACGGAGTCATGGCTCTGTTTGGCGCCCCACTGAGCAAAGGCAACGACGCGGAAAACGCTGTGCGCGCCGCGCAGGCGATTCAGCGGCTGGTAATTGAGTTGAATCGCGATGCCGCGACTCGTGAATGGCCGGAATTCGGAGTGGGAATCGGAATCAATAGCGGCATCGTGACGGCAGGAAACATTGGATCGCCGCGACGGATTGATTACACGGTGATCGGCGACACAGTAAACACTGCTTCGCGTCTGATGTCGAACGCTCCCGCAGGAAAAATCATCATCTCGCAGGCCACTGCAGGAGATCTGACTGAAGGTAAATTCGTTCTGACTGCTCTCAGTCCCCTCACGGTAAAGGGCAAGTCCGAACCGATCCCGGTCTTTCGGGTGGATTGGGAAAACGAGCTGGCCGCGAGACAGCCAAACTAGCCCGCCTGTTCGGGGCATCTCTTTGCTTGCTGCGTCTCTGCCATTCCGATTGGGATTACTTTCGTTTCCAGCGCAGTCCATCCTTGGTATCTTCCAGAATGATGCCGGCATCGGCGAGTTGCTTGCGCACTGCGTCGGCTTTGGCGAAGTCACGCGACTTGCGGGCGTGCTGGCGCTGCTCGATCAACCGTTCTACTTCGGCGTCGCTAAGGTTTGATTCGGCGAGCGCTGCGTCGGCAAGCCTTCCCTCGGCGCGGGCCCATTGGAGCACTTGCTTGCTCTTCTGCGCATCGTCGTCCTCAAGCACGGCGAAAACCTCGTCGAAGTCCCCCAACGCCTCTTGTAATGCAGGGATGTCGTCGCGCAACAGCTTGCCGTTGTCGCCTGCGGCATTTGCCTCTCGAACCATATCGAAGACCGCGGCCAGAGCTTGCGCCGTGTTCATGGCATCTTCTAGAGCAGCGCGCATTTTCTCACGCGTGGCCTTGGCAAGAGTCTCCATTTCCGGATTGGAACCAGCCGGGAATCGTCCGGTATCGAGGCGCGCCTTGAAGTTGCGCAGCCGCTCTACGGAGTTCGCGGCTTGTTTTAGTCCATCAAAGGTGAAGTTGAGCTGCTTTTGATAAGGGACCGACGAGAGCAGATACCGAATCGATGACGGCTTGTGGCCTTTTAGAATCAGGTCGCGGGGCGTATAGAAGTTCCCGAGGCTCTTCGACATCTTCTGTCCCTCGACGAGGAGAAAGCGCACATGCATCCAATAGCGCGCGAAGGTCTTACCGGTAGCCGCTTCCGATTGCGCAATCTCGTTTTCGTGATGCGGAAAGATCAGGTCCTCGCCGCCAAGATGGACGTCCAGCGTGTCGCCGAGATACTCCATCGCCATAGCGGAGCATTCAATGTGCCAGCCCGGGCGGCCCGGCCCAATCTCCGTTTCCCATTTTGCCTCCCCCGGCTTTGGAGACTTCCATAGGGCAAAGTCGCGGACGTTGTCCTTTTCGTATTCATCCAGGTCGACACGAGCGCCGTCGGAGATAGCGGTCATGTCTTTTTTTGACAGCTTGCCGTACTGCGGGAATTTCGCGATGCGGAAGTAGTAGGAGCCGTCTTCAGTCTTGTAAGCGAAGTCCTTCTTCTGAAGGCGCGCAATCAGCGATGCCATTTCGGGAATGTGCTCCGTAGCTCGCGCGATCTCCTCCGGCTTCTCCAGCGAGAGTATCTCCATATCCTCAAAGAATGCCTGCTCATACTTGGCCGCGTACTCGCGCACGCCTACGCCCTTGGCCGAAGAGTTGCGAATGATCTTGTCATCCACGTCGGTGATGTTCATGACGTGGTTAAGCTGATATCCGCTGTGCCGCAGGAAACGGCGAAAGAGATCGACAAAAACAAACGTCCGAAAATTACCGATGTGGCCGTAGTCGTAAACAGTCGGCCCGCAGGAGTACATGCGGATGCGTTTGTCTGCAAGCGTCTTCAGCTCTTCGACGCGACCTGAAAGTGTGTTGAAGATTTGGAGCGCCATGCGTGAAGTGGAGGGTTAGACGGAATCTTCGATTCTAGGGAGAGTTGCGAGCGGAGGTCAATCTAGCATGTTGAGAGCATAGTAGAGACGCAACATGCTGCAGGCTTGTCCAAATCAGCGGTGCCATCCCAGAGCAGTGCCGCTCCTTTTGCGGCACGGTTGAGAATAGCCCGGAGTGAAACTCCGGGTTGGCACATTTTGTATTCGAGTCCCGCGTCGTTTGCGGGACGACTGGATTTGATTTCCGACGCAAAAGGCAATTCAGCCGTCCGGCTAGAAGCCGGACTCGATTTCGGGACAACCTTCACCCGGGGTTGCACCACCGGGCTATTCTCAACCGTGCCGCAAAAGGCGCGGCACTGCTCTCGGGCGCGACGCTCTCTTCACCAAGAGTTAATTTGGACAGCCCTGAAGCACGCTGCGTCTCTACCATGAGTCGTGGAACTCAGATATCCAGGTTCTTCACATCCAACGCGTTTTCTTCGATAAACTTGCGGCGCGCTTCGACGTCTTCGCCCATCAAGGTTGTGAAGATTGTTTCCGTCTCCGCAATGTCTTCGAGTTTGACTTGCATCAGGCTACGCACGTCCGGGTTCATCGTTGTCTCCCAGAGCTGCGTCGAGGTCATTTCCCCAAGACCCTTGTAGCGCTGGACGTCGTAATCTTTCTTGCCTTGACTCAGCACGTAATCGAACAACTCGCGCGGAGACTGCTTCTCTACTGGCTCGACAGCTGTCTTGCGCTTTGCCGTCCCTTTTTCCTGCCGGGCTGCTTCGGCTTCTAGTATCGGCGTTTCGGCCTCTGTCTCGCCCCCAGTTTTGGTCTTCTCTGCACGTGGCGCGTGCTCGATGTTGAACGGCGGATCCATGTAAGTTGCGATCTGCTTGTACTTGGAGATCATTTGCCGGTACTCAGGCGAGGTGACTAGCTCCCAATTGATAAGCCGCTCGGCACCGTTGGAGTCGACGAAGCTGACCAGCCAGGTGTTGTGCTCTTCCTCGTGACGCGTTTCCACCGACTTAAGTCCCAGATCTTTCAAAAGTGCCTTGATTCGCTTCTCGAGTTCCTTAACCTTCGATGGAACGCTCTTATCGGAGCCCTCGAAGTCCGTGCGCGAAGTAAAGTCGATTTTTGGCAACAGCTCGGTGATGCGTTCTTCGCGAAGGTGTTTGTTTACTTTGTCGAAGAACCCGATGTACTCGTTCAGCTTGGTCATGAACTTTGTCAGCTCAGGACCTTCGAGCTTGGCTGCGCCTTCGCCGTAGCGAACGGTCATGCCATCGGCAGCGCGGCGAACCATTACCTTCACGAACTCGCGATCGTCCTTGATGTACTGCTCGAACTTGCCTTTCTTGATGCGATAGAGCGGCGGCTGCGCGATATACACGTGTCCGCGCTTGATGAGCTCCGTCATGTGACGGAAGAAGAACGTGAGCAGCAGGGTGCGGATGTGCGAACCATCTACATCGGCGTCGGTCATCAGAATCACTTTGCTATAGCGTAGCCTGGCGGGATCGAAGTCCTCTTTGCCGATGCCGCAGCCGAGGGCAGTGATCATGGCGCGGATTTCCTCGTGTCCGAGCATCTTGTCGTAGCGGGCCTTCTCGACGTTCAGGATCTTGCCTTTCAGCGGCAGGATGGCCTGGAAGCGACGGTCGCGTCCCTGCTTGGCGGTTCCGCCTGCCGACTCACCTTCAACGAGATAGATCGAGACGCTCATTGACGAATGCCTGGACGGTGCCCGCGATGTCAGAGTTCAGCTTGCCCTTCGTCTGTCCTTCAAACTGAGGCTGAGAGAGCTTTACGCTGACTACGGCAACGAGTCCTTCGCGAACGTCGTCACCGGAAAGACTCTCGCTTTCTTTGAGCAACCCCAGTTGCTTACTGCCGGCGTAATTGATGGTGCGCGTCAGTGCCGTTCTGAAACCCGAAAGGTGTGCTCCGCCGTCCACGGTGTTGATGTTGTTCGCAAATGAGAACACCGACTCGGAGTAACCGTCGTTGTACTGCAGCGCGATCTCCATCTCTACACCGTCGCGCTCAGCTTCCATATAGATAGGCCTGTCGTGGAGAGCCTGCTTCCCTCGGTTGAGGTGCTTTACAAATTCCGCGATACCGCCGGTGTACTTGAATTCGGCGTGCTTTGCCTCCCCCGTCTTTGCGTCGGTGGCACGCTCGTCTGTCAAGGTAATCGTGAGGCCCTTGTTGAGGAAGGCGAGTTCTCGCAGACGCTGCGCCAAGGTGTCGTAGTTGTACTCGATGGTCGTGAAGATGTCTTTGTCAGGCAGGAAATGCACCTTCGTGCCGCGCTTCTTCGTGGTGCCGGTCTTCTTGAATGTTGTCGATGGGACTCCTTTGGTGTACGCCTGTTCCCAAACGAAACCGTCGCGCCAGATCTCGAGATCGAGCTGATGCGAAAGGCCGTTGACGACGCTCACGCCGACGCCGTGAAGACCGCCTGAGACTTTGTAAGTTGACGAATCGAACTTTCCGCCGGCATGTAAGACCGTAAGCACAACCTGTGCTGCGGGAAGCTTCTCACCGTGGTACTCCATGTCGTCGACCGGAATGCCGCGACCGTTGTCAACCACGGTGATGGAGTTGTCGATGTGGATTGTGACGTCAATGCGGTCGGCGTGCCCAGCCAAGGCTTCGTCGACGGAGTTGTCGACGACTTCATAGACGAGATGATGAAGACCCATCTCTCCCGTAGATCCGATGTACATTGCCGGACGAAGCCGGACAGCCTCTAGCCCTTCGAGAGCCTTGATGGAATCAGCCGTATATTCGCCGTTTGAGCCGCCATTCGCCTTCTTTTGCTTGGTTTCCTTAGCTGAACTCTGCTTTTCTTCCACGAACTCCTGCGATCTGATAGCTGCTTCTTTCACTTGGGGGACCCCATTTAAGCTGGTTTTAAGCCCTATAAAATCACACGCTGAGCAGCGCGGCGAACCCGCCCAAGGTCCCGCAGAATCGGGCGGAGCTTGAGTCGGAAAATAGTTGATTATTCAGGGATTTATAGCCTTTTTCGACCCACTCATTTTAACACATCCGAAGGTCTGATTTCGCGCTGTAATTCGGCTCCGGGCGGCCGAAGGCCAGCACCATTTCGTGTTGCGAATTCAGGAACTGCGACCAACTTTTCCACAGATTTCCACAGAAATAAGTGTTTTCAAATTCGGCACCTGTTGGTATTGTCCCAAACGAAAGTAACCAGTTACCGGATTACGTTGGTAATGAGGATTACTCATAACACTTAGGGGGATTCCCATGAAAAAGTCGCTCCGTCTGCTGTTCGCTACCATCGTTATGGCCGCTGCTGTGGCTGCTGCTTCCACGAACAACACGAAGAGTCAGCTTGGAAGTGGTGCCGAACCGGTTCCGATGTGCCCTCCGGGCGTATGTGCGCTCAACTAGTAACTTATAGGTACTGGTTACTAACGGACAAGAATTTGGCTTGATGTAGGGCGGGCGAAAGGCTATCCTCCTCGCGAACAGGTGACTTATGCCCGTCCTCTCGCTTCAGTCGATCTTCATCTGGGCTGCCGCTCCAATCCTGCAGTCCTTGTGTATTTTTGCGCTCTATCGACGCAACCTGTTGAATCAATTCAGGTTCTTCGCATCCTTCCTCGCATTTCAGGTCATTAAGAACGGCGTTCTCTTTCTGTGCTACCACTATTCCTCGCCGCAATCATGGACCTACTACGCGAGTTACTGGGTGGGTACAGCGATGGCAGATATGTTCAAAATCGCTGTCCTCTATGAGATTTTCTGCGCCGCTTTCAAACCTTTCGCTGGGTTGCAGGACTTGGCTAAGGTTGTATTCAAGTGGGCGGCTGCATCAATCCTGTTCGTTGGGTTCCTAGTTTTTGTGACTACACCAGCCTCCCAGCCGATCAAGTTCAACTGGCTAATTGTCGGAATCTATGACTTCGAGAAGATCGTCCGTCTGATGGAGTGTGCGTTGCTCCTGTTCCTGTTCATGGGCTCCCAGCATCTCGGAATGTCGCGGAAAAACCGAGTATTCGGATTTGCCCTTGGTTTCGGTATTGACGCCTTCTTCCAATTGATTGTTTACAGCGCTGCAGCCACTTCCCACGTGAGTAAGCTTCACATGTGGGGCCAGCTGCCCCCAGTCGTTTATTTTGTCTCGCTTCTTGTTTGGGTGGCTTACCTCGTACAACCGGAGCCAGCTCGCGAATCGCTTCACATTCCAGTTACCTCACCACTCCTGCGCTGGAACGAAGTTGCGTTGGCAATGGGACACAGCGGTGGACGCGTCGCATTGAATATGCCCGCGGAGCCCTTCATGCCCAGCGTTGAACGTATGGTTGAGCAGGTAATGCAGAAGGAGATGCTGGTCGAACGTCGGCAACAGCGTGTTGTCTAGCCTGTGGAAGTTACATAGAGGCCGTTCCCGCCGGGAATGGCCTTTTCTATTTCCGGCTATGCGCCAGTGACTACCATTAGGCTGAAGAGCGCGCTCGCGCCAATCAGGACAATTGCCGTGGCAGCGACGTGCCGACGAAAACGTCGGCCGCAGAACTGCGGTTCAAGCAGGTCGGCAGAGATCCCCCCGACGAAAACGAACGCAAATGGCAGCGCCCAGACGATCGACGAGCCAGGAGAGAACTGCCCCGGCCACCAGGGGAGCAGCAGGCTTACTATGAGCGCCGATGAATTCCCAAAATAGCGTGTACGCTTCCAAAGGCCGAATACCACCAGGCAGCTTATGAAAGCGAGGATCTCGAGGAGTCCTCCCGGTATTACCGACAGGAAGGTGAGTCTCGACGCCGTGAGTCCGAAATATTCCCGTCTCGGGAAGAAAGCAGCAGCCGAAATATCGTGAGTGTTGAACCCGAAACATGACAGAAAAACAATAGCTCCAATAGCGCTGCTCATTCCCAGAATCGAGAGTGCTACTACCCTCCGACCAGGAGCGAGATACAGCATGAATCCGGTAGCAAGTGCCAAGCCTGCGAGTGCTGCGCTTAAACTCGCGGCGGCAGTTAATCCGATAGCAAGACCGAGCAGGACGATTCGGGGCCGCCACTTTCTCGGCGGAGCGTACAGCGTGTGGGCCACGCCGATTGCGGTATACACGAGGCCGAAGAGTCCCCATGCCGCGAGAATCCCTGAGTTCACCGTCGCAGTTGAGAGCGACATCGCTGGACTAGCACAGTAGAGGCCCAGGGCTACATATCCGCCCTCATTGCCGAAGATACGGCGCGCTACCCACCACAAGGCAGCGCCAAGCCAAGTGCCGAATACCACGAATGGTAGCCTCACGAGCCATCGGTTGGGAGCGGCGTAGATGCTGAACGTCTTATTGTTCGCAGCCCAAGTCTTCGCCACCGATGGGAGCAATCCGGCACATCTCAACTCGAGGATGCTGTCGCCAGGAATCAGCGGAGAACTGCTACCCGCAAGCTGTCGAGACGACCAGAGCGATTGTCCAGCCAAGGCGCTGCGAGTTTCCGACATAGTGAGCGGCAAGTGCGAGGCGAGCCACAGGCATTGAATGACAAACAGCATCAGCAGTGCCGCGGCGATCTTCTGCGCTTTATGGATCTCAAAGCGCGGTCTGCGGGTGGTCATCGAATTTTTTAATCTATCACGCGATACGAAGCTGGAAGGCGATTGCGGAAACGAGCTGACTACCCGAGGGCCAGGGATGCCTGGGCGGAGAAGTGTTCTGTCGCAAACTCATGTGCTAATAGTTTCGGATAGGCAGCGGCAGCGATCATCGCCGCATTGTCCGTTGAGAGCACACGGGAGGGAAAGAAGACGTTGAGGCCCTCCGCCTCAGCCCGCTTTATGAAATCCGATCGCAGGCTTCCATTGGCGGCAACGCCTCCGCTCACGATTAGAGATTCAACTTCCAGATTCTCAGCCGCGCGCAGGGTTTTACCAACCAAATCTCTGATAACCGCGTCTTGAAAGGACGCAACCAGATCCAGCGTGAACTGATCGAGGTACGGCAGAAAATCCTCGGGCCGAGGACTAGAAGTGCTCGCGAGCGCTAGACGGCGCTTTTCGATCGAAGCTTGCATGCCGTTCTTCTCCACGAAGCGAAGCACGGCCGTCTTGATGCCGCTGAAAGAGAAATCATACCGTTGGGCCTGATCCCAACCCTGCGCCTTACGCTTCTCCTGCGCTTTGACTTGCGAGCGTGGCATCGCTATCGCGCGCGGGTTTCCATGCTTCGCTAAAGCCTCAATAATCGGTCCGCCTGGATAACTGAGTGCGAGGAGCTTAGCCACTTTGTCGAAGGCCTCTCCGGCGGCATCGTCGAGGGTGCGACCGACGCCGTGGTATTGCCAAGTTCCCGCTTTAGAACGGCTGACTATGTAGAGATGCGTGTGTCCGCCGGAGACTACAAGCGCAAGCGCCGGAAGAGGAAGGTCACCGTTAGCGCTTTGCCGGTGCTCGAGCAGGACCGCGTGGATGTGTCCTTCGAGGTGATTCACGGCGATCAGAGGCTTCGACAGCGCAAATGAAAGTGTCTTTGCATAGGTAATGCCTACAAGCAAAGATCCTGCCAGTCCCGGACCTTGGGTTACGGCGAGGGCATCCACCTCGTCTAATTTGATTTCGGCAAGGCCGACAGCCTGGCGCACGACCGGGACGATGGCGCGCAGGTGTTCGCGAGAGGCGAGCTCCGGAACTACTCCGCCATAAGGCATGTGGATCGCGATCTGCGAAGAAACGGCGTTGGAGAGCACCTGCTCGCCGTCGCGCACTACGGCGGCCGCAGTTTCATCGCACGAGCTCTCGATTCCAAGGATTAGCATCGTCGATTCCTTATGATAAAGCGCAGGCGATACTGCGAAAGCAGAGTCGATAATTCGTTATCGTGGAAATCCAGGCAAATACGGCGCCGCAACAGCGGGCGGAGCTAGCGAAGGCTTCCGCGCTATGGGTTCTGCAACAGCTACGGGCTCACGGCTACAGTGCATATTTTGTCGGCGGATGCGTGCGCGATCTGCTGCTTGGGACTTCTCCGCAGGACTATGACATTACAACCAGCGCACACCCTGAACAGGTTATGTCGCTTTTTCCGAACACGATCGCGGTCGGCGCGCAGTTTGGAGTCGTTCTGGTTGTTGTCGGTGCGGAAGGAAACGTCGAAAGTATAACCCACGTGGAAGTCGCGACGTACCGCAGCGATGTGGGATACAGCGACGGTCGCCATCCCGATGCTGTCCGATACTCCGAGACAGCGCGCGAGGACGTGCAGCGCCGGGATTTCACTATCAATGGCCTGTTGCTGGATCCATTGAGCAATGAAGTCATCGACTACGTGGGCGGGCGTTCCGATCTGGAACGCAAGATCATCCGCACGATCGACGATCCTCGCCAACGATTTCGAGAGGATAAGTTACGCATGATGCGCGCTGTGCGATTTGCAGCGCGCCTGAACTACGAGATCGAACCAGGCACGATGGCCGCGATTCGAGGGCGATGTCTGGATTCATACCTTGCTGCTTTTAGAGGGATTGGAGAAAGGCTGCTCCAAATCGCTAGCCTGGGGAGTGCTGCTGCACGATATCGGCAAACCGCCTACGTTTCGTGTGGCCCCGGACCGCATTCGCTTCGATCAGCATGCAGAAGTTGGAACGCGTATGGCCGAGGAGATCTGCAGGCGTCTGCGGTTTCCGAACGAAATCACCGAGCAGGTCAGCGCGCTGGTTGCGAACCACATGCGCTTCGGTGATGTGAAGAAGATGAAAGAGTCCACGCTGAAGCGATTCATCCGGCTACCAAAATTCGAAGAGCACCTGGAGCTGCATCGGCTTGACTGTTCAGCCAGCCACCGCGACCTCTCGTTGTACGAGTTTGTGCGCGAAAAGCTGGAGAATACTCCAGAAGAAGAGATTCGGCCCATGCCGCTGATCACTGGTCGGGACCTCATTGAACATGGTTGGAAGCCCGGCCCGCAATTTCGGATTGTGCTGCAGGCTGTTGAGGATGCGCAACTTGAAGGAGTGCTGCACACGCGTGAGGAAGCCATGTCGTTCGTGCAGACGAATTTTGAGAAACAGTAGAGCCGAATAAGGAAGCCAAAATGGTAGCAGCAGCTCCCTTAGTGCAGAGGCAATACTCTGCCATGGCAATCGAAGCTCTAGACGAATCGAATTTCAATGCTGTTAAGAATTGGTGACAGCAGCTTCCAATTTTCTTCAGCCAGGCGAGTCGCTTGGTAACTCCTTGGTGCCAACTCTCATCCCAATCAGCGAATACAGACACTATTCAATGCCTGCTTTGGGGTGCTCTTCGTCGTGGAGATGATCAAGCAAACGCGCAGACTCGTGTATTCGTGGATAAGGACGTGGAGTCAGATTCTGCTGGGTGAATTGATTGCGTTGAGCCAGCCTGGGACCGATTTCAGAAGATAAACAGAGGCACAGAGGGAAAAGGCCGCTCACAACTGAGCGGCCTTTCTATTTGCAAAATCCGACTCTACTTGAATCGCTTATTGATCTCATCCCAATTCACGACGTTCCACCAAGCGGCCAGATACTCGGGACGGCGGTTCTGATATTTCAAATAATAGGCGTGCTCCCAAACATCGTTTCCCATAATGGCATAATGGCCATCCATGATGGGATTATCCTGATTGGCAGTCGAAATCACTTCCAACTTTCCGGCCTTGCTTCGCACGAGCCACACCCATCCGCTACCGAAGCGCTTCGTGCCCGCGTCGTTGAATTGCTTCTGAAATTCTTCAAAGCTGCCAAATACTTTCTTGATCTCGTCGGCAATGCGTCCGGTGGGCGGGCCTCCGCCCTTTGGCTTCATAATCTGCCAAAACATCGTGTGATTCATGTGTCCGCCCCCATTGTTGCGAACAGCCGTGCGGATGTCTTCGGGAACGTTGTTGATGTCGCGCAGCAAGTCCTCGACGCTCTTGCTGCCGAGCTGCGAGTGTTTCTCGATCGCCGCGTTCAGATTGTTCACATAGGCGGCGTGATGCTTGTCGTGATGCAATGTCATGGTTTGCGCATCGATATGAGGTTCCAGCGCGGAATAATCGTAGGGGAGCGGCGGAAGTGAGTGCGCCACGTCTTTCTCCTTTATCTAGCAAGTTCAGCCCGCAAAGGCCAACCGGGGATCATAAATCAATCGCAGAATTGTCGTGCAGGCTTGAAGCTGTTCAAGCTGCCTCACTGAACGGGAGACAACACTGCACTGATGCGAATGAGATCGGCAAGGACTCGGTTTGTTTCTTCCTGTGGCAGACCGGCGGACTTCGCAATCTCGGCAACCTGCCGAGATCCGTTCACGGCCTCCATGACGGCAATTGCGGTTGGGTCGAGCTCTACCACGTAAATTCTGCCGTGGTGCGTTCTCGAAAACAGCAGAGTTGTTGGTTTGCGTGGAGCATCGGTTGGAGTTTTTCCCTCTCTTAAATTTTCGAGTACTTCGGGAATTGCAAACCGAAACTCGCGTGTCGTTGTCGAAATGCCATGCTGCAGGAAGCGACAGATTGGAGTGGGTTCTGAGGTAGCGATTTGCACGAAGAATGCGAACTCATACTCCAACAGCTCGCTCCACCATTCCTCGCTGCGTCTTCCGCGCAGTTCCGAAAGCACAAGGGCGCCCACCGTTCTCGCTGTCGCCAGCGATCCCAAAATACAAGTCTGAAGGATTGAATCGAACGTCATGCTGTCCGCGAGGTTCACTGCAGCATTTTCTGAGCGGAGCAGAGCTGCGGAGTGTCGAAACCCCCGATTAAGCCGATCGCGGTAGTAGCGTCGCGCGAGAAAGAGCGAGAAACGCTCGGCTCGCTTGGCTTCGTTCCAATCCAGGAAAACTTCTCCTTTGCTGGCGGACCGTAAGCCGGAGTCTGTCAGATACCGAATAACGTGATCCTGAATATCACGATCACCACTCGCCCAGCGGCGGCCAGATCCACGTTGTGTCGGCTGCATCAATTAACTCGCTTCCGCGCGGCACAGAGCAAATGCGGCTCGCGTGCATTGCATGCTGTCTTCGAGTTGTGCTGCGGTTATGGTTGGAGAAAAGACATCGACGGTTACCGCGCGCAATTCTGGCGCTTGTTCGGCGATCCAACACGCCAGGCGCAAAATCTCATCGCTCGGCGAAGTTGGCGCGATCCATGGCCCCTGCAAATCGCGGTCGTACTCCACTCCGGCTACGTGGATCTCAACTATGCGATCCAGCGGGAACTCCGCGAGATATTCCCGGGAATCGATTTTCCGATAATGTCCGTGTACAAAGGCGGGAAGACGTAATCAAGCGATCGCGCGTGGTCTTGAGTGTGCAGGCATTGAAAATGCTCAGCCACCCAGGGACCTTTGTATCGTTCCTGAAGCTCACGAGCGCGTTTGAGCGCGAACTCGCTGAGCGGGTCAGAGAGCTGTCCCAGGTAATCGTGTAGGAGCAGAGGGAACTGCTGCTGGATTTGCGGGAAAAATTCATCGTCCGCGGCTGGCGGATCGGCCATCGAGAGGTGATCGATCAGCTCAGGATGATCAAGCGTGAATTGCGCAAGATGTGGGTTGTAGAAAGTTCCGATGGAGAGCCGGTCTTGAGAAAGGGCAGTCATGTGCAGAATGAGTAGAGACGCAGCATGCTGCGTCTCTACCAAACCATCTGATTAGTGGCAGGTGGGAGCGACCTCGGTGCTCTCAACCAGCTTCACGCTGTTGTGACAGGTTGGGGCCACCTCGGCGGTCTCAACCAGTTTTACGTTGGAGTGACATGTCGGAGCTACTTCGCTAATTTCGATAATCTTCATTCAATTCTTCTCCTTGTAGTTCCCCAAATTGCGTACAGCAATAAGCTAGATGCCCAGAACCTAAATCGGTGTGCGGAATTTTCTCAGACCGGCCGAATTTGGGCAAATTGGCAGTTTTTACATCCCTGACGTTGATGGGCGCGATCCCATGCCCGATACAATGCGGTTGAGATGGCTTCCAAATCGGCACAAGATTCAGCAAAATTGCCCTTCTACACTATCGTGCTTCTGCGCGAGCAGGAAATCGCCGAACAACTACGGTCGGCGTTTCAGCAGCGGTACCTGCCCGAGCACCTGTTCTATTGGTTGCCATCCTCGGTGCAGGCCTGGGTTGAACTGTGCCGTTCAACGGAGTATAAAAACGCGAGTCGCGCACTTGAGGTGTTGAACCTCGCAGCTCCTGAGTTGGCCCGCCGGCTTTCGCACATTCGCACTCTCTGCGGTCTGGGATGCGGGGAGGGCAGCAAGGATCGTGTTTTGCTTGAGCAGTTTGGTGACGGCGGTAATCGACTGAACTACGTCGCTGCCGATTTCAGCCAGCCATTGCTCGAACTCGCGGCCGATCAGGTAAACGGAATTGCGCACTCAAGTCTCGGCTGCAAGCTTGATATTTTCGATGACGGTCATTTGGCTGCGACTGTCGGCGCCGCTGAGAGCTTTGACGGAGCTGTTTTATTTTCAGTTTTGGGCAATACTCTGGGAGCATTCGACGTCAAAAAGCTCCCGCGACGTCTGCGAATTCACATGCGTAACCAGGACCGCTTCCTCTTCGACGGCGAGATCTTCAGTGAGCGAACGCTTGGAGGTTACGATAATCCGACCAATCGGCGCTTTGCTTGGGGTCCGCTCACCGGAGTTGGAATTACCGAGGAGGACGGGAAGCTGGAATTTTCGACCGCACCGGCCGGCGATGGTCTCTTTGCCGTAACGAAGCATTTCACTGCCACGCGCGACTTACGCGTAAATCTTGGCAATCGCACCATGGAGATTTGCGTGGGAGAAAAACTGCGCATGAGCAGCTCGATCAAATATGTCAATCGAGAGGCCTTGCGTAGCGCAGTTGAGGACGCGGGATTTCGAATCGAGTCTGACTGGCAAAGCCGCGATGGCAACTTCATACTTGCATGCGCAGCACCAGGATAGGGTGTTTGCAGAGTCTCTTTAGGGACTGTTATCCCCGATTCCGTAGCGATTCGCTGGTGACTCGAGAATTGCTAATGCGGAGTAGGGGATCTGCTGTTTATTCACCGCAGGAAAAGCAGATCCCCGCGCAAAAAAAAACCGCGCGAGCGACGACAGTTTCAAAAAGAGATATTCAATAATGAAACTTGCGCCAAGCCACGCCATTTTCCTGCAAGTGTCTGAGAGTCCATCAAAGATTTGTTTGATTCGACTGAGCTATTCAGCCCAGCGACGGAAGATCAACGAGCCGTTAGTGCCGCCGAATCCAAAAGAATTCGAGAGCGCGATATTGACCTTGGCGTTGCGCGAACGATTCGGGACGTAATCCAAGTCGCATTCCGGGTCTGGATTGTCGAGATTAATAGTCGGTGGAAGCATTTGGTCACGTAGTGCCAAAACGGTAATACCTGCTTCGAGGCCGCCGGCGCCGCCGAGTAAGTGGCCGGTCATCGATTTCGTCGAACTTACTGCAAGACCGTTCTTGGCGTGATCCCCAAAAGCGCGTTTGATGGCTTTGGTTTCGAGCACGTCACCTAGCGGAGTCGAAGTCCCGTGCACGTTGATGTAATCCACCTGCTGCGGTTTGAGGTTAGCGTCGCGCATTGCATTCAGCATCACGCGATATCCGCCCTCGCCCTCTTCTGCAGGCTGAGTGATGTGGTACGCGTCGGCGCTCATGCCATAGCCAATAATTTCGGCCATGATGCTGGCGCCTCGTCGGCGCGCGAACTCCAGCTCTTCGAGAATCAAAATTCCCGCGCCCTCGCCGATGACGAAGCCATCGCGATCGACGTCGAACGGACGGCTTGCCTTTTCGGGACAATCATTGCGCGTGGAGAGTGCCCGCATGGCAGCGAACCCGCCCACGCCCATCGGAGTGATCGCAGCTTCCGTGCCCCCGGCAATCATCACGTCGGCGTCGTTGCGAGCAATGATCTTGTATGCATCACCAATAGAATGTGCACTCGTCGTGCATGCCGTGGCAGTAGCTTCATTCGGCCCCTTGGCGTTGTAGCGGATGCTCACATGCCCGGCGGCCAGATTGATGATGGCTGCGGGAATAAAAAACGGCGAGATCTTTCGCGGGCCACCATTAAGCAGGTTTGAGTGCTCGCGTTCGATGATGTCGAACCCGCCGATGCCGGAGCCAATGTGTACGCCAACTCGCTCCGCGATCTCAGGCGTGACGTTCAGGCCCGACATCTTCACCGCTTCATCCGTGGCTGCCATGCACAGATGAATGAAGCGGCCCATCTTTTTGACTTCTTTTTTCTCGATGAAGTTGAGGGGATCGAAGTTCTTAACTTCGGCGGCGATGGTGCAGGCATATCCGGTGGCGTCGAAGCCGGTAATCGTAGCGACGCCACTCTTGCCCGCGAGGAGATTTGTCCAAGCCTCCGCACTGGTGTTGCCCGCAGCGCAAATCAGGCCCAATCCAGTGACGACAACCCTACGACTCAAGCTTACTTGCCACCTTTCGCGTGGGCATTGATGTAGTCGATGGCATTCTTCACCGTCTTGATCTTCTCAGCTTCTTCGTCAGGGATTTCGATGTCGAAGGCCTCCTCAAATGCCATCACCAACTCGACGGTATCGAGCGAGTCGGCCCCGAGGTCGTCCACGAACGACGCGTTGGGCGTGACTTCGCCTTCATCGACGCCAAGTTGCTCCACGATGATCTGCTTAACCTTCTCGTCTACTGCGGCCATTCGCGTTCCTCGCTCTTCTGGGATGTGACTGCAACCGCTACTAGCACCCGGCAAGCGCAACAGCGACGCTCGCTGGGGCCCGCTACTGCTTGGCTATTTTGGAATTCTTCTCGATGTAACTGACTGCGTCCTGCACGCTCTTGATCTTTTCCGCTGCCTCGTCCGGAATCTCAAGGTCGAACGCCTCCTCGAAGGCCATGATGAGTTCCACGCGGTCGAGCGAATCGGCGCCGAGATCGTCCACGAAAGATGCACTGGGTGTGACCTCGCCCTCTTCCACGCTGAGCTGGTCCACAATGATCTGCTTGACTTTGTCTTCTACCCCAGGCATGCAAACTCCTCCTGTATGCGCGACGCGCACATCACAAACTCCTCAGTCTATATGGCGCTGCATTATTTTGTCATTCCGAGCGACAGCGAGGAATCCCTGTTGAACCCATGCGTTTCCATTAACATAGATTCCTCGCCTTTGGGCTCGGAATGACAATGAAGTCAGCCACAGACTACCTCGCCGGTGGAACGCCACCGTACTGGTCCCGTAGGCGCGTCTGTCGGTTCTCCATCGGAACGCTGCGGCCCTCGATGAAGACTTGCTTAACGTCAGTCTTCACGTCCAACGGATCGCCATTGGCGATCACCACGTTCGCCGTTTTGCCCACATCGAGCGAGCCGAGCCTCTCTGCAACGCCCCAGATTTCTGCTGGATTGATGGTCACGGCCTTTAGCGCCTCGTCGTACGGCAGGCCAAAAGCGACCGAGTATCCAGCCGCATACGGCAGATTGCGGTTGTGCTCCACGCGATACGACGCAAAGGCGATCTTCACTCCCCGCTTTGCGAGCTCGGCGGGCAGTGAGTACACGGCGTCGTAACGCTCGTCGCCGCGAGGAAAGTCATAGATCGGTCCAACGATGACGGGCACTTTCCACGAAGCGATTTCATCGAGAATTTGCTGCGAGTGAGTCACATGGTTCAGTACGACCTTGAGATTGAACTCGCGCGCCAGGCGCATGGCATTTTCCAAATCGTAGCCATCCCGGGCTCCAATCACGACCGGCTTTTGCCCATGCAGATATGGCAGCAACGCTTCGAGTTTCAGATCGCGTTTCTGGCGTTCGCCTCCCCCGCCGGTTCTGCTAGTGCCGGCGCTGCTGTCGGTTTTTTTGTTCTCGGCCGCCTTCAGCTTGGCTTCGTAGTCCTGCGCGTCCATGAATGCTTGACGCAATTGCGTGGCCAGTCCCATTCTGGTCGACGGGAAACGGTTGCTGATGCCGCCACCGCCGCCCTCACCGCGTCCGCCGCGCCGTCGCTGGTCGCCGGAAAAGTTCAACGCCAGGGCAACATCGCGGACCAGGATCATCTGATCGCGGTCCTTGCCGTCGAGCTGAATGAAGATATCCTGACCGGGCAGGCTGTCTTCGGTTCCGGGAGCGACGATAGCGTTGGTAATTCCGTTCATTCGTACGACCGGAATACGCTGAGTCTCAGAATGGAACGCATCGGCGACGTGCATGTGGGGCATGATCTCGTCGCTCGGCTCGTTCATATCGTTGCTCATCTGATCGGCTTCAACTTCTACCAGGCCGAGGTTAGTCTCCGAATCGATGAGCCCCGGATAGACGGTCATGCCGGTGGCATCCACAACCGTTGCGCCCCGCGGAACGTCTGTGGCGGCGGGACCGACAGCAGTGATCTTGCCATTCTCCATTACCACCACGCCGTTCTCGATTACGCCGTGAGTAATGGTGAGCAGCTTGCCTCCGCGAATCGCGATCGGGCCGGTGGCCTCAGCCTGCGACGTGGCGATCTTTATCTTCTGCTTGGAGGCTTGCGCAAACGAGAAGATGGGCACGAGCGCAAGCAGGCAAATCGTCAGCATCAGATCAAGAAACTTCGCGGAATTTGGGTGGAAGCACCCGCCTTTATGCGGGGAGAGCGCTCTAGCGCTCTCGGAAGCTTCCAATCCTTCTTCGCGCTTTAGCGCTGGGCCGTAAAGCCCGGGGCTAAAGCCCTCTTGAAATCCGCAATAGCCGCTAATTGGACTGAAGTCCAATCCCCTGCTGAAGCAGGGGGCTTCCACCAATGCGGCTTCCACCAATGCGGCTTCCACCAATGCGGCTTCCACCAATGCGGCTTTCACCATAAGTTTGCTTTTCATCAGTGCGCCTCCCCAATGCCCATCTCATCCATTTCACTGCCATCAAAGTCGGAGCCCGACATCGGCGCATCTTTCCAATGCGTAAGTCCCAGACCGGGAAGCGAGCTGTCGAAGTAAACCTCGCCGTCGATGATCGTCTTGTCGACCTTGGCGTAGCTGGAGAGCGGATCTTTGTCCCAAATACTGATGTCGGCGTCTTTGCCCACATCGAGCGATCCCACGCGATCGTCCACGCCGATGATCCATGCTGGATTCAGCGTGATCATCTTCAGCGCCTCTTCCTGCGTGGCTCCGCCATAGCGCATCACTTTCCCGGCGTCCTGATTGAGGCGACGAACCACGTCGTTCGAGTCGCTCTTCAGTGCGACGCGCACTCCATGCCGCGAGGACATGACGGCGTTCCAGGGCTGCGCGTCCCAGGCTTCGTCTTTGAAGCCCCACCAATCCGGCCAAGTCGCAATCGCGACCCCCTCGGCCGCGATTTTATCCGCTACCTTGTAAGCCTCGAGCGCGTGGTGGAACGCGCGCACCTTGTACCCAAACTCATGCGCCATTTGCATCTCGGTTAGAAATTCATCGGCACGATAACAGTGAATCTGGACGAGGAGCTTGCCGCGCAACACGTCGGCCAAAGCTTCCAGCTTCAGATCCCGTTTTGGCGCGCGAGCCTCTTTGTCACCTTTCTGGACCTTGGCGTTGTATTCATCCCAGTCGCGCATGTATTCCTTGGCCTGCTGCAAGGCCTCGCGCTGCACTTCGAAATTGCCCATGCGGGTGGAAGGCGCTTGATTGCGCGAGCCGTACACACGCTTGGGATTCTCCCCGCTGGCAAACTTGATCGAGCGCGGCGCATTGGGAAAGAGCATCTGATCGCGGCTCAATCCAAATTTGTTCTTGATCACCACGGCCTGGCCGCCAATCATGTTGGCTGATCCATGCAACAGGAGCAGCGATGTCACGCCTCCCGCCAGCGCGTGATATAGACCTTTGTCTGTGTTGACGAAAGCATCCAGCATGTTCATCGCCGGCGTCACAGGGCTGGTCGCTTCATTCACGTCACCATCCAGCGCCAGGTGGGAGTGGCAATCGATCACGCCAGGCATTACGAACTTGCCCGTGGCATCGATGACGGTTGCTCCAGCGGGAGCAGCAATGTTGGTTCCGACTTGTGCGATTTTGCCGTTGTGCACCAACACACTGCCGTTCTGGATCACTCCATGAGTCACCGTCAGCACAGTGCCGTTCTTGATTAGCAAGTCAGGATGCGGGCCAGCCGGCTGTGTTGCCGTTGCCTGGGTGGCTCCGGGATTCTGCGGATCACCGGAACTCTGCGCGGCAGCGGCAAACGTGAATACGAGCGCAATGAGACCCAGGCGAGACGCCCAGGAAAAGATTGCCATCGCGATTCTCCTTGATGAGCTGTGAGGATGGAATTAAGACAGAGCAGGGTAAATGGATAAAGCGGCAATAGGCAATAAGCAATAGGCGATGAGCAAAAGCGGCGAGAACAAACTTTGCCTATCGCCTGTCGCTTATTGCTGCTTTATCCTCCCGCTATGCGCGCCGTCGTTCAGCGAGTCACGAAAGCTGCGGTCACGGTAGAAGACTCGGTTGTGGGGGCGATTGGTCTCGGGCTGCTGGTGCTGCTTGGCGTCGGCTGATCCGATACGACTGCCTCGGCTGACTACATGATCGACAAGTTGCTCGGGCTCCGCGTGTTTGAGGATGAACACGGCAAGATGAACGTCAGCCTGCGCGAAATTAGGGGTGCGGTGCTCGTCGTCTCGCAATTTACTCTCTTCGGCGATGTGCGGCGGGGAAAGCGTCCTTCTTTTGACGACGCTGCTCCCCCGGAACAAGCTCGCGTTCTTTACGAGTACGTTGTAGAGAAAATCCGAGAGCAGGGCATTGAGTGTTCCACCGGAGAATTTCAGGCGATGATGGATGTGTCTCTGGTGAACGACGGCCCGGTCACGATTCTGATCGATTCCGAAAAAGTCTTTTGAATCCTGAGGAAGCGGCGATTCCGATCGAGCTCTCCGGAGTTTGTTAAATTGGAATTACGATGCGCAGGCTTTGGGAGAAGTGGATGTATGCGTGGGAGACCCATCTCACTACGCGCGACACCAATCGCATCGTGCGCCCCCTCGAGTGGGGGATTGAGTGGACGCATCTCTGGCCGCAGGTAAATGGCAGCTTCCCCACTGCCGCTTCGGAATACGATAATGCACGCGCGGAGAGCTATTTCAGCGAGTTGAATCGGCGCATCGTTAGCGACAGCGATCGCTTTTTCAGCTATCAGACGCCGACTGACTTCTATCTCGAAGAGCGGTTGCCTACGCTGTTTCCCACTAACATGCGGCAGCAGAAACAACTCGTGAGACTCGAGAAAATGTCGCGCACCGGAAAATTGCGCCCGGCACAATTCCTGAGATTCACATCGCCGGTACGCACACCCTATCCGGAAAATGACGTCGTCAATGCGCGCTGGTTTCCGGCATTCGATCGCGAAGGCCGACCGAGCAAAAAGGCGGTTGTCGTTCTTCCACAATGGAACGCAGACGCCTTCAGTCACAACGCGCTGTGCGCGATCATGAACCGCTACGGCGTCTCGGCTCTACGCCTGAGTAAGCCCTACCACGACATCCGCCGCCCCGCCGAAATCGAACGCAGCGACTACGCAGTTTCAGCAAACATCGGACGCACGCTCGATTCCTGCCGCCAGGGCGTCATCGACATCCGTAGCTGTCTCGACTGGCTGGAGATGCAAGGTTGCCGGCGTTTCGGCATTCTGGGAACGAGCCTGGGATCGTGCTATGCGTTCATCGCCAGTGCCCACGACGCGCGCCTGGAAGTGAATGCGTTTAATCACGCATCCACTTACTTCGGCGATGTTGTCTGGACGGGACAATCGACGCGCCATATCCGCGCCGCGCTGGAGGACGTGATGGACCTCGACCGGCTCCGGCAGGTCTGGCTGGCGATCAGCCCGGCTACCTACATGAAGAAGTTCGCAGCACACCGCAAGAAGGTTCTGGTGGTCTATGCCAAATACGATCTGACTTTCTTGCGCGAATTCTCCGAGCAGGTAGTGGAACTTTTCCGCGAACACGAGATCGACTTCAAAGCTGTGGCATTGCCATGCGGTCATTACACGGTGGGGGAAATCCCATTCAAGTTCATCGATGGCTGGCATCTCGGCCGATTCATCTATTCGGCATTCAAGCAGCTCGAGAACCAGCCTCTTATCTCCTGAGCTGCTGGAGCTGGCTTAGATCCACGTTTGCTCAGCAGCTTAGGAGCTGAGCAGCTCGGAAGCTCCCCTCTTACAACCACGTTTTTTTTCGCTTCATCCGATTAAGTTCGCACATGGAGGGACCATGAAGCAGGCATGGGTATTTGCATTGGGGGCGTTAGGACTGCTCGCGTTTGCAAATTATCGGAAGTCGAATACTCGTTACAGAGCTGAGCGCCTTACGGAGCAGCCTCGGCCGCGGCGAGCGCGAAGGATGCGACTGCGTCACCGAACAGAAGACGGGCTGCTGGACTTGAATTCGGCCACTCTGCTGGAGCTCAAGGAACTTGATGGAATCGGCGATGTCCTCGCCGACCGCATCATCGACAACCGCCCATATGTTACGAAGATCGATCTCGTCGGACGCCGCGTGATTCCCCGACGCGGTTTACACGCAGATCAAACATTCAGTCACCGTCAGACACGCGGCCTAGCAGTTCCAAATTGCAGCCGGGATCCGTCCAGCACAGCTCGGTTTCCCGGCCTCTTCCAGCCGCACAAGCCAGCCCATTCGGTCTAGCCCGTTGGTAACTAAGCGATAACCCTCGCCACTAACTCAGGTACCCTTTTCATTGACTTGGCGGTTGGGACACAGTACTTTTCCAGCACAGCACCCGTACGTTTCCCCGTCAGTACAAAGGACGATTTGTGGGTATCAAGATATTACTCGCCGATGACAGTGTGACCGCCCAGAACATGGGCAAGAAGATTCTGAGCGAAGCCGGCCACGACGTAGTCACTGTCAGCAACGGCGCAGCCGCTGCCAAGAAAATCGCGGAGGTCAAACCCGAACTCGTCCTGCTCGACGTCTTTATGCCCGGCTATAGCGGCCTGGAGCTCTGCGAGAGACTGCGCAATTCCGTGGACACCGCCAAGCTGCCGGTGCTGCTGACCGTTGGGCGCATGGAGCCGTACAGTCCTCAGGATGGGGCTCGCGTCAAAGCGGATGGGGTTATCGTGAAGCCCTTCGAGGCCACCGATCTCACCGCTGCCGTTGAGCGATTTGCGCAGAAAGCGAAGGCTGAAAAAGAAGAGCCCGGGAAGTATGAGAGGACGATCAAGATCGCCCCTCCACCGGGATCGAGAGACGACACCAGCAGAGAGAGCCAGAAGGTTGCCGTCCCCTCCGGCGAAACGCGGACCGGCTACGAGCAGACCATGCGTCTCGATGCCGCTCAGATCGCCGCGCTGCTCAATACAGCGGCGCCGAAGAAGCAAGAGCCCAAGGCTGAAGAACCAATTACCGCGAACATTCCGGAAGTGCAATTGAGCGCCGTCGCTGCCCCGGCGTTACCGGCTGAGGAGTTCCGAGTTGAGCCTGCTCCGACTGCCGACTTCTCAAAGGCGGAAGCAGCCGCGCCGTTTGTGGGCAACGAGCTGCTGCCGGAAGCGCACGCTAGCGCATCCCAGCCGGCGCAGATCCCTTCGTACATGGCGCAGTATCTGGATCACTCGGCCGACGATACTGTCACCGCGCGTCCGGCCGTAGGTCCTTCCGCTGAATTCGATCCGGAAAAGACAGTCGTTGTAGCGCCGCGCGAAAAGGCCCCAGCTCCAGCCAGGGAATTTCCGGGAATTGAACAGTTGTCGCCTACGATTCCTATTTCGGGCGAAATCCTTTCACACAGATTTCCAGGGGACATCAATCCGCCTCCAGTGGCATCCGCGCAGGGGCTGGAACTCACATCGGTCCCGCCGGTCGCCGATATGCCGGTGGCGCACGAGAGTGGACTCGAAACGCTTCAAGGTGTCGACACGCCGACGATCATCCTGCAAGACCCGGGCCTGGTCACCGATCGGCATCGCGCGACCATGGATTTTCCGACCCAGTTTGGAGCCGCCGAACCTCCGATTGCCGATCTGTCGATTCCAGCCCAGGCCGCCACGGCTCCAATTGACGACTTCGAGGCACGTCTTCAGGCGGCGATGTCGAGCTACGAGCCACCTTCGACAGATTTGCCGTTGCCAACTCCGACTGAAGTACCGGCCGATTTGCATCTCGGGTTAGGCAGTGAGCTGCCGCCTTCAACAGACTCGCAACCCGAATTGGTCACCGAGCTGCCTTCCCCAATCGGAACGTCTGGTTTCGAAGAGCTAGACGAGCCGTTTTTCGCCACGGCTCCAATTGGATCCACGGAACTCGCGCTTCCCGAGCCGGTACAACCGACGGAACTAGCGCACGAAGTTGTCCCCTCGAACGTAGTCGAATTTCCTTCGGCTGCCCTCAGCGCTTCCACGACAATCGAATCCGAGTACGAAAAAGCCATCGAAGAAGCCACATCTGCAGTTGACGCAAGCACTCCTGACGTGATGGCGATGTCTGCGCAACCGGCTGTGCATCAAGATACAGTCGAACAAGCTGAAGTCATGCCCCTGGCAATGGCAGCGGCGGCCACTGCTGCGGCGCCTATCGCTGCGCCGCCGCATCCGAACTACGAAGCCGAAGCTGAACTGGCTCGCGCTCTGAAGGCTGCGATGACCACCGAAGCCGATTCCACCTCCGTCTCCTTTACAGTTCCAGAACCTCCGCCCTCGCCCAAAGACGCAAATCGCCTCGCTGCGGCCGTCGAGAAGGTAATGCAGCGCGAGCTTCCGGCCCTGATCTGGAAGATCATGGCGGAACTCGACCTGACCAAGCGCTAATTCGCCGCAGACTGCAGTAAGGTCCAAGCCCTGTGCGATTTTTGTCTCAGGTCCTAAGCAAGTGCACCCATTGCGAGAGAAGGGCATTTTAGAACATACTCTTCGGCGTTCCCCGGGAGGCTTTGCAAGCATGCTTCTCGTCGCCGTAACTATCTTCCCCTTCCTCTGCGCGTTGATTCTTTTCGCCTACTTCTTCGGCAAGTTTGCCGGAAGAGAAGACACGCCTGAGATCGCCAGTACGATGCACCAGATGAATCAAGCCAGGATTATTCCTTTCCCGGAATTGCCTGAGAAAGCTCGATCCAGAGCTGCTGGAGCATGACATAGCGGGAAAGCGTCGGTTGCGCCTAATATGATGGCGACGTTTCGTCGCTCATTGCGTGGCCAAAGTCTTGTCCATTTATTGTTCCTCGTGCGGCACGGAGATCCAGTCCGGCACAAGGTTCTGCCCGTCGTGTGGCTCGGCACAGGCGCCGAATCCCGATCCGCTGGCCACGGCTACGTCGACTCCCGCTCCACCGCGCTCGGCGCAGCCTGCCATGCGGAGTACACCGCGTTCGTCTGCGTCCAGCAGTTCGATCTCGCAAGGTCGATTCCTTCCCGGAGCGTTGCTGGCCGCCCGCTATCGCATCATCGCGCTGCTTGGACGCGGGGGAATGGGCGAAGTCTATCGCGCAGATGACCTGACGCTCGCACAGCCGGTTGCTCTGAAATTTCTTCCGGAAGCACTGACAGATGATCCAGCCTCGCTGGAACGCTTCCGCAACGAAGTGCGGATCGCGCGCCGCATCTCACACCCAAACGTCTGCCGCATCTACGACATCGGTGAGGCCGACGGACTCACCTTCCTCTCGATGGAGTATGTCGACGGCGAGGATCTTGGTTCGCTTCTCCGTCGTATCGGACGCCTGCCGGGCGACAAAGCCTTAGAGATCGCGCGCAAGCTTTGTGCCGGTCTGGCCGCGGCGCACGACAAGGGCGTCCTGCATCGTGACTTGAAGCCCGCCAACATCATGCTTAACAGCCAGGGCGAGGTCACGATCATGGACTTCGGCCTGGCTGAACTTGCCGAGCACATCACCCAGGACCAGGTCCGTTATGGAACTCCGGCGTACATGGCTCCGGAGCAACTGGCCGGCAAGGAAGTCAGTACCAAGAGCGACATCTACTCGCTCGGGCTCGTGCTGTATGAAATCTTCACCGGGAAGCGCGCCTTTCAGGCGGAAACGCTCGCGGAAATTGTTCGCACGCGAACCGAGACTCCAACTCCGGCAAATCCCTCGAGTCTGGTGCTGCCGCCGGCGAAGTAGAGGGTCTCGCGCCACGGATCGCGGTGCCCTGTCTTGCTGTACTGCTTTTGGGATTGATAGTCAGTTACTGTTTTGGTGTCCGAATCGGCATTTACGACAAAATGCGGCTCGAACAATCGCCAGAGGTGCTCACGCACCGCGCGCAGGAGATCGTTGCGAGTCTCGGTTATACGGCTCCGCCCGCTGATACAGCCTACGGGTTCAACGATGATTATCAATACGGGCAATACGCGATGCAGAACGACAAGCCGCTGCCCAACTGGGATGATCTCTTGAAAAAGAGCCCGCCGATGCTGCGGTACTGGTACCGCAGCAGTCCTCAGCCTATGGTAGCCGCGGGCTACAAAGATAGTTCCCTGACTCCGGGCATTGTCACAGAAAATGACCCGCCATTCACGACTTCCGACATGGTCTTTGTTCTTCTCGATCCCCAGGGGCGATTGATCTCGTTCCAAGCCATTCCTCCTGAACGGGAAGATAAGGCGGAGGGGGTGAAGCCGGTGGACTGGAGCCCGCTCTTCGCCGCAGCCGGGCTGGATCTCAAAGCGCTCAAGCCTGCCGAGCCAATTTGGAACTCGGTCTCGAGTTCGGACACCAGGGTTGCCTGGACGGGAACATGGCCGGACAGCAGCCGTCCTCTACGAGTGGAAGCTGCTGCCTTGCATGGGAAGCCGGTGTTATTTTCGCTCTATGGACCATGGATGCCGGCATGGCGTCAGAATCCAGACCAGAGCACCTCGGGACAGAGAGCAGCCGGAATGATTCTCGTCGCAATCGCCTGCACCGTGATGTTGGGTGCGGTTGTCTTTGCCTATCGCAACTACCAGGCCGGAAGAACCGATTCTCAAGGCGCCTTCCGCCTCGGGTTGTTTGTATTCGTTGTGCAAATGGCGCTCTGGATATTTCGCGCTCACTTCGTGGTCGGCATTTCGACCTTTACCAGCATGGTGATCGCGATGAGCACAGCTCTCTATTGGGGCGTGATCGCTGCGCTGGTCTATCTCGCGTTGGAACCCTATGTGCGCCGCCGCTGGCCACACAGCATGATTTCCTGGAGCAGGTTGTTACTCGGCCGCTGGCGCGATCCGCTGGTAGGGCGCGATGTTCTTTTCGGACTCGTTCTCGGAAGCGTCTGGGTCATCGTCATCCAGGTATTCATCGGCTATCTCATACACATCGGCGATGTCCCCCATATTGGGAACATGGACTTCCTGCTCGGGGTGCGCCAAACCTTGGGGGCTGGACTGCTTCTCGTGCCCAGCGACATTCAGACCACGCTCCTCTTCTTTTTTTTGATCTTCCTCCTGCGTCTCGTGCTCCGTAACGAGTGGCTGGCAGCAGCCGCCTTCGTGGCGCTCTTCAGCACCATGCAGGCTTTGCGGGAAGGAGGACATTTTTGGGTAGCATTGCTAGCTTTCGTAATCATCTATTCGCTGGCGGCGATTGCGTTAGTACGGTTCGGGCTCGTCAGCCTGGCAGCCGCCGCCTTCGTGACAGATTTTGTGCTGAACGCCCCAATGACCACCAACTTCTCCAACTGGTTCATCGGTTCGACGATTTTCGTTTATGCCAGCGCAGCGGCTCTGGGGCTGTTTGCGTTT
>QIBC01000418.1 GCA_003225215.1 Acidobacteriota bacterium
AGCGCGGCCACGCTCACCAACTCTTCGGTATTCTTCAGCACTCCCAGCAGCATGCGCCCGGTCACAGCATTGAAGACCTCGGTGGCATTGGCCTTGCGTTTGACGTGACGAGTTCGCGCGATGACGTCTGCGATCTTCTCGATCACTCCGCTGGATTCCTTGATGCCGACGATGTTCGGATGCCCAGCCAACTCTTGAATCACTTCGGCCGGCAGATCGTACGCGGTGAACGGCGGCACGCTATACATCAGTACCGGAAGAGGCGAACGATCGCCGACAAAGCGATAGTAGGCGAGCAGGTTCTCCGGCTTCATTTGCGGACGGTAGTAGTGCGGCGTACGCACCAGCGCAACATCGTAGTTCAGCTTCGCCGCATACTCCGCGGCCTCTACCGTCTTGATGGCGGACTCGTGCCCCACGCCCGCCAGCAGAACCTTCTCCGGAGCAGCCACTTCGACAGCGACGCGCAGCACCTCACGCTGCTCTTCTTCCGAGAGCATGACTACTTCGCCGGTGGATCCCAAAATCGTCATGCCGGCGATGGGAGTGCGCGAGTAGCGATCAACGTTGTGCTCAAGCTTCTTCAGGTAGAGGCGGCCGTCGGGATAGAAAGGAGTGGTAAGCGCGGGAAAAATGCCGGTCAGGAGCATGCCAGTATTTTACGTCACCCAGGTAGAGACGCAGCATGCTGCGTCTTCACGACGGTGCTTGGGAGCACGCGACAGCCCTGGGGTGTGGACGCTGCATGGCGGAGACGCAGCATGCAGTCAGACTTCCAAATCAACTCCCGCAAAGAGAGCATCGTCCGGAGCAGTGCCGCGCCTTTTGCGGCACGGTTGAGAATAGCCCGGTGGTGCAACCCCGGGTGAACGTTGTTCGGAACTCGAGTCCGGCTTCTAGCCGGACGGCTGAATTGTCTTTCCCGCCGGAAATTCGAGCCAGTCGTCCCGCAAACGACGCGGAACTCGAATACAAAATGCGCCAACCCGGAGTTTCACTCCGGGCTATTCTCAACCGTGCCGCAAAAAGCGCGGCACTTGCCTGGGATGGCAGCGCTAATTTGGACAAATCTGCAGCATGCTGCGTCTTCACGATGGTGCTTGGGAGCACTCGACAGCCTGGGGTGTGGACGCTGCATGGCAGAGACGCAGCATGCTGCGTCTCTACCGTTCCGAGAACCAGAGCGCCCGGCGCTCCGTCACTGCGCCGCTTGCTCCACCGGCTGCTTCAGCAGATACGTCTTCACAAACATGATCGTCGAATAGAACTGAAAATCCTGGTTCTTCTTCTTCGAGAACCCGTGGCCTTCGTCCTTGGCTTCGAGATACCACAGTGGAGCCCCGTTGCCTTTCAGCTTGTCGGCCATCTGCCGCGACTCGCTTACCGGCACTCGCGGATCATTCGTGCCGGCAACCACAAACGTCGGCTTTGTAATCTTCTGCGCATTGTTCATCGGCGCAATGCGTTCCATGAATTCGCGCATCTTGGGATCGCGTTCGTCGCCGTACTCCACGCGGCGCAGGTCGCGCCGATATGGTTCCGTGTGCTCCAGCAGCGTAACCAGATTGCTCGGACCAACCACCGGCAACTGGCAGCAGAGGTCGTTCTCATAGAGCGTCGCGATAGCCCAGGTCATATGCCCGCCGTAGCTGCCTCCAGTCACCATGATGCTGCCGCCATCCAAATCGGAACTCTGTTTAATCCAATCAATCAGCGAGCCGATGTCCTTGACGCTTGCCGCTGAACTTTGCAGGATCGGGCTTATATAGATATCCCGAAATGGTACGGCCATCAAAGGTCTTCCAGTGGATCATCTCCGGAGTAGCAAAACTCGCCGGATTGAGCCCTCCGGTTTCGCTTGTAGTCCAGCGATCAACCTTCCCGGTCTGTGCGTCGAAGGAATAGCTGTCCAGTGGAGATTTGGCAGAAGCCAGGCTAAAGGCTATGTCGCGTCCATTCTTGTGCCATTTCACCCGCCCGACAACGCCCAGTGGAATCTTCGGTCCAGGCTTTTGCCGTCCCGAAGCGGTATCGAGCAGGCGGATCACGCTGGCGCCGTCTTCATTTGTCACGAATGCAATTGTGCGTCCATCTTCGCTGATGTCGAAGTCGTCCACATCCCATTTGATATCGCTGGTCAGATATTTAGGTTGCAGTGAGCCGAGGTCAAAGTAGGCCAGGCGTTGGAACTCCGAGTCCCGATCCGTGGTGGCATAAAACCCCTTGCCATCCTTGCTGAACTTCGCATCGCCATACGCAACTTGCTCGGATCCCTTCTGCGTGAGCAACTTCTTCTGGCCCGACGCAACGTCCACAAGCCATATATAGGTTTCATTCGCCGAGATTCCCTGGATCAGCAGAAGCTGCTTGTCGTCTGGAGACCAGTCGGTCGGCTGCCATCCGCCACCTTCAAGCTGCAGCAGCATGTGATCCGATTTGGGATCGCTGGGATTCATCACCCACAGATCGGTGTCCTGGCCATTGCGGCGTGTGGAGGAATACGCGAACTGCCCACTGTGGTTGGCAAAGATGGCGTCCGTATTGCGCGATTTGCCGTCAGTCAACAGCGTGATGTCACCCGAGTCCACGTCATAGCGGTAGTACTGGAACCACTCGCCGCCGCCGATGTCCTTCGAAAAGATAAAGA
>QIBC01000419.1 GCA_003225215.1 Acidobacteriota bacterium
CGCCCCTCCGACTAGACAGCAAGGAAACGATGGCAAGTACTGCCAGAAGCAACAAAACACCCATCACGTATTCGGCCCCAGTCATTTGGACTCCCTCTTAAATCGTTCTGCATTGTACTCACGTCGCCAAGGAAAGCCGTGACATTTTTGTGATCCTTTACGACGCGTCTATTCGTCGCCAGAGCCAGAAGAACGCCTTAAGTTCCAATTGTGCAAACAATCACCTACCCTCTAAAGTCCCCGGATGGGAACCCTATCGAGAGTGATTGACTGCGAAGGTTTTTCGCAATATTCTGGTGCGCCCCGCCTTATCCTGCACTACTTGGCGGAACCCTACGGCTCTTCAATACTTCACTGTTCGCAGGGAGAGGAAATGGCGTATTCAGCTGAGATTAGCAGGAATAATCCATCCTGCTTTTTGTTTGTGATAGACCAATCCGGATCGATGGCTGACTCATTTGGCATAGAAAGCGCCAAAAGCAAAGCTCAGGGTGTCGCAGATGCAATCAATAAACTCCTTCAGGAGCTTGTTATAAGGTGTGCCCGCGACGAGGGCGTTCGAGACTACTTCTATATGGGAGTTATCGGGTATGGCGCCAATGTTGGACCCGCCCTCGGTGGCACCCTGTCGGGACGGGACCTCGTACCGATCAGCGAGGTAGCAAATTCTCCTGCACGAATTGAGGAGCGTGCCAAGAAAGTGGACGATGGTGCGGGAGGACTAGTTGACCAGAAAGTTCGATTCCCCATCTGGTTCGATGCGACCGCAAACGGTGGAACTCCAATGTGCCAAGCTCTCTCGCAGGCGAAAAGCACGATTTCGAAATTTATCTCGCAGCATGGGAATTGCTTTCCGCCTGTCGTAATTCACATTACTGACGGCGAGTCTACTGATGGCGATCCGTCGAGCGCGATGCGGGCTGTGACAGAACAAGCTTCGGCCGATGGCAACGTTCTGTTGTTCAACATCCATCTCTCGAATAATCAGGCAGCTAGAAGCACTGCATTCCCGGATTCTCCCGGCCGGCTACCCGACCAGTACTCACAGCTGCTGTTCAACGGCGCAAGCACGTTAACTCCGAACATGCGTTCCCGCGCTCAGGAAATGGGGTTTCCGGTTGGAGAGGGCTCGAAGGGGTTTGTTTTGAACGCCGATCTGGTCTTAGTTATCCAAGCGCTCGAAATTGGCACTAGGCCGAGCAATCTTCGGTAGAACAATGTATTTGTTTGCTCAGCCGCTGTGGATGCCAAAGGCTGGAAATAGCGCTGACGAGTGCGACGACGCCTGAAACCTCTGGCTTGGTACGCGGAGGAAAAACTTGGATTCGGCACGTTTTCTTCATTACTGGGAATTACGTTCGAAGACTCGGTGGACAGAGGCGGAACGGGCCATTGGACCGCGATGGCAAGCGGTGATTCCTGCTTGGTTCAAATTAGAAACGATGCCGTGGTGGCGGCATTTCCTTTCCAGGATTCGTCAGCATTCAGCAACAATCCAGTTTTGCTTTCGACAAACGGCGACCACGATCAAGGTCTTGCGCAACTCAGAAACGCCTGCGGTGGCTGGGAGAGCGAAGACTGCTTCTTCCTAATGACCGATGCACTTGCCGCATGGTTTTACTCAGAGCGAGAGCGTGAACAAAAACCATGGCAACTGTTACGGGATCTTGGTATTGATAGCCGAAAGCCATTTTGCGCGTGGGTTGCGTCCTTACGAGAGCAACGTGCCATGAAGAACGACGACGTAACGCTGTACCGAATCAGTATTGGTTGAAGAGATGTCTTGGCCAACTGCACAAGAATTCAACGAGGCTATCCAATCGCCCGTTACAGCCTTTTCTGATCCACTTCTTCGCAATGGATCGGTAGAGTGCAATCAATTAGGTCTTCCGAAGCCACGGGCCGGCAACTTCGCAACTGTTTACAAGATCACTAATGGAACCCGAGCATGGGCGGTTCGATGTTTCAATAGTGAATTGCGCGACCAAGAAGAGCGCTACCGGGCAATTGGAGCCTATCTGAATCGAATTTCCCTTTCCTACATGACGGAGTTCCAGTATCTCCCTCGAGGAATACGGCTACGTGGCAGTTGGTATCCGATCCTAAAAATGGAATGGGTTCATGGCGAACCATTGAATATTTTCGTCGAAAGAAATCTTGGTAAGCCACAACAGCTCTTGAAATTGGCCAAAGACTGGGTATTGATGGCCCAGAAACTGCGCTCAGCCGGACTTGCTCATGGAGACCTTCAACATGGCAATGTACTTGTATCGAATGCTGGTCTAAAGCTCGTCGATTACGACGGAATGTATGTACCAGAGTTACAGGGTAAGTACAGCAATGAGCTTGGGCAACAGAACTATCAGCTGCCACAACGTAAAGCCACCGATTTTGGTCCCTTTCTTGACAATTTCTCCGAGTGGGTAGTTTTAGTAACTCTGCTCGCACTCAGTGCAGATCCGAAATTGTGGCAATCCTTTCGAGGAGGTGACGAATGCCTCCTATTTCGCAAACGCGATTTTGAAGCACCCGACCAATCTCAAGTGTTTCGAGCACTCGAACGAATTGCGAATGAACAGGTTGTCGTCCTAGTTGGCATGCTTAAACGAGCGGCTTTCCTCAGTCCTGCTATGGTTCCCCCGCTGGACACCAGCCTTTTCGGGGGCTTTGAGATCGAGCTGCCTATCTCCGCACCAGCCTCAAGTTGGCTTGATGATCACATTCCCAAGCAGGGAATGGCTAGAGGAACTTCGTCGTCAACAAGAGCCCCTGCATCTTCAGCGACTGCACACGATTGGATTCTCGATTTCACCGAAGTGCCGGTGTCCATTGCGCTGCAAGGCAACTTCAGACAGGAGCGAGTCAGTCTGCTTGCATCCGTGGCTCTGGTTGCACT
>QIBC01000257.1 GCA_003225215.1 Acidobacteriota bacterium
TGCCAAGAGCCACGGAAGCACAGCAGCAGGTATTCGTCCTCGCCAACGACGTATCATTTACGATCTTTCCTAGTCATCGCTCGTACAAAATTGGTGAACGGATTGGGTTTGTCTATCGGATACGAAACATCAGCCACGCGGCAGTGTTCGTCCCGCGTATAGTGTGGAGCGTTGCATGTCCGGGCATAACCCCACCGCATGTTTGGGCTGGCCTTGAAGACACTTCGGGGAAGCACTACTTTCCGGGGTATGCAGGTGAATGTTTAGGCCCAACCAAAATTGATGTCCGCGAACAAATGCAAAAGGAAGCTGTGTTGCTGAAACCGGGAGAGGTTTTCCAGAACTCATTCCAACTAGAAACCCGTATGTTCGTGGGCAAACTAATGCCAGGAGAATATCGGTTGGAGGCCACGCTATACGGGTGGCGCGATAATGACTTCACGCAAGCAGAACGGGCTACATTGACGACATTCGGCCACCCATTCCTAATCACCGAAAATCCGGCGTCAACGACAATTAAACTGGCGTTCTAAGCGGGTGCCCTGCCCTTGTTTCTTGCCTCCCTTAACGAACCCAAAACGAGGGTGGCCTATCCCTCCGCGCCGTTCGGAGGGTGAACGCCTCGGAGGGGACAGACGGGACCCATTCTGAGACTGACACGATGAAAACCGGAGACACACGGAAGTATTCTCGCCGTAATTCCCAATGTGGGCAAGGTTCTAAGTCAAAGGGGACAACCTGACGCGAGGCATCTCTTGCTAGCGAATCAGCTTGAGTTGCTCAGTCCTGGCTGCGAGAACAAGATCCCTAAATACGCGAGAGCGATATGGATCTCTGGTGCCAGCCGCCCGCAGCATAGTAGGCAGATTTCCCGATACAGCACGATAGATTGCATACATTTGCTGTACAGACGGTTGGCGACGACGTCGGACAAAAATGTCGCCGAGCACCGCAAAGAGTCCCAGTAACCTACCTTCATGAATGTGGACCTCAGTTCCGTCCAGATCGCTGAGCGATTTGTTCACTCGACGTCTTAAGCTCTCGCAAACGTACCACCGCTGCCGTCCGCGAGACTTATTACGCGCAACCGCGAGGCCCAATTCAAAGGGCATGTTGAAACGAGGAGTGCGGGGCGCTCTTCGGTCGAGTTGCACGCGGGAAAGATCGTGGATTGAATAGGCGCACTCGTCTATCAGGTCGATTATGCGATCGAGTCTGCGCTCGCTGGTGGGGATTTCCAGTGTTGCCCGGGGAACCAGACCAAATGCGCTTATACCTGCGATATAGGCGAGGTACAGCTTCTGGAATCCCGCGTCGTAAGGAATGTTTAGGAATACAGACCGCTCACTCCCTCTTAGAGGATTTCTTCGCGGCATGTCTGATGGTAGCGGCTCGACTCATTCTCTTTTTTGCTTTGCTGCGTCCATTGCGGTGTGTCAAAGTCATGAGACTTTGCACTCGCCTGGCTTGAGATCGAGAAACGCCCAGAATCTCGGCAGTTTCCTCGAGCGACGGAAAGGGCGTATCGATGATGGCTGGACGACTCATCTTGTATCCACTCTAGCGGCTGGTATCCCTCAAGACAAGTATTTTGATACGCAGAGCCGGGTGCTCTGCCCTTCTTGCTTCCCTTAACGAACCCAAAACTGGAGTGAATAGGGAACCGGGGACAGGTTAGGCGTGGAGCAGGCTATCCAGGGGCTCGCAGAATTTGGCTGAAGCAGGCCAAGCTCTTGATGTTGAGGGGTAGAGCAGGCCGACTGTTTGCATTTAAGGCCTGCATTCCCAGGCACAGACAAAATCATCAATTCCTCTCTGCCGAAGGCAGGCGCGCAGCATCGCGAAGCGCTCTCAAGAAATGCTTTTCTTCTTCCTGCTAAAACAGCTCTTTTGCTGGATTGCAGGTGGAGCCCTCAGGGGCTAAAGCCCTGAAATCCTGCATGGGCTCCTTTTGACGCAAGCCTCAAATGCAAACAGTCGGCCTGCTCCACCCTAAACTCAAAAGGAGAGCCTGGAATCCACCTATCCCAGTGCTTTCCAATATGGGCAAGCTTGGAGCAGGCTATTCTAGGCCTGCGTTCCAACTGCCGCCTTTGAAATGGGCCTCAGACCCTGCGGGATTTCATCCAGCTCAAACTTGCCGCTCGCCGAGCCATGGCAAATTCTTCCGGGCTGGCTACCAGGCGCGCCTTCACTGGATTTTGGTGAATGTAGGTGCGGAAGCCTTGATACTCCTGTGAATCGCGAACCCGTCGATCCATGAAGCTGGTTTGCCAGATCTCTCCGGGATATCTGTTCATGCGGGTATACCGATATGAGAATCCGCTTTTGACCAATCCCACGCAGCGCTCCAGCGTGTTCGGACGCAGTGGTGTAAGCAATGCATGAACATGGTTCGGCATCACCACAAATTCATGAAGCGAGTAGCGGCTCTCTGCACGAAACTTGTAGAGAATTTCTATGAAGAGTGCCGCGCTGCGATTCGTTTGCAGTAGGCGCCTCTTTTGCCAGATGTTGAAGGTGATGAAGTAAGTACTGAATCCGGTCTCGCCGCGGTATGGGATCGCCATGAGAAAGGCCTGGGCTAAAGCCGGGACATTTTACATGGGGCCTGTTAATGCAGGCCTCAAATGCGAACAGTCGGCCTGCTCCACCCAAGAAAGCAACGGCATGAAAATGGTTGCTCCACCCAACAGCAAAGGCAAGGAATCGCCTGCTCCACCTCAAGCAAGGCCTGAAAGGCCTGTTCCCATTCTTCCCAATATGGCAACTTCTGAAGGGCATGTTCCGTGCTTCCGAGCGGAACAGTGCCGAGCACCCCGGTCATCGGGTGATCGGCTGAAGTGAACACTCAACCCCCGCTACTGCAGGGGGTTTCTGTTATTGCGGCTGGGCTGCAGCCGTTGCGCTGGACGACGTAGTTGCTCTGGCGCTGGTGCGCTCGGCGATTATGTGCTTCGCGTTGTCCGCCAGTTCCTTGGCTTGGGGTAGAAGATCCAATGCCTTGAGGATCTGGGGATCGGTTTCTGCCTGCACCTTCAGGCCTTCCTGTTGTCCGAACTCGGAGACGAACAGTTCTGCCTTGATGTGCGAGCCGATCCAATCCTGCACGCCGGCGAGATCGGCTTCGGTGTAGGTGATCTTTTCGTCGTCTAGGAACTTGCGGAAGTCCTGGAGGACGGCATCGTTCACCTGAAAGTCCTTCCCGACATGGCGATTGAACAGGTAGTGCTTAGCGAAGTTGAAGAAGGCGTAGTGCTGCAGGAGTTCGTCCTGGAAGCGGTTTGGCTTGGGCTGCGGGAACTTCACGTCGGGCGTGATGCCACCGCCGCCGTAGACCGTGCGTCCGCTGTCGGTGAGCTTGATTTCTTTGCCGACGTTGGAGTTCGTCTGGTCGTCGTGGTTGTAGTAGTAGTCGTAGAGCGAGACGCCGTTGTAATCGCGCTGGATGAGGCGTCCGCTGGGCGTGTAGTACTTGGCCGTGGTTAGAGCGAGGCCGGTGTTCTCGCCTAACGGATATACGGTCTGGACCAGGCCTTTGCCGAAGGTGCTTTCGCCTACTACTAGTCCGCGATCGTGATCTTGAATGGCGCCGCTGACGATCTCAGCTGCTGACGCCGTGCCGCGATTTACCAGGACAACGAGCGGATAATCCTTGCCGCTGTTGCCGTGGGCTGCGCGGTAGATCTTTTCGGGCGAATTGCGTCCGTGATGCGAGACGATGACTTGTCCTTTATGCAGGAACTTGTCGGCTACGCCGACGCCTTCGCTCAGCAGGCCGCCGGGGTTCTGGCGCAGATCGAGGATCAGGCCTTTGAGTTCGCCCTGCTGCTGGAACTTCTCGAGTCCCTGCGCGACCTCGTGCTCGGTGGTCTCGGTGAATCCGTTGACGTGCATGTAGCCGATGCCGGGACGGATCTCGAATGCGAGATCGACGCTGTAGCGCGGGATCTCGTCGCGCACTACGGTGAACTCGATAGGCTTGTCGGCGCCTTCGCGAATGATGGTGATGTGGACCGTGGTCCCTTTCTGGCCCTTCAGCAGATCGGCGACTTCGCTCGTAGTCATGTTGTCGGTGGGCTTGCCATCGACGGCGGCGATTACGTCACCGGGACGAATCCCAGCTTTATATGCGGGCGTGCCCACGAATGGGGCAATCACGATGACTTTGTTGTTGCGCGGTCCGACCGACATGCCCACGCCGTAGTACTTGCCGCGCTGATCTTCGCGCAGCAGGGCGTACTGCTTGGGGTCGAAGAAGTTCGAGTGCGGATCGAGCACGCGCAGCATTCCCGGAATCGCGCCGTTGTATATCGCCTTATCGGGATTCACGGGCTCCGCGTAGTTCTTCTCTACGACGTCGTAGATCTGGGTGAACTCCTTGATGTTGTCTCGGATTTCGCCGTCAGACGAACCCTCGACAGCCGAACTGCGCTGCCCGAATACGGCACCCATGCAGCCACAAAGAAGGAGAATTGAGAGAACCAGGAAGAGAGAGCGACGGGAGCTACTCACCATGTCGTTTGGACGTCCTTACGCGCCGGACGGTAATCAGGGCCGCCGTAACTCTCTTCGGATAAAGAGGTTTGCGGGGATGAAAATCGGCCGGAAACCAGTATTTCGGTTGAGTATAGCATCGGTTTCCCGAGCTGCTAACCCGGAAATCCGACAATTTGATGACTTCAAGGTGTTTGGATGCTGGAAGTAGCTGCTGGGCTTCTAAGAAGCTTCTGAGCTGTGGCTGCCAGCTACCGGCAAAACCAGGGATAAACACGGAGGACACGGAGGTCACAGAGGAAAGGCACTAAAACTGAGGCACACTACTTACCTCCGCGATCTCCGTGTCCGGAGGCTGTCCTGAGCGCAGCCGAAGAGTGTTCACTCTTGGCTTTTGGGATTACTGGTAGCCGGCAGCCGCCTCTGCTCAGGAGCTTAGCGGCTAGCGGCTTTTGGCTTTATCATGGAGGCTTATGAACCTCGGTTTTCCTGAGATGATGTTCATTTTTATCTTGGCTCTCATACTGTTTGGGCCAAAGAAGTTGCCGGAGATCGGTCGGCAAATCGGTAAGGGATTGGCGGAGTTCAA
>QIBC01000069.1 GCA_003225215.1 Acidobacteriota bacterium
TGATGAAGGATTTCGAGTAATTCCCATCTTAGGAAACGCCCGCGATCAGAGCCGCAACTCCTTGCGTGCGCGTTCCGCCAGCAGACCTAACTGACTGATCGGAGCAACATTGATCGAAGTCTGCTCCAGCGTTTGAATCGCGAATTGGATCGCGTCATCTTCGCGATTTAGACCATCTTCGACGATTGCTGTTAAGTCCGTCTTGGCGTCTTCCACCCGCGCGATTCCTTCCGACAGCGCTGGATAACTGAATGCGAGAACTTTGGCGCTATCAGGTTCAGCCGCGAGTGAGACCGCATGGAAGAGTCTTATGACGCCGTTGGGACGATATCCGCAATCAATCCTCAAAGGATCCCCACGATGCGTGTACTTGGCTGCCTTGATCTTCTTGTTCAATGAATCCCACACGCCTGCAACTTCGAAGGCATTGCGCATCTCGCCGACGATCCGCTGGCGCGCTCCGAGACGCGATTCTCGTCGCAGCTTTGGCCGCTCAAGATATGTTTGCGCCAGACGCTCGAGATCCTGTGTTGGCGACTCCGACAGTAGCGCGCTTGGCTCGCTTAGTTGCAGCCCGTTGGACAGCGTGTCCTGCAAGCGATAGACGATTTGCTTACGTGATTCCGCGCTGCTTTGCAGTTGCTGCCGAATGTCGGATTCCAACGCCTCAAGAATGTCGACATCTGCTTGTGGATCGGCGCAGCGCACTCTTGCCCAATCGTGCGTAAAGCGCACGTCGGCAAACTGGTCCTCACGTCCGAGAAGCAACACGCCGATGTTGACGAACTCGTTCCTGAACGGATCTGGAACGTAACGCATCAGCAGGAAGTCGCATTGTGTGGTGTCCATCAAGCAGCCTCAATCTCAGCCTATGCCCATTGCGCGCTGCCAAATGCTTTTTGTATGCAAGCGTACCGAGCAGCGCCGAGCAATCCAGCATCGTCATTGAGCACGATCTTTACCGGCATCGATTCGAGTAGCGGCCGCATGCGTCCTTTGTCAAAGAATGCTTCCAGGAACTCTGGCCCTTGCATCAGCGGAACATTTTTGGCAGCGATGCTGCCACCGATGAAAATGCCGCCTAACGACATGAACTTGAGCGCGCAGTTCCCGGCTTCGGCGCCGTACATACTGACAAACATCGACATCGTCTGCTGACAGATCGGAGCCTTCTTCTCCAGCGCCAGTTGCGAGATCAGCGCTGGCGGATCTTTGCTTGCGCTCATTTGCTCGCGCAGCCATGCAGGTTCTTCAGACCGCTTGGTATCGCGCAAGAATTCGTAGATATTCTTGATTCCCGGTCCAGCGAGGACTCGTTCGTAGCTGACGGTTTTGTGTCGCGTGAGCAAAAACTTCAGTAGCTCAATCTGAAATTCATTGCGTGGAGCGAAGTCGCAATGCCCGCCTTCACAGGCAAAAGGATGTTGACGAAATCCGTCCCATAATAGGCCCGCCTCGCCGAGTCCGGTTCCTGCTGAGATCACGGCAGTGTTGCCTTCGGCCTCTTCTGACCCAGCGTAGAGCGTTACGAAGTCTTTCGACTCGAGCGAATCGAGCCCGTAAGCGTATGCTTCGAGATCGTTGATCAGTCCAACCGCTTTGAGGTTGAGTTGTTTCGCAATGTCTTTGGAATCGATCGTCCACGGAAGGTTCGAAATCTTGCTTCGTCCACTGCGTACCGGTCCAGCAACGGCAAAGCAGGCGTTCTGCGCAGGAATACCCTCGCTTCGCACGAAATTGCCAACGATGTCGGTCAGGCCGCTGTAGTCCTGACTGTCGTAAACCTTTTCGACCACCAGCGGCAACTTGTTGCCTTCCGGCCGAAATGCCGCAACGCGGCTGTGGGTTGCTCCAATGTCTCCAGCGAGAATCATGCGATTGTCCTCCACTTGCGGCCGTCGCGCTCCAACAGATCGTCAGACTCTTTCGGTCCCCAGCTTCCGGCTGGATAATTTGGGAACTTGCGTGGCGAGACCGCGCGCCACACATCGAGCACCGGATCGACCACGCTCCAGCCGGCTTCGACCATGTCAGCGCGCTGAAAGAGCGTGGGATCGCCAATCATGCAATCGTAGAGTAAGACTTCGTAGCCGGTCTTTGGTTCCGTTTTGAAATACTTGGCGTATTCGCAGCTCATGTTCACTGATCCTACGCGGACGGTCGATCCCGGAATTTTTGCTCCGAAGGTGAGCATCATGCCTTCCTCAGGCTGGATCTGGATCACCAGCTGGTTGGTCCGGAGTTTGTGTCCCGCAGTGTCTTGAAAGATCTGAAGAGGCGTCTTCTTGAATTGAATCGTGATCTCGGTATGTCGTTCTGCCAAACGCTTACCGGTCCGTACATAAAACGGAATGCCCGCCCAGCGCCAGTTGTCGATGGCAAGCTTCATGGCCACGAACGTTTCTGTGCGAGACTCAGGCGAGACCCCCGGTTCGCTGCGATACGCAGGAACCGTAGTCTCTTCGATTCTGCCTGCGCCGTATTGCCCGCGCACAGCGTTGTGCAGGACTTCGTCAGGATGAAATGCCTTCATCGCATGCAGAACCTTCGCTTGCTCGTCGCGAACGGCCTCAGGCTTGAACGACGCAGGCGGTTCCATTGCCGTGAGGCTGATCAGTTGCATGATGTGGTTCGGCACCATGTCGCGCATGGTGCCGACGTTGTCGAAGTAGCCGCCGCGCCGCTCGACGCCGACCGTCTCGGCATTCGTGATCTGCACGTGGTCGATGTAGCGATCGTTCCAAAGCGGTTCAAAGATGCTGTTGCTGAAGCGAAAGACCAGGAGGTTCTGAACCGTTTCCTTGCCCAGATAGTGATCGATGCGATAGATCTGCTTTTCGGCAAGCACACTCTGAATCTGCGCGTTCAAGGTCTTCGCCGATTCCAGGTCGTGTCCAAACGGCTTCTCGATGATGACGCGGCGCCAACTTCCATTCTCTTCCTGAGCCAGGTTGTGACGTCCGAGTTGCTGGACGATGTCCGCAAAGAACTTTGGGGCTGTCGCTAAGTAAAAGAGATAGTTTCCCTGAGTTCCACAATGGGCATCGATTTCGCAGAGCTGCTTGGCGAGACAGAGATAGGTATCGTCACTCGCAAAGTCTCCACGCTCATAGTAGAGTCGCTCGTGGAACCATCTCCATGCTTCACTCGCGTGGTCTTCCTTGTCCAGGAACCGCGTAACCTCCTCGCGAAATGCGTCGGGACTCAGATCGTCGAAAGAGACGCCAACTACGGCAAAGTTATCTGGCAGCAGATGATCTTTTGCGAGGTTGTACAGCGCAGGAATCAGCTTACGTTTGGTGAGATCGCCGGCGGCTCCGAAGACCACCATCACGCATGGACCCGCGGGCTTGTCAGTGGGAGTGAACTCGTCTTCCAGGTTGGCTATCGCTGCCGTCGCCATCTAGCCTCGTCAAGAATCGGGAGAGCATTGTAACCTGCGTCGAGTCTCGCTTCGCTGCACTCTGGGGATTGCCGATGTTTCTTCTGTGCGGACTCAGCGGAAGTGTCAATCGCCGGACTCCAGCTAGGCCTTCGCGCCGTATGCGGTCGGAAAACGATTGCCAACGATCTGATTGAGATGGTGCTTCATGTGCTCGACGTAGTCATTTGCCATCCAGAGCAGAGTAACTGCAGGACGCTCCGCGATCACGCACTGCGCCTGCTCACAAGACTCAGGCAACTGACCGACGATATAGGCCAGGTAACGGTTGTAAGCCGACCACAACTCGACAAGCAATTCCCAACTGGCAACGTTGGGATTCTGCGCGGTCACCATCTTTTCCTGCTCGTAACCAGGAAAGTCCAGGCTGCCCTGCGCGGCCGCGCGCACAAAGCGCTGATGATTGTTGGCTGCCGAATCAATCAGGTGCCCTAGAATCTCTTTCTTGCTCCACTTTCCCGGAGCCGGACGGAAGGTCGCATCAGCATTGCGAACTTGGCGCAACAAGGGCTCGCATGCTAGCACAGCCTGCGAGAGTTCGGCGGCGATCCCCAGGAAATCCATGGCTAAAAGCGTAGCAGAAAGCCCTGAGCCTTGGACGGTACGACCAACCCTTCCCCTTGCACTTCTACACAACTAGAGATAGTCTTCTGTAGAAGCACACAGGGAGCGCATGCCAGACAATCACGTCGATCTTCCGCAAGGCACGCTAGATCTATTGATTCTCAAAACGATTAACCTCCAGCCCCTGCATGGATGGGCGATTTCCGAGCGAATCCAGCAGATTTCAAACGAAGTTCTCCAGGTGCAGCAGGGTTCGCTGTATCCCGCTCTGCACCGGCTGGAGCGGCGTGGCTGGATCAAAGCGCGCTGGGGAACGTCGGAGAACAACCGCCGCGCAAAGTATTACGAGCTCACACGTGCAGGGCGTAAGCAGCTCGAAGCCGAAGAGACTTCGTGGCGAAAGCTAACGACCGCCATCGCCCAGATTCTCGAGACCACATAGGAGAGCGTCCATGCTCGATAATTTGCAATTCCGTCTACGCTCCCTGTTTCGCCGCGAGCACGTGGAAGAGGAAATGAACGAGGAGCTGCGCTTCCACTACGAACACCAAGTAGAGAAGTACGCCGCAAGCGGCCTCTCGCGCGAAGAAGCGCAGCGGCGTGCTCGATTCGCGATCGGTGGAGAGGACAAGATCAAGGAAGACGTTCGCGAAGCGCGAGGTGTGAGTTTCGTTGAGACTCTGCTTCAGGATCTCCACTACGGGGCACGAATGCTGCGCAAGAACCCGAGTTTCACAGTTGTCGCGATCCTGACGTTGGCACTTGGGATGGGAGCGACTACGGCGATCTTTTCCGTAGTCGACGCTCTCTTGCTTCGCCCTCTGCCCTATGGCGATCCAGCCAGTCTGGTAGTGGTTTGGGAGAACAGCATCCGGCACTCGCATCCTCATAACGTGGTTGCGCCCGCAAATTTTGCCGATTGGCAACGTCAGAACTCCGTTTTCGAAAGCATGGCGGCAATGGCGGATACGCGCGCGAACCTCACCGGCGCTGGCACTCCTAAGCAAGTCATCGTTCAGAATGTGACGGCCGGCTTCTTCCATGTCGTCGACGTGAATCCCGTTGTGGGCAGCGGATTTACGGAAGAGAACTGGAAGCAGGGCAAAGATGACGTTGTGATTTTGGATTATGGCTTCTGGAAAGAGAGGTTCGGCAGTGATCCTTACCTCATTGGCAAAACGATTGACATCAATGGGAAGCCTCAGGTTGTGGTTGGCATCGCGCCCAAGGATTTCAATCTGTACGTCAAAGACGGCTCTCTCACCGGCGCCAAGCCGCAGATGTGGTCTCCATGGGCGGTCCCGCAGTCATTCGGTGACCGCAAAGAGAGTATGGGACGCTATCTCACGGTAGTCGCACGCATGAAGGCAGGTGTGACGCTGGCGCAAGCTCGAGATCAAATGAGCACGATAGCTACGCGATTGCAGCAGCAGTATCCCGACACTAATGCGCATTGGGGAGCTACAGTAGTTTTAATACGGGAACAATTGTCGGGTGACTTGCGGCCAGCCCTGGTTACGCTGTTTTGCGCAGTCGCTTTCGTGCTGCTCATTGCCTGCGCGAATGTTTCCGGCCTGTTGCTGGCACGTGCCGCAAAGCGAGAGAAGGAAATCGCGATTCGCACTGCCATCGGCGCAAGCCGGTGGCGCGTTGCCCGGCAGCTCCTGACTGAGAGTCTGCTGCTGGCGATCATTGGAGGCCTCCTCGGACTGCTACTCGCCGTTTGGGGCACGAATGCCCTGCTGGCCGCGAGTCCCAAAGGTCTTTTGGGCTTGAATTCTGTGTCTCTCGATAACAGATTGTTGAGCTTTGCGGTCGCGGCAACATTGCTTTCCAGCTTGCTATTCGGCTTCTTGCCCTCGTACGTAGCCACGCATTCGCCTATTGCCGAAACTCTGAAAGACGAGACACGCGGCTCCTCCGCTGGAGGACGTCGCAGGCTCTTGCGGCATGCCCTGGTCGTGGGCCAAATGGGACTGGCTATGGTCCTGCTCGCCGGTTCAGGATTGCTGATTCGCAGCTTTATTCGTCTCGCGGGTGTCAATCCGGGATTCGAGACTCGTAACCTGCTTACCTTCCAAGTGTCGCTGCCACGATCCAAGTATGCGAAGGACCCGCTTCAGGTAGCTTTCTTCAACGAGTTCCTGGCCCGCATTGAGCGGGTTCCCGGCGTTCGCTCCGTGAGCATGGAAAATTACCCTCCGCTTACGGGACTGGGAGCAGCCACCAGCATCCACATTCTCGGCCAACCGCAGATGGCAACGGCGGAGAGTCCCGTTTCGGGATCCAGGGTAGTAGGTCCGGACTACTTCAGCACTATGGGCATTCCCATGCTGCAGGGTAGGACCTTCAGTAATCCGGAGTTGAACGAGGCTCGGCACGTGGTAATCGTGAATCAGGCGTTCGTAGAAAAGCATCTGGCCGGAGAGAATCCGCTGGGGAAGAAAGTAGTAATCCACATGCGAGACGACAAAGTCGATGAGCAGAACCCATCGGAGATCATTGGAGTCTGTGGCTCCGTTCGGCAGATGGGCCCTGGAGAAGAAGCCAAGCCAAACGCGTATTGGCCGATGCCAGAGCTGCCGTATTCGCGCATGACCGTTCTGGTAAGAACATCGAATGCTCCTTCGTCCGTGGTGGCGCCGATTCGGTACGAGCTGCGCCAAATGGACCCAGAATTGCCAATGGCATCCATCGCGACCATGGATCAGCTCTTGTCCGACTCGATATCGCGTTCTCGATTCACGATGTTTGTGCTCGGCATCTTTGCCGCAATCGCGTTGGCGCTCACTGCGGTGGGAATTTACGGGGTAATCGCGTACAGCGTAGCGCAACGCACGCACGAGATCGGCATCCGTATGGCCTTAGGAGCGCAGCGCAGGAATGTACTTGGTCTGGTGCTCAGGCAGGGAACGCGACTCACGTTGATCGGCGTGGGAATTGGGATCGTTGCTGCACTTGCCTTAACGCAGTTGATGAGCAGCCTGCTCTATGGAGTCAGCGCGACTGATCCAGTTACGTTCGCAGCTGTCATTCTGATACTCGCGGCAGTGGCCTTCTTCGCAACCTTCGTTCCAGCGCGCCATGCAACCCAGGTGAGTCCGATCGTCGCTCTGAGGTACGAATGAAATCCGGTAGAGACGCAGCATGCTGCGTCTCTACGAAATCGGTCATGTACTTCAGTACTGCGAAAAATCTGGGAGCTGCGATGTAAGAAGTTCAGCCGAGGCGAGCGCTTGACAACGTAAGTCTCTCATTTTGAGTCGCCTGGAGTCGGCACGAAGAATGCTCCTTCATAGGACGACGAGAACCTATGAAACTTTCTTACTTTCTAGCAGCCCCTTTGTTGGTGGCGCTGTGTGCCATGCCAGCTTCAGCCCGTGACCAGCAGGGCGAGCACAACAGCGGTCAACATATGCGTGACGCCGACCGTGATCGAGCACAGCGGCACTTGCGCGAAGAACGCGAGCGGCGCATTCGTCATGAACGTGAAGAGCGCGAGATAAAGTTACGTCATGAACGCGAAGCGCGGTGGCGACGCGAACACCACCGCGATCCTTTCCGTGACCATGATCGGCGCTCCGGATGGGAACAGGGCAAGAAACAAGGATGGCATGGTGACCACCTGCCTCCTGGTCAGGCCAAGAAGACCGACTATCAGAAGCATCATGATCGATAGCCGCAGCTTGACGGTTTGAAAATGCCGGGCAAAGGCGCCCGGTGCTCTGTTCTCGGACGATTGGTTACCAAATGGCGCAGCGCTGATCTGCTGGCCTGACCATCGGATCGTCATCTTTGCATGAAAATGCTTTTTGGAACTCCGGCATGTTGCTCATCGGACCGATGACTCTATACTTGCCGATCGGATGCGGATCGGTAAGCACCATCTGGCGCTGTGTTTCCGGACGAATTTCGTCTCCACGCGCCTGCCCCCAGGCGATGAAGTACTGCTGTTCGGGCGTGAATCCATCCACACTTGTGGGACGCGGATTGCCTTCCATCGATTTCTCAAGGGCGAGATAACCGAGGCGGAGACCACCTAGATCGCCAATGCTCTCGCCGAGTACCAGTTTGCCATTGTGGTGCATGCCGCCTTCGATGGTGTAGCTGTTGAATTGATCCACGACGCATTGTGCGCGCGTCTGGAATGTCTTGTAATCGCCCGGCGTCCACCAATCGTGAAGGCGCCCCACTTCATCGAACTGCGCTCCTTGATCATCGAAGCCGTGAGAGATCTCATGTCCGATGATGGGCCCGATTGAGCCGTAGTTCACCGCGTCGTTGGCTTTTACGTCGAACAGTGGCGGCACCAGAATTCCGGCAGGAAAGACGATTTCGTTCAGCAGCGGATTGTAATAAGCGTTCGAAGTAGGCGGCGTCATGCCCCAGCGTCCGCGATCGACCGGCTTGCCGATCAAATTGAGATCGTCGCGTACAGCGAACTTGGATGCCTCGATCACATTGCCCATATATGAACTACGAATAATCTTTACGCTGGAGTAGTCCTTCCACTTGTCGGGATATCCGATTTTTGGATTGAATGTCGAAAGCTTGAGCAGCGCCTTCTGTTTCGTTTCGGGACTCATCCACGTGAGCTGCTGGATGTCGTCATGCAGGGCGGCAAGGATGTTCTTCACCATCTCCTGCACGCGCGTCTTGGCCCCCGGCGGAAAGACCTTCTCGACGTACTTTTTGCCAAGCGCTTCGCCCAGCAAATTGTCTTCCGATTCAGCGCAACGTTTCCAGCGCGGCTTCATCTCTTGTGCGCCGTTCAGGTACTTCTGATTAAAAGCAAAATCCTCGTCGACGAACTTTGAAGAAAGATATGGAGAAGCGGTGCGCAGGACGTGCCAGGTGAGATATGTCTTCCAATCCGCAATCGGCGTGGTCGTGAGTTGCCTGTCGACTTCGGTGAGAAACTTCGGCTCACCGATATTGAAAGGGACCTTGCTATCGACTCTCAGATCGGAGAAGTAGCGCTGCCACTGGAAATTTGGACTGAGTTTCTGGGCATCTGCCACAGTCATCTTGTGATCCGTGGCCTTGGGATCGCGCAGCTCGACATTGGTCATCGATGCTCCGGCAAGCGAGGTCTCCATCTTCATCACTGTTTGCGCAGCGGCACTGGCGTCAGCAGCGTTCGATCCGGCGAGACGAAAGACAGTTGCGATGTGTTCCAAATACTTCTGCCGCGTCTCCTTGGACTTCTCATCGTCTTTGAAGTAGTAATCGCGGTCAGGCAAACCGAGTCCGGATGCCTCGAAGTCGGCGATCACATTCGTAGGCTCATGCCGGTCTGGATTCGAGCCAAACGCAAACGGCGCGAACAAGGCTTCCTCATTTAGATGCGTGATGACCTTCTGCAGACCGGCGCGCGACTTCATCGACTTGATCAGTTCAAGATCGGGACGGATCGGCTGAATGCCTCGCTCCTCAACGGCTTTCTCGTCCATGCATGCGCCGTAGTAGTCGCCGACGAGCTGATCGGTCGAGGCAGGCTTTGCCTTCGTGGATTGAGTCGCAGTCTCTTCGAGAATGCCGTGCAGCACCTCTTTGTTGGTCTCGCCCGACTCCCAACGACGGCTCCAGCGCACCATAGTGGCGGGGATTGGGTTCTGCTGGCGCCAGGCACCATTTGCGTAGTCGAAGAAGTTCACGCATGGGTTGACTGATTTGTTTATGTCACCTACATAGACGCCGTGCAGGGCTGAATCATCGGCTGCGAAAAGAGCTGTCGAGCAAAGTGAGACGACAAATACAACTTTTAATGAACGCATTTATGCTCCAGAGCGCTCGTCGTGAAAGCTTCCGGATGGCGCATTTTGATTCCCACTGCAGCTCAGAGAAAGAGTACAAATGCTCAGGAGAAACTAGACATCATAACCCGGCGCAAACAAGGGCGAACATCTGGCCTTGTGCAACTGACATGGACGCCGACGACTTGAATTTAAGTGCGACAGTCTAAGTGAGCGGCGTCGAAGAGCGATAGTTCGCAGAATGCCGGGCGTGGGGCGCCCAGGCGCTCCGTCTTGTGTGTAGTTCTTCCGTCCTTGAGTTTCAGGCTGCTCGTTTTTCCAGCTTCGCCCAAGTGTCTTTCAGAGGCACTGTGCGATTGAACACGAGAGCTCCCGGCTTCGTATCGGGATCTACGCAGAAGTATCCGAGTCGCTCAAACTGATATCGAGCGCCCGATGCTGCCTTGTCCAGGGACGGCTCAAGCTTGGCATCGCGAATCACTTCGAGTGAGTTCGGGTTAAGGTTGGATGTCCAGTCTCTGCCTTCCTCGACATCGTTCGGATCTTCTTTCAGAAACAGATTGTCGTAAACCCGCACCTCGGCGTTGATTGCGTGCGCCGCCGATGCCCAGTGGATGGTTGACTTTACTTTGCGCCCATCGGGAGCATTGCCGCCGCGTGTTGCGGGATCGTAAGTACAGTGAACTTCGACCACTTCACCGTTAGCGTCTTTCACAACGTTTGTGCAGGTAACGAAGTAGCCGTAACGCAATCGCACTTCGCGTCCGGGTGAGATACGGTAAAACTGCTTTGGCGGAATCTCGCGGAAGTCGTCGCGCTCGATATAGAGCACGCGCGAGAACGGGACTTTGCGCGTTCCGGCGCTTGCGTCTTCAGGATTGTTGATCGCGTCCATCTCTTCGACTTGGCCTTCGGGATAGTTGTCGATTACGAGCTTGAGTGGACGCAGCACGGCCATCACGCGCGGAACACGCTTGTTGAGGTCCTCGCGCAGGAAATGCTCGAGCATCGCCAGTTCAATGCTGCCGTTCGTTTTTGACACGCCGATGGAATTGCAGAAATTTCTCAGCGCTTCTGGCGTGTATCCGCGGCGACGAACTCCCGAGAGCGTGGGCATGCGGGGATCGTCCCATCCGCGGACGTGTCCTTCGTTCACAAGCTGTAAGAGCTTGCGTTTGCTCAGGAGCGTGTAAGTCAGGTTGAGACGATCGAACTCGATCTGCTGCGAGGGGAAGATGCCGAGCTGCTCGATAAACCAGTTGTAAAGCGGGCGATGATCCTCGAACTCCAGCGTGCAAATTGAATGCGTGACCTTCTCCAGCGAGTCAGATTGCCCGTGGGCAAAATCGTAGAGCGGATAGATGCACCACTTGTTCCCGGTACGGTGATGCTCCGCATGCAGGATCCGATACATCACCGGATCGCGCATGTTCAGGTTCGGCGACGCCATATCGATCTTTGCGCGAAGCGTGCGTGAACCGTTAGGGAATTCTCCTTTGCGCATGCGCTCAAAAAGGTCGAGGTTTTCTTCGACCGAACGATGCCGATATGGGCTGTTCTGGCCAGGCTCGGTTAGAGTTCCGCGCGTCTTGCGAATCTCTTCAGCGCTTAAGTCGTCGACGTACGCTTTGTCCGCCTTAATCAGCTGCACCGCCCAGGCATAGAGCTGATCGAAGTAGTCGGATGCGTAAAACATCCGGTCTTCCCAGTCGAAGCCCAGCCAGCGCACGTCGCGAATGATCGAATCTACGTACTCCTGCTCTTCCTTTTCTGGATTGGTATCGTCAAAGCGCAGATTGGTCTTGCCGCCAAACTCGGCGGCCAATCCGAAGTTCAGGCAGATCGCTTTTGCGTGTCCGAGATGCAGATATCCGTTCGGCTCGGGAGGAAAGCGCGTCTGCACCTTCCCGCCGAACTTGTTGATCTCGAGGTCATGAACAACGATGTCGCGAATGAAGTTCGACTGAGGAGCTGGGGCGGCGGATGTTGCGGCCGCGGCTTCCGTTGCTGGATTCAAAGGGTTCATTATTCAAAGGCAGGCAGAAAAACGCGCCGAAGGCGGATAGGATCGCTTCGGGGCGAAGAGCCCTACATTCATTATGCAGCAGCCGGGCCTTTCGGGGCTTACGAGGGCTTTCCGCTTCCTTCCGTAAGGGTGAGACTGTTGAAGTTCAGAGAATCGTCACTAGTATCGGCTTGCTTCCATTCTGGAGACTGTAATGGGCGAGTGAGATGTTCTACGAATTCCAGCTCCGGAAGGACGTCGCTGGAAGATGCTCCCAGTTGTTCGAACTTTCGAGCTGCCGGGAAGGCGCTTCTTTCGATAGAACCGACAACCTGATTGTAGGTAGCTACAGTGCGATCGATGTTGTCTCCCAACTTGGACAGATGAGTCCCCAACGTGACTAACCGGGAATAAAGCAAACGGCCAATAGCGCTGATCTCTTCGGCGTTCTTGGCCAGTTTGTCTTCGCGCCAGCCGCAGTGCACAGCCTTCAACAACGCGATCAGCGTTAAAGGCGTGGCAAGCAACACTTTGCTTTGCGCGGCATCGTCTAGCAGCGTGGAATCAGCCTGCAGCGCGGCGCTCAATAGCGCCTCGCTGGGCATGAAGGCCACGACGAAGTCGGGCGAGTTGGGGAACTGCTGCCAATAAGCCTTCGATGCGAGATCGTCGACATGCTTGCGAACCTGCGCTGCGTGTTGTTCCAGATGAGCGCGAACTTCCTGTTCCTGATCGGAGTTGGCGGCCTTAGTGAATGCCTCCAGCGAGACCTTGGCGTCGACGGCGATTACTCTTCCATTGGGCAGATGCACGACTAAATCGGGGCGCAGGCGATTGCCATCGTCGTCGGAAAACGTCTTCTGCGACTCGAAATGGCAGTGCTCGATCATGCCTGCGAATTCGACCACGCGCCGCAACTGCACCTCGCCCCAGTTGCCCCGCACCGTAGGACGCTCCAAAGCGCGCGAAAGGCGGCGTGTTTCATCAGAAAGACGATGCTGGAGATCTACGAGCGAGGTGATCTGTTGTCCCAGAGCGGCCTCGGCTTGCTTGCGTTCCACGTCGCTCGAGCGGATCTGTTCGTCTAGCGTTTTGAGCGACGAACTCGCCGTCTGGAGTAGGGCCTCGATCGCCTCCTTCTTCATGCCTAGATCGCCGGAAGCCATCTCTTGTTCATGCTCGAACTGGCTCTTCGCCAGCTTCAGGAACTCTGCGGTATTTTCTTTGAGGGCGCGGGCGGCGAGTAGATCAAAGGATTCGGCGAGACGCTGCTCGCTTTGCTGCACTAGCGCCAGCTTGTCAACCCCAGCCTGGCGTTCGGCGGCTAGTTCCGCCTTTATTGCCGATAATTCATTTGAGCTCGCCAGCAATGCTGCGTCCTTTTCGGCAAGCACAGCTGCGGCTTTTTGACACTCGGACTGGGACTCTGTGAGGCGTCTTTCTAAGTGCCGAATGCGCTCCGCCGACACCGCCATCTTGGCACGCAAAAAAAGATAAGCGCTGGCAATACCAACGAATAATGCAACCACGCTGGCGAGAAGCAGTCCCATCGGGCATTCAACTCCGAGGCGAAGTTTAAACGAAGGTATCACGAAATTACGGCGATGCCTCACAGAATTTCGCTGTGGAATTCAGGGAATTTCGGCTGAACCAGAAAAAGCAACAGCAACGGCAAAAGCAAAGGCGGACACGGATTGCACGGAAACTTCACGGATTCACGCGGAGTTTAAGCGGAGTAAGACCTGTTGCCGGAAGGCTGTGTCGGGGGACTATCTAGAGTGCCGAGTTTGTATTGCCTTCACGCAAGAACCGGGTTCGTTTAAGATTCCGCAGCTTGAGGGCGGACTGGTAAAAGCACGAACTTCTTACTCAAAAAATAATTGGGATCTTCTACCCGATCTATAACGAGCTTGGACATGGCTTCCTGGAGAACGTTTATCAGAAATCCTTTGCGGTTCTGGTTCGTGAACAGGCTTTGAACTACTGCGCGCAGATGCCGATCAAGATCTTCTACCATAACGTCGATGTAGGCGAATACTTTGCCGATCTTGTGGTGGAATCGGCGGTGCTTGTTGAGTTAAAAGCTGTGAGCGCGCTTGAATCGGCTCATGAGAAGCAGGTTCTCAATTATTTGCTACTCATCTCGAAGTCGGCTTGTTATTTAACTTCGGTCCGCGTCCGCAAGTCCGCCGGCTAGTACTCGATAACGACAGAAAAAGGCCAGAATCTTTCGCGGCCCAAGCCTCTGGCAGTTGATCCGTCTAAAATCCGTGTGCACCCGTGGAGTTTCCGTGCAATCCGTGCCCGCCTTTGGTGTTATTTTTGGGCCCCTCTTACCTAAGAAAACGTTGCATTCACGTAAACTCAAGCCCTAGGAATTCGTCCATATCAAGTGACGGGGAGTTCAGCGGAACGATGAATATGCTGCAAGCGGCAGCACCGGCGGGAGCGCAGGCTGAAGCCGAGTCGCCTTTCGCAGATTTCGACGAATTCATACGCCTGTACCAGCAGCGGGTGTACCGCCTTGTGCTGGCGCAGACCAGTGAACCTGATCTGGCGGAAGAGCTTACGCAGGAGTGCTTTATCCGCGCCTTCCAGAAGCAGAAGGGCTTTCGCGGCGACTGCCAGGTATTCACGTGGCTGGCGCGCATCGCGATCAATCTTGTGCGCGACCACTTTCGCAATCGCCGTTTTGCTTTATGGCGAAAGCTGATTCGCTTCGACGCCTCGGAGCCGGAGCAAAGTCAGGCCGAACAAGTCCCCGATCCGGCATCGACTCCGGAGGAGCATCTGCTGCGGCGCGAGCGTCTGGAACGGGTCTCACAACGCATTCAGCGGCTCACTACGCCTCAGCGTGAGGCCCTGCTGCTGAGTGCGGTGGAAGGAATGTCGATCGAGGAAATTTCGCGGGCCACGAACCGCAGACCAGGGACAGTCAAGTCGCATCTGCACCGGGCGATGATGAACCTGCGCAACTGGCGGGAAGGAGAACAGCAGTGATTTCTATTCACCTCAGCGACGAAGAACTTACGGCGGCCGCGGCCGGCGAACGGAGTCCGCGAACGGCGGGCCATCTGGAGATATGCCCGCAGTGCTGGGAGCAGATGTCGATCTATCGCGGGAGGCTCGCGAGCTTGAAGCAGGATGTTTGCTACAGCGGCGGACGTTCGGCGATCGATTGGGGACGGCAGTCGCGCAGCATTCAGCAGCGAATCTTGGAAGCACAGATCAGAAAGACTGCCGGACGTAACGTCGGTTTTGTTCTGGCGACCTCGGCGCTTGCGGTGATCCTCGTGATCTTTCTGGTCCTGAATTTCAGGAGCACTCCGCTGACTCCGACTACGCCGACCGTCGCCGCGATCTCTGACGCGGCGCTCATTAGCGACATTGAAGCCCGCCTCGATCAGGATCTGCCGGAAGCATTACAGCCGGCCGGCCTGCTGGTTGGAGAAATGGGTGGCATCGACGGGCAACATGGGAATCACAACACTTCGCACGCACGTACAAGGACCCAACAATGAAAACACTCACTTACCTATTAAGCTCTCTCCTGCTGATGGCTGGACTTGCTGTCGCGCAGACGGAAAATCCAGTGCCGCCCGAGAAAGGCCTGCAGGAACACAAGATGCGGATCGGTATCGATGGTCCCGGCGGTATGCCGGGCATGCCGGGATTTGGGCATGATTGGTGGCGTAATTCGGAGATCGCGCAGGCCATCAACTTGAACGACTCGCAGAAGAAGCAGCTCAATGACACCTTTGCTGCGCATCGCGAGAGCCTGATTAAGGCGAGGGGCAACGTCGAGATCGAAGAAGGCAAGTTGAGTGACCTGTTGGAACAAGATCGGCCAGATCAGGGACTCGTGCTGCAGCAACTTTCGGCGCTTCAGAACGCGCGTAATGCGATGGAAAATGAATTTACAGTCATGTCCCTGGGCTTCCGCAATGTGCTCACCCCTGATCAGTGGAAGAAGCTGCAGGCGGTGACAAGAGAAAGAATGCACAACATGTTCTTCAAGATGCACCGGGAAGGCGGGCCGGGTAAGGAGCCATTGCCGCCACCTCAATAGACCAAGTTTGCACTGCCCCTTGGCCCTGCTTCGCAAGCAGGGCCGTTTTTATTCACAGCCAGTAGAGACGCAGCATGCTGCATTTTGCTGTCGATAGCTCAAATCCTGTCTTGCCCAGCGACTTGCCTGAGCCGATTTCCTATGCCAAAACTGACGTTCCTGCCGTTCCACGTAGAGACGCAGCATGCTGCGTCTCTACGCGTCGTCACTCGATCCAGTCCATAGATCTGGTTACTGCCTTTTTCCAATTGCCGTAAAGACTTTCGCGTTTGCTTGAGTCCATTTGTGGGTTCCAGCGACGGTCGATTGACCAGGTTGCGCGAAGCTCGTCGAGGTCTTTGAAGAAGCCGACGGCGAGTCCTGCGGCAAACGCCGCGCCCAAGGCAGTTGTCTCTTTTACATGCGGTAAGACGATTTCCCGATTTAGGAGGTCGGCCTGGAATTGCATGAGCAGGTCGTTTGCAACCATGCCTCCATCGACCCGTACCGTGGCGACGGGCTTTCCGCTGTCCTGCTCCATGGCTTCTACGACTTCACGCGTTTGAAAGGCGGTGGCTTCGAGCACGGCGCGAGCAAGGTGGCCTTTATTGGCGTAGCGCGTGAGTCCGGCGATCACGCCACGGGCGTTCGCCTTCCAATAGGGAGCAAAGAGCCCGGAAAAGGCGGGCACGAAGTAGACTCCACCGTTGTCGTTCACGGTCCGTGCAAGCGTCTCGATATCGCTGCTTGATTGGATCATGCCCAGATTGTCGCGCATCCATTGCACCAGGGCACCTGTAATCGCTACGCTGCCCTCCAGAGCGTAACGCGGGGGCTCCTTTCCGAATTGGTACGCAATGGTCGTGAGTAACCCATGCTTCGAAAGCACAGGCTCGGTGCCGGTGTTGAGGAGCAGAAAGCATCCAGTACCGTATGTGTTTTTGGCTTCGCCCGGACGAAAACAGGTTTGACCAACCAGTGCCGCTTGCTGGTCGCCGAGAACGCCGGCCAGCGGAACTCCGTCAAGCGCCTTGAGGCACACGCTGCCGTATTGTTCCGAACTGGGACAGATCTGCGGAAGGATTTGCTTCGGAATATCGAAGGTCTGGAGCAGCTCGTCATCCCATGTACAGGTGCGAAGATTCAGTAATTGTGTACGGCTGCCGTTGGTCACATCCGTAGAGTGCGCTCCCCCGTAGGCTCCGCCGGTGAGGCGCCATGCCAAAAAAGTATCGATAGTGCCAAAAAGGATCTCTCCTGCCACAGCCCGGCTCCGCAGACTCGGCATGTGGTCGAGCAGCCAATGGATTTTGAGGCTACTGAAGTATGTCGAGAGCGGGAGGCCGGTCTTGCGCCGCACCGAAGCCCCGCTTGAGGCGAACTGAGACAGGTACTGCTCGGTGCGTGTATCTTGCCAAACGATGGCATTCGCTACAGGAGCCCCGGTCTTGCGATCCCAAAGGACGGTAGTCTCGCGCTGATTGGTGATCCCGATTGCAGCAAAGTCCTTGGCGCGCAATGCGCGTTCTGCCATGGCTTCTTCGATCACCTGCAAGGTGCGGCGCCAAATCTCTTCCGCGTCATGTTCTACCCATCCGGGTTGTGGGTAGATCTGTTCATGCTCTTTTTGTGCCGAGGCAACGACTCGTCCTGAACGGTCGAAGACGATGAAACGAGTGCTGGTGGTGCCCTGGTCGATGGCGCCGATATACGTAGACATAGTGGGACAGAATACAACCAGGGCGAGAGAGGATGAATGAGTTCAGTCGGAGCGGGGACGGCTAATTTACTTCTTGGGCGAGTCGCTGCAGCAGTCCAAGCGGAGCCGGTACCACGGCTCCTCGCGGCTTCTTGTAAAACGCCCAGAGAAGTGAAGGCTGGACATACTTTACTGATCCAGCGGAATCGAGGGCACGTGAGCCCAGCAGCAGGAGAGCTTCGAATCTGGTTCCATTCGTGAATTCGATATTAGCCTGCGCGCAAACCGGCGTGGAATCGTTGCGCCTGCGTGGAGTGGCGCAGTCATTCACATCCCAGCGCAATCTTGAGTAAGCGCCTGCCGCTCGCGGTATCCAATATCCGGCGGATTGGTGAGGAAGCGAAGAATCGAGCATCGACACCGGAGCGTTCTTGGCGTAGTTAATGATCTCCATCTCCTCGGCAGAACGACCCCTCGGGATCACTTCGAAGGCGGTTCCCGATGCGCTGTTTTCAGGAAGAGGCGATGCCTGAGGAGTGGGTGGTGGAGCGCTGGCGTAAGTCGAGGCGGCAACGCTTGCTTCCGCAGAGCTATTTGATTGGCCACTGGCCTGGTGCAACATGAATAGACCAATAGCGATCGCCGCCACGGTCACAGCCAGGAGTGTTTGATCGCGACTCACAAGCATAATTATTGTGCTGTTTGTCAGAGTGGCGGAAGTTACTAACGGGAATAGTCGTATATGGCAGGTACCTTTCGGGGAACTGGCCTTTCGAGCTTGGATCCAGCCATTCTCGGCAGATACGGCCCTACAGCCTGCTAATAAGATGTCGGAGCCACACCGGACAGACATTACTTCCAGTCGACATGGCACCTTACCTTCGGGCACAATTTGCAACCATGCTCAGAAAAATTCTGATTGGAGTTGGCGTTCTGTTAATCGCGCTCGTGGTTCTGGTTGTGGCCGGTCTGTATGTGTATCCGAAAGCGCAGATCGTCAGCGCTACTCAGCAGGCGGCGCCAGATTTCACGCTGAAGGATGCTACGGGCAAGGATTTCAATTTGGCCGCCCAGCGTGGCCACAAAGTCGTGCTGTATTTTTATCGTGGGTATTGGTGACCCTTCTGCATGAAACAACTGCGCGAGTTCGCGCAGCGGAAAGCCGATTTTGATGCTCAGAACGCAGAAATAGTAGCTATTAGCATCGACGACGAAGCGCACAACCGCAAGGTATGGGAGGAGGTCGCGCACAAGAAGGTGGTGGTATTGAGCGATCTGGGCGCCAATGTGATTCGGCAGTATGGGCTGTTGCATCCCAAAGGCCATGACAGCCAGGACATCGCCTTGCGCGCCACGCTAATCGTGGATCAAAACGGCCGCGAAGTTTTTCGTCGCGTGAGCAGTTCAGTTCCTGACGTCAGGACCGCAGACGAAATCCTGGCGGAGCTCAAAAGCATGTAGGAGTTATACGGCCCGCCGCGACGGTCATAACTCTATTGTTACAGGCAAACGATCGCTCTTTATCGTCATCAAACGGAGTGTCGGATCAGTGTTCCCCTCGCTATCCGCGAAAGTGCACGATGAGAAAGCTAAAGGGACGGCCTTGGAACCGGGACAATAAGTCTTCGCACAGACCGCAGTTCTACCTCACTGAGAAAGAGAAGCGGGACGGCGAGAGTTCGAGAATACATAGGTGGCTGGAGCTCGCGGATCGGCTCTTCGATGGCGACGACATCGATCCCACTCCTTCTGCCGCGTAGCAACACAGTTGATTCAAACGCCGCGCACGCCTCATCCGCGAAGGCGAGGCTGTCGATTGGGAGAGATTGCCGATAACTGCAATGCTGCAACGCCTCAATCGGCTTGAGCAGTTGCGACCGCGCCTCCAGAGCGTTCCTTCTGCTCGTCGATGGACGCCAGCATAGCTTCATCGTCGGAAAATTTGTACCAGGCAATTCCTCTGGTCCGCGCCTGTTCTTCTTCCGCTCTTGCGAGGTGCTCGAGATCGGTCTTGTCGACTACGCGAACACCCTTGGATTCGATGGATCGCTTGATCTCAGCCGCAGTGGCCGATTCCTTTTCGGGAGCGTTCTCCAGATATTTGAGCACGTGTACGGCGCCCACCTCTGCGTCGTGACGAGCAATGCCAACCAGTCCTTCGCTGGCCTTGCGTGCCCAGCCAACTACGTAAACGCCGTCCATCGCGCAGCATCGTTCGTTGTCAAAAACTTCATAAGCGGCCCGCTGAGGATCGGCAGTATCAGGGTTGATGAGATATCCCTCAGGCCCGCAGGGCAATCCGACGCTGGGGTCAGCAGCATCGCCAATGGCGAAGATCATGGTGTCCACGTCGAGATCGGCGCTCCGCTCTGTCGCCTTGCAGGCCATGTTGCCATCGCGCTGCACCAGCACGTTCTCGCTGACTCGGAGGCGATTAATGCGGCCTTCGCCATCTGTATGAATCGAGGACGGCGAACTTAAGAAGCGGAACAGCAGACGTCCAGGACCGGAGCGCTCAGCGGGTGACTTTGCCAGAATGGGAAACGTGTCTTCTGCAACCTTGTTGATGTCCTGCTCGACGGCGGCTAGTTGCGGCTGAATTCGTTGCAGCTCCTGCTGGAAGGCTTCCCGCTCGAGATACTTTTCCACGAAGGCAAACTCTTTCTGATCGAACTTTGCCTCGAAAGGACCGCGTCGCGCGACGACAATCACCTCATCCGGCTTATCCGGCGCGTCCACGAGCAGCCAGTGCGCAAGATCGACGGCCACGTTGCCCATTCCAATTACCGCGACGCGCTTGCCAATGGAAAAGTCCTGTAACGCAAACGGCGGCAACTGGTTATAGAAGTAGACGAAGTCCTTGGCGGAATAAACGCCGCGTGCAGAGCTGCCCTCAAGCCCCAGCTTCTTGGTCCCCTGCGCACCTACGGCAAAAACAATCGCGGAAGGATTGAACTGGCGGAGTTCGTCAATGCAAAGACAGCCCTCTTCAGCTATGCATACGTGCCCAAAGTAATGGACGTTAGGGAGAGCAAGAACTTTGGCGAACTGCTTGCGCAGTCCAACCTTCATTTTGTCTTTGGTGGGATAGATTCCGTATTCTGCCAGGCCGCCGGGTTTGATGTCACGATTGAGGATAACAACCTGATGACCAGCCTGCGCGATTTTTTGTGCCGCGAAAAGTCCTGCCGGTCCCGCGCCTACGACGAATACCGTCTTCATTCGTGGGTTTGTCCCTCGGTTCAGCCTGCCCGTCTGCTCGCAAGAACTTGCTTTGACACTATTCTCACCGATGTTGACTGTATTTTTCCAGCAGGATACTTCGCGATTATCTGCGTTCCATTGCCAACCGCAGGCCGAATGCGACCAGAACTGCTCCGGTGAAAGCTTCCAGTTTGCGTCTCACCGAAGGGCGGGTGAGGATCGCGCGCATCCGGTCCAGCAACATCGCGTAGCTGCAAAGCCATACCAGTCCCATTAGAACGTGAATGCCAGCGAGGAAAAGCGATTTACGGAGCACGTTCTCTCCGGGCGCAATGAACTGCGGCAGGAATGTCAGATAGAAGATGGCTACTTTCGGGTTCAGCAGGTTGGTGAACAGTCCTTCGAGGAAACTGAACCACACTCCACGCCGCTGCTCACCCGTGAATACGACACCATGCTCGACAGCATAAGGTTTCCGCGCCGCCCACAGCGCCCGAGCTCCAATGTATACCAGGTATCCAGCCCCAACCAGCTTTACCCATTCGTAGACTCGAGCGGACTCACGAAGGACAACCGACAACCCCAAAGCGGAAGCGGTTGCATGACACAAGCAGCCCAGGCAGATGCCGAACGTAGTAAAGAACGCAGCGCTTCGTCCGCGCGTGATTGCGTTCTTTGTGACCAAGCCGGTATCGGCTCCGGGGATGATCGTCAACAGAGCAGCGATGCCGAGGAAAGCGACAAAGCGAGAATCCATAACCTCTTACTAAACCATTTTTCTCAGTCTGGGAGGCCCTTATCAGCTTTGTTTCGGCTTCCAGGTATCGAGGAACTTTACGATCACCTGCGGATCGGTGCTGCGGGCCGACTCGAATTCCCCAGTCGTGTACAGCGTATGTCCCTTGCTGTCGAGCACCGCCAGCGAGGGAATGCCTTTCTCGATGGGGATGTTGTACTTCTTCACCAAGTCCTGGTTTTTGTCGTTGCGTCCGATGTCCACATGCAGCACGTGATAATTCTTGTCGACAATCGGCTGAATCGCTGGCTGGTGGAACCGGTAATCGAGCGCAAAGCAGTCGAAGCACCAGTTCGCGCCGAAGACCAGCAGCAGGTGCTTATGATCCTTGGCAGCGGCGTCGAGCGCTTCGGCAATTTCCTTCTTTGCGTCGGCATTGTCGGGATAAAGTTCGCGCAACTTTGAGGACACCTGGTCCTTGCTGAACGGCTGAGCCTGTTGCGCGATGGCAAGACCGGAGATCAGCATCAGAACAGCGGCGACAATTCGCGTAGTACGCATAGCAAACAATATAGATGCACTGGGGCGGCAATGGCGAGTTAGCCCACTCGACTCATTCGGGACCGACGCGCGCCCTCGCGCGGGTTTTTGCCTGGGGCACGGGACGCGAATGAGGTCGAGCTTGATATTCCTCCATGTTTGGAGGAGCTATGAATTCTGGTTTCGGAAACAAACACCCGGCCGGGAGCGGCCGCAGGTCCCTTATACTAACTAGTTCCACACCAACAGCGATTTTCCCTTGTTGTGGCCAGCGAAAATGAGCAGCAGCACGTCTACATCGGCGAGCAATGTCTGGAGTCTGAAGTTTAAGACTCTGCCTGCCTTCCGCAGCGGGGAGCTTTGGTATTACTTCGGACCAGCCTTCGTCGCCAGCGTCGCGTATATCGATCCCGGCAACTTTGCCACCAACATCGAAGGCGGGACACGATTTGGATATTCGCTGCTTTGGGTACTGCTGTGGTCGAATGCCATGGCGATCCTCATTCAATACCTCTCGGCAAAGCTTGGAATTGCCACAGGGCTCACGCTGCCACAGAACTGCCGGGCAAACTTCTCGCGCGGAATGAACCTGTTCCTCTGGGTCACGGCTGAGTTGGCCGCGTTAGCTACCGACCTGGCCGAATTCCTGGGAGCTGCGCTTGGCTTCTATCTGCTTGCCGGGCCCGCGATGCTGGCGCATGGTTTGGAGAAATCCACGGTGCTCATGCTGGCGGCACTTGCAACTGCCGTTCTCGTCTTCCTGATTCTCGCCCTAGAACTCTATGGATTCAGGAAGCTCGAAGTCGGCATCATGATATTCGTGTTTGGTATCGCTGCCTGCTACGCCATTGAGATCTTCCTGGCGAAGCCGAATTGGGCGCAGGTGGGCTATCACATTCTTGTGCCGCAGATAAGCTCAGCGAGCATTTACATTGCAGTAGGTATGCTCGGCGCTACGGTGATGCCGCACGTAGTTTATCTGCATTCTGCGCTGGTACAGGATCGCGCGCGCAAAGCGCTCGAAGGATGTCCGACAAGTCAGAGACTTCAACGGCTGAAGCATCTGCAGTTTGAGATCATCGACGTGTTCGCCGCCATGAACGGCGCCTGGCTGATCAACACGGCCATGATCGTGATGGCCGCTGCGGTGTTCTTCACGCATGGCCAGCACGTCGCCTCTATCGAAGAGGCGCACCAAACGCTCGCGCCGCTGCTCGGCGGAGTTTCGGCTATGGCATTTGCGCTGGCGTTGCTGCTGTCGGGTCTCTCCTCGTCGACGGTCGGCACGATGGCCGGTCAGGTAATTATCGAAGGCTTCCTGAATATTCGCTTCAGCGTGTTCCTGCGCCGGTTGATCACGATGATTCCCGCGCTGATCGTAATCGCAATCAAGCTCGATCCGCTGAAGATTCTGGTGCTCTCCCAGGTGGGACTGAGTTTCGCCTTGCCCTTCGCGCTGGTGCCGTTGATCGTGCTCACCCGCCGCACAAAGGTCATGGGAGAACTGGCAAATGGCCGCAGCACGAATATGCTGGCGTATGCGACGGTGACTGTGATTGTCGGATTGAACCTGCTGCTGATTTATCAGTCGCTTGGTGGAAAGTTTTGAGTACGTTTCTCACCACGGAGCCACGGAGAACAGCCAGAACCAGTGAACACGGAGGGCACAGAGCTCACGGACGTGCGAGTTTTCTCAACGCCCGATCAACAATCTGGATGTTTACTTCGAGGCCTGTTTCAGCCAGGACAATCCTCGTCTCCCTTCGTGTCCTCCGTGTTCAATCCTGCTTTTGGCTGTTCTTCGTGGCTCCGTGTCTCCGTGGTGAAAAACGCCGTCTAGCAACATCTAATTATCAGGTGGATTTATGAATTCATTTGGAGCGCGCAGCACCTTACGCGTCGGCAATCGGCAATACCAGATCTCTCGCATCGACGCGCTCGACAAGCAATGCGGATCGACGCAGCATCTTCCTTACTGCCTTCGCGTGTTGCTGGAGAATCTTCTACGGACAGAAAACGGCAAATCCGTCACTCCGGATGACATTCGCTTTCTTGCGCAGTGGCAAGCGACGGCTGCGCCCTCGCGCGAGATCGCCTTTACTCCGGCGCGCGTGTTGATGCAGGACTTTACCGGCGTGCCCGCCGTCGTGGACCTGGCGGCGATGCGCGACGCGATGAAGAAGCTAGGAGGCGATCCGAACGCGATTAATCCTCTGCAACCTGCCGAACTCGTCATTGACCATTCCGTGCAGGTCGACGAATTTGGAACCCCCAATGCTTTTCACACGAATGCGCTGCTCGAATTCGAACGCAATCGCGAACGCTATGCGTTTCTGCGCTGGGGACAGACAGCATTCAACAACTTCTCGGTCGTGCCTCCCGATATGGGAATCGTGCACCAGATCAATCTGGAATATCTCGCGCGCGTTGTCTTCCCGCAAGTTGTTGATGGAACGCTGCAGGCTTATCCCGACACCCTGGTTGGCACCGACTCCCACACCACAATGGTGAATGGCTTGGGGGTGCTTGGCTGGGGCGTGGGCGGAATCGAGGCCGAAGCGGCAATGTTGGGACAGCCGGTATCGATGCTGCTGCCTCAGGTAGTAGGCTTCAAACTCGCGGGCAAGCTTAAAGAGGGCTCGACAGCCACCGACCTGGTGCTGACCGTCACGCAAATGCTGCGCAAGACCGGCGTGGTGGGAAAGTTCGTCGAGTTCTTTGGCGAGGGCCTCTCCGAGCTGCCGCTGGCCGATCGCGCGACCATCGCCAATATGGCGCCAGAGTACGGAGCCACCTGCGGCATTTTTCCCGTCGATATGGAGACGCTGCGCTACTTGCGGATGACAGGGCGCAGAGATGAGGAAATCGCGCTCGTAGATGCCTACTGCAAAGAGCAGGGTTTGTTCCATACCAAGGACTCTCCGCACGCAAGCTACTCGGAAGTCGTGGAACTCGATCTCTCGACGGTGGAACCCAGTGTGGCTGGACCACGCCGTCCCCAGGATCGCGTTCGTCTCTCGCAAACCGCGGAGAATTTCAAGCACGAGCTGCCCTCATTGCTCGGACCGGCGGCCGCGAAAGTGGCGGCGCGCCAAGTAAGCCGCTGGGAGGGAGAGGGTGGAAATCCCGTTGCGAACGGCAGCAGTGCGAACGGCCACAAGGAGGACGCTGCGGAGCCTGTGGGCGCTAAGCATCACATCGATGTGAGCCAATATCTCGATCATGGCTCAGTTGTGATCGCAGCTATCACGAGCTGCACCAATACGTCGAACCCATACGTGATGATGGCTGCCGGACTTTTGGCCAAGAAAGCCGTCGAGCGCGGCCTCTCTACACCGCCGTGGGTAAAGACGTCGGTTGCGCCGGGATCTCGCGTTGTGACTGAGTACTACAAAAAAGCGGGGCTCATGGAGTTCCTCGACCGTCTCCGCTTCAGCATTGCCGGTTATGGTTGTACTACCTGCATCGGCAACTCGGGACCGCTGCCTGCGGATGTTTCCAAGGCTATCGACGATCATCAGTTGGTGGTTGCCTCGGTGCTTTC
>QIBC01000070.1 GCA_003225215.1 Acidobacteriota bacterium
CGGAGGGATTCTCGCGGCATCGAGCCCACGAACAGATCGTGGAGTTCCTTCGTATGGCCGGCGATGTCGCTCGCCATCATGATCTAGTAGTCGCGATTGAGCCGCTTCGCCGTCAGGAAAGCAATATCCTGAACACCGGCGCCGAAGCTCTGGAGATGGTACGCGCGGCGAAGCACTCGAACGTGCGCATGATCATCGACTACTACCATCTCCGGGAAGAGAACGAAGATCCAAAGATTCTCGAGACGGCACAGCGAGAAATCGTTCACCTGCATTTCGCAAATCCTCATGGACGCCTCTGGCCGCACGATCTCGCCGAGGACGATCACTACGCCGACTTCTTTCGCTATCTAAAAAAAATCGGGTATTCCGGCGGTATTTCTATCGAGGGCAAGGGCACATTCGAGAATGACGGCGCTGCGAGTCGAACGTTCTTTCGTACGGCTGTAGCCTGAGAGTGGCGACTTCCCGTTTGGGACGAACGGTTGTTGCACTGTACCAAGGCGACCGATTTGGCTGGTACCATTGAGACCCGCGTCCAAGCCAAAAGGATGTTAACTATCGTGTTTCTTGGTCTTAAAGGCGCACGGCTTCAGCGCAGCGTAGCCGTGCCGTTAAAAGCAGGTTGAAACTACGCGACGACTAATTTGGCGTTCGCTACTCCCGCGATGCAAAGCATTCGCCCCCCCAACTTCCGCCAGGAAAAACGGCGAGGTTGCAGGATCTAACTCGACTGCTCGGAAATCTTTTGTTTCAGGATCCGGCGGCAAAAGCCGCTCGATTCGACATCTGATTCCTGAAGCTGGGCTTGCCGACGGCTTTCACGTATACAGAATACGAACCCGGCGCTAAGTGGTAAGGCGATAAATCAAGGGTGTGTGTCCCAGGCTGTACCTCCGAGAGCAGCATCAGATTCTCGCCGTCGATCGAGATGAACGGAACGTAATGGTCGATGGTGCTCTCGTTTCCCGACACGGTCCAGGTAAGCTGGTTGCCAGAAATCGACGCTGACACTGCGACACAGTTGTCGATGCCGCTCTCGATCTCGGTCGCTTCCTCATAGTCATTCCAGGTCACCAACTGCAATGATTCAAGCTGAGTGGCTGCGGAGTAGTATTTCCCAATTTCGGAAAACGTAGAAAGCCATGTCTGCCCGCAGTTTTGGTTGACGATTCGATTCGCGGACCAGCTCGCCTGGGTGTCGTTAAAGCCTTTGTAGGTGGCGCCAAAGGGATGGGTTGGCGAATGCGACATGCCGGCGGCGTAGAAGCTGTCGAGGTAAGATTGGCTCCAATCGTTCGCATCGCTGGTGTCGATCATTACCCAGGAGATGCTGCCGTTGCTCTGCGAGTGGGTAAAGCCTCCCGAGTTCTGGAAAATGAAGAGCGGGTTACCCGGGACGTTGGCTGCGATTCGCTGCCAGTCAAGCGTGCCGAATCGATCGGGATCAAAGAAGAACACCGCAGGACGACCATCGATCTTCATATAGGCCGGCGAAGTCTCGAAGTTATTGTAGGCATATGTGAGATCGGTGATCATCTGCCCGTTTAAGTCGCAGCCCGCTGTGGCGTTGCAATGATTCAGAGCGCCACCATCCTCCATGATTGCGAAGACGAAGTCACCGTTGCGGCTCTCTGCTTCAGCCTTCAGCGCAAAAGCGGTCGCATTGGGCATCGCATTATTCTGGCCGTACCAGTCTTCGATGAATCCCGAGATACCACGACTGAGCGCGTCGCTCACCTGTCGGCTCACTTGAGCTGGATCGCTCGACGTATATCCCACGTCCATGTGGCTCGACTGACCGAACCAAGCCATGAAATGGGCGTAGACCCTGGTGGTTGCGCCCGAATAAAGCAGCGTTCGCGTGTCTACTTTGCTGACGTTCGACAATCCGGCATTGCCGTTCGACTGCGATCCAAAGGTTACCGCGGCACTCGTATTGCCTGCAGTCTCAGCGGTTAGTGTCGTGCTGGGATTCACGGGAGTTGGCGTTGGTGTTGGAGTTGGCGTTGGTGTTGGAGTTGGTGTCGGTGTTGGTGTTGGAGTTGGTGTCGGTGTTGGTGTTGGTGTCGGTGTTGGTGTTGGTGTCGGTGTTGGTGTTGGTGTCGGAGTGGGTGTAGGAGTTGGAGCCGGCGTCGGTGTAGGCGTCGGCGTTGACCCAGTGCCTGCGCTGGCCGATGCCGGAGTTGACGTAAAGTTGGAGGCCCCACCCCCTCCACATCCAGTTATGAGTGCCAAACAAACAAGAGTGCACGAACAAAAGCAAATACGTGAAGTATGCTTCAAGTCTCGCCTCCCGAAAAAAGGCGAGATTATCGGTTCCAGCTACTTCACTCACTTGGGTTGAACTTGTAGAGAGCACAGAAAGAGATTCGTAGAGAAGAACTAAGGTGCTTAGGAACTTATCGATAAGCACCACTTTTTCAATGGGATAGATCAGAAGTTAGGGCTACGCTTCGCGCCTTAGTACCTGACTTCGGAGTAGAAGTGATGCTTTCTCTGTCCTCAAATCGCCGTTTTCACGCCCAGGCTGCGCCAGTGAGGAACCGGGCTCAAATCATTTCTTGGGCACAATTGAAAAGTCCATGTCGCGATACGAACTCAAATCCTTGTTCCCTTCCGGAGTTTCGTGGTAGCAAGATAGTTGTCGGTGATTAAACGGAAGTGAGTGCTGGCATCAAAGCCTGGAAGTTAATGATGAAGAGCACGAAGCGCAGAAGACGAAATCCCTGCTACTTCCCTGCTGATTCCCTGGGGAATTGTGAATCGCCTGTATTCATGCGGCTTCCGCGAGTAGAAATTTTTTTCACGGGAATAATTCCCTGCTCTTTTCCCTGGACCAGGGAATGGTAGTCGTTTAGATCCGGGCAGACGACCTGAAATTCACAATTCCTTCACAGGTCAACTTCTGCAATAATTGGTCGTGCATCCCTATGCGGTTCAATCCGGCCCTGCCTGGAAAGGCATGGGGCGGAGTCTCCGAGCCGCAATACCCCGGCGGAACCTGCCGGAGGCGAGTTCCAACTACATTGAGGCGAGGAGCGAATGGCAAAGTACATCTTTGTGACCGGTGGAGTTGTGTCGTCGTTAGGCAAAGGATTGGCCGCGGCGTCGATTGGATGTTTGCTTGAAAGCCGCGGCTTGAAGGTCAGCCTGCAGAAGTTCGATCCCTACCTCAACGTCGATCCCGGCACTATGTCCCCTTTCCAGCACGGTGAAGTCTTCGTTACTGACGACGGCGCCGAGACTGACCTCGATCTCGGGCACTACGAGCGCTACACCCATGCCAAGCTAAGCCGCGATAACAACCTCACTACAGGCAGGATCTACGAGCAGATCATCAGCAAAGAACGTCGCGGCGACTACTTGGGCAAGACGGTGCAGGTCATCCCGCACGTCACCAACGAGATCAAAGCGGCGATGAAGAAGGTCTCGCAAGACGTGGATGTGTCACTGGTGGAGATAGGGGGCACGGTTGGCGATATCGAGTCACTGCCGTTCATTGAAGCCATCCGCCAGATGCGTCAGGAGTTGGGCCGCGAGAACACCATTTTTGTGCATGTGACGCTGGTTCCCTGGATCGCCGCCGCCAACGAATTGAAAACAAAGCCCACCCAGCACTCGGTGAAGGAACTCCTGAGCGTCGGAATCCAGCCCGACATTTTGCTATGTCGGACTGATCGCTTCCTTTCCAAAGACATCAAGAGCAAGATCGCTCTCTTCTGCAACGTGGAAGAAGAAGCTGTTATTACAGCGAAGGACGTCGCTTCGATCTACGAAGTTCCACTTGTATTCGCGCATGAGGAGGTGGACACACTGGCCCTCAAGTATCTGCACCTGGAGGCTGCTGAGCGCGACCTTAAGGCGTGGGAAGGCTTGGTTCATCGCGTCTACAACCCAAAAGACGAGGTTTCGATTGCAATCGTCGGGAAATACGTCGAATACGAGGACTCCTACAAGTCGCTCAAAGAGGCTCTTATTCATGCAGCGGTGGGGCAAAGCCTAAAGCTGAATGTCACTTGGGTAGAGGCTGAGGGACTTGAGAGTCGCGATCCAGACGATCGTTCGTACGAGGCCCAGCTCGAAGGCTACGACGGAATTCTGGTGCCTGGCGGCTTTGGCAAGCGCGGCATCGCCGGCATGCTGAATGCGATTCGTTACGCGCGCGAGAAGCGAATCCCATATTTCGGTATTTGCCTTGGCATGCAGACGGCTTGCATCGAATTCGCACGTAACGTTTGCGGACTGCATGATGCGGACTCAAGCGAGTTCGATCCGAGCACCCCCCACCGAATCATCTACAAACTGCGCGAACTTAAAGGTATTGATGAACTAGGCGGAACGATGCGTCTGGGCGCCTGGGAATGCAAGCTCGAACCAAATTCCATTGCCGCCCACGCGTACGGCAAGACGGAAATTGGTGAGCGGCATCGCCACCGCTACGAGTTCAATCGCGAATACGAGGCTTTGCTGACTGGCGGAGGACTGCGCATTACTGGATCGACGCCCGACGGAACCTACGTTGAGATCGTCGAGATTCCTGAACATCCTTACTTCCTGGGCTGCCAATTCCATCCGGAATTTAAATCAAAACCGCTCGAGCCACATCCGCTGTTCCGCGAGTTCATCAAGGCTTCGTATGAGAACCGCTTAAAGCATCGAGATCAGAGAACGGAAGTGGAAGAGGAGTTGTTTTTGCGACCGGAAAAAGTAAGCAGACGGTAAAGCAGGAAGAGCGAACACGAAGGGCACGAAGATATCAGCTGTTAAACGTGCATTTTCTGTGACCCTTGTGTGCAGCCTTCGTGACCTTCGTGTTCGCCTCTCAACTCTGTTACTCTCCGCTAAATGGAATTCGAAATCGGCAATGTGCACGTGGGTTCTGGCGAACTTTTCCTCATCGCCGGACCGTGCGTCATCGAAAGCGAAGCTCACGCGCTCAAGATGGCAGAAGGCATCAGCACAATTACACGCGAGATGCGCGTGCCCTACATCTTCAAGGCTTCCTATGACAAGGCAAATCGCACTTCACTGAAGAGTTTTCGCGGGCCGGGTATCAAAGAGGGTGCGCGCATTCTTCGTAAAGTTGCGGAAACGCATCGCGTCCCCGTCCTAACTGATATCCATGAACCTGAACATGCCGAACGGGTCGCCGAGGCTGTTGATGTTCTTCAGATTCCGGCATTCCTCTGCCGTCAAACCGACCTGCTGGTGGCGGCTGCGAAGACTGGCCGCGCCATCAACGTAAAAAAAGGACAGTTTGTCGCCCCGTGGGACATGCGTCACGCGGTCGAGAAGATTCGCGAGAGCGGCAACGACCGCGTTCTTCTTACGGAACGTGGGTCCAGCTTCGGCTACAACAATCTCATAGTGGACATGCGCTCGCTAACCATCATGCGCAATCTGGCTCCGGTAGTGTTTGATGCTACTCACTCCGTTCAACTCCCTAGCGCAGGAGCCGGCGAGAATGGCAAACCGCAGCAGAGCGGCGGCCAGCCAGAGTTCATTCCGATTCTCTCGCGAGCTGCCGTCGCCGTCGGCGTAGATGGAGTTTTCATGGAAGTACACGACAATCCCGCACAGGCAAAATCCGATGGAGCGAACGCGCTGCCGCTTTCGAAACTTAAAGAGACCTTGTCGCAGTTATTGGCGGTGCAGCGGTCAGTGCATTCACAAGCACATTAGCAATAAAGATTTCGTGATCTGATGGATTTCGTGATTGCACAGCCTTCGGGACACAATCGCTCTTGCGAATATCGAATTATGCGACAGACAAAGAGCTCAAAGGACCGCCGCGCGCGCTCGCGCGGGTTTTGTTTGTAATTCGTGACTGCAGCTAACATCGTCTTTCTGACGCTGCGACAACACTTCGAGAGACGATCAAACAGCAAATACAGAACATCCAAACCCGCGCGAGGGCGTGCGGCGGTCCTTGATCCTTTGGTTCCCGAGTCTTTCATCCTCAATATCAATGTGCCATGGGAATGACCGGCAGCAGAATCTGTGAAGGGTGCTGAGCGTCGTGATAGATCGTATTCGTCGCGATTGCCCAGCGACGGTTGTCGTTCAGTGGCTCCCCCGTATTGGGATTTGCATCGAAGCGCGGAAAATTACTGCTCGAGATATCCAGGCGAATGCGATGGCTCTTCTTGAAAACCAATGAGGTTGGATACATCTCGATTGTCAAGGGATACACTTCACCAGGTTTCATCATCTCTGCGTGTTCCAATGAGTTGCGATAGCGAGCCCGCACGATGCTGTCGCCGATGTTGAGGTCTACTCCTTCAGGAAAGTCCTTGTTCGCCGGATAGACGTCGATTAGCTTGGCCGTGAAGTCTGTGTCCGGAGCGCTCGACGCGGCCCATAACTTGACGATGAGTCGACCAGTTACCTCAACATCTTCGGCCAGTGGCTCCGTTTGAAAGACGAGAACATCGTTGCGCGCCGAGAGCGGGCGCGTATCGTCGCAGGTCCAGATCGACACAAGGCAACGCTGGTCGTAAGCGCCTTGCTCCATCAGGTTTTCTGAATCGCCTGGACGTTCGATGGTGTTGTGCTTCGACGAAGGAGCGTTATGCGATGAAATGTTCCCGCCCAACGTTGGCACGGGATGGTGCGGATCAAATTCGAACGACGTAGGCGGTTCGTCCGTAGGTTTTTGCATGGACAGCAATCCGTTCGCATGTACGTAATAGGGAGTGCTGACGGCTCGCGCCAACGGCCATTCGCGCTCGTCGCGCCAGTGTCCACCAACAAATATGCGGCCGTCTGCCGTTTTGTGGGCATCACCGCCACCCATCACGAAGATGCGGACTGGCGGCTCACGATCTACGCCGTTATCGATTCCTTTCAACCAATGATCGAACCAGCGTTGCTCGAAGGCGAGAAAATCAATTGCCGCGTCGGGACCGAATTCGGCTTCCCCGGCATAGCTGCGTGTGCGGCCTCCATGCGTCCAAGGTCCCATAATTAACCGCTGTAGGCTTTTCTTGTTCTTCGTTAAGGTGACGAAGTTCATATTGGCAACCTGCGTGCCCCATGAGTCGTACCATCCGCCGAGATGGTAGACCGGAATATCTTTGTAGTCGGCGACGTGCGCAACAACATCGACGCCTTTGTCCTTCCAAAATTTGTCGTAATCGCCGTGGGCCATCGCCTGCGTGAGCCAATTTTCGTAATCGGGCGCAAGCTTCAGCGGCGTGGTTCCCTTTCGCAGCGGCAAAGATTTTGCATACTCGCGAACCTGCTCTCCCAGATGCAGTAACGCCTGCTGCGTCGCTGGATCGCGCGCCGCATCGCTTCCCTGAGGCCCTCCGATGTTGAATATCCAGTTCAGCCAGCGCATCTCGAATGCGCCGTTGTGGCGTACTCCGTACACTCCATAATCCGACATGGCGTCGGCGGGAATCATCGTCGTCAAGTACGGCGGATTCGACAACGCAAGCGCGTGCTGCGTGCCGCCGGGATACGATGTGCCCACGGTTCCGATCTTGCCATTCGACCAAGGCTGTTCCCCGATCCATTTGACCGTATCGTAGCCATCGCGACCGTCGTCGCGATAGGGCCACCAGTGCCCTTCCGAGTTGTATCGTCCGCGGATGTCCTGCGCGATACCGATATAACCTCGCGATACGAAATACTTCGCCCAGAGCTCACTCGTCTTTTTGCCGTACGGCGTGCGTTCCAGAATCACGGGAAACTTTCCTTCAACAGCCTTGCCCTTTTGCGCTGGACGATAGATATCGGACGAGAGCTTGACACCGTCGCGCATGGTAATCATCACGTCGTGATCAACCACGATCTCGTACTGCGGCTGCGACGGAGTCTGTGCGAGACATACTGGAATGACGCAAAGAAGAAGGGCAAACCGAATGCGCGTGCGTAACATGGAGCTAACCTTATACAGAAGGATCGAAACAAAGCACAACGCGAATTCAAAAAACTGCGTCTAGGTTCGCGTGGCAATCATCCTTTTTGCAGGACGAAAGGAGCAAAAATGATTGCCCGAATTTGGCACGGCTTCGCTACGCCAGAGAACGCGAGTAAATATGAAGCGATGCTCAAACCCGATGTTCTGCCAGGCCTCGACAAAGTTGCCAGCTACAAAGGCTCATATTTACTGCGTGGAGACCATGGTCAGGAGGTCGAATTCATCACCGTCATGCTTTGGGAGTCACTTGATGCGATTCGTGCGGTGGCAGGCGAAAACTACGCGCAAGCAATCGTTCCCGAAGAGCGGAGGAGAGTCTTGTCCCGCTGGGATGAACGCGCTCAACACTACGAAGTCGTCCAGGGTCCGCGAAAATAATTCTCACTTCCGTGCGCGATAGAGTCCCGCAATCCCAAAAGTGTAAGGACGCCACGACGCATCGCGATACCCGGTGACGAGCATACGCTCGAGCATTTCGTCGGGCGACGGAAAGCGAGAGACCGATGCGGGCAGATAGGCGTAAGGTCCGGTCACGCCAGAAATCATCGTTCCAATTTTGGGAAGGACATTCCTGAAATAAAAGCCGTAGAGCTTCCCCGGTAGACCGCCAGGTTCGCTGAAGTCAAGAATGCCGGCTTCCCCGTTTGGGCGTAGAACGCGATAGATCTCCCGCAATCCGGCACCATAATTCGCCAGATTACGGAAGCCGAATGCCGAAACCACGACATCGAAGCTCTCGTTCTGAAATGGGAGACAGAGAGCATCGGTTTCCACTGCTTCGATACGGTGTGAGTTGAACTTTTGTGATCCGCGGCTCAGCATTCCGCGCGAAAAGTCCGCTCCCACAATTTCTGCTCCTGGCGCTTGACGTCGAAGCGCGCTAGCCATATCACCGGTTCCGCAGCACAGATCAAGTGCTCTTGCGCCAGGTTTTAGTAAAGTCGAACGGAACGAACGCGCCGTCCGCCACCACCAAAGTCGGTCGACGTTCATCGACAACATGTGATTAAGCAGGTCGTATCGCGGCGCTATGTCGTCGAACATCTCGCGAACTGCAAGGGCAGCCGAGCGCTCGTCGGCCGAGCCTTGCGGCACGGCGCCGATCACCTGCTGTCGATCTTTTACGGGAGCGGGCATCTTCAATTGCGAGAGAGGTAGTGCAACTCTTGAACGGCATGCGCAACCACGTCGTCAGGAACGCGGTTGTAGATTGCCACTCTTCCGACAGAAGTTGCCAGAACGAAATGGACCTTGCCATCAACCGCTTTCTTGTCGCCTCGGATGCGCCTCACAATATCCTCAGCCCGGCTGTTCACCTCGGGCAACGGAGAATAGGCCAGAACGCAAGAAACGATTCGCTGTGCCAATTCGGGAGAGGTCTTGCGCACGGCCGTGCCAATCATCGCAGCCGCAGCCATACCCCATGCGACAGCTTCGCCGTGCAAGAAATGTCGATATCCCGTATCGGCTTCAAGTGCGTGTCCGATCGTATGACCAAAATTGAGAATGCGCCGAAGGTCAGACTCCTTTTCATCGGCCGCAACCACTTCGGCTTTGATGCGTGCGCAATCGTAGATCACCCGTTCAAGTATCTCTTGATCCCGTGCAAGTAAACTTTTACGCTCGCTCTCGGTGACTTCGAACAGCTTTCGATCGCGGATGACGCCCGACTTGATTACCTCGAACAATCCAGCCCGGAATTCGCGGTCTGGCAAGGTAGTCAGCAGCTCCGGATCGGAGATTACTGCGAGAGGTTGATGGAATGTTCCAACGAGATTCTTTCCGGCACGGAGATTTGCGCCTGTCTTTCCACCAATTGCCGCGTCTACTTGCGCGAGCAGCGTTGTAGGAACCTGAACAACAGGGACTCCGCGCATGTACACAGAGGCAAGAAAACCGGCGAGGTCGCCAACAACCCCTCCACCGAAAGCAATCACAACTGAGTTGCGGTCTGCGCCCTTCGCCGCCATTCGTTCTGTCAGATGTTCGATGCTCGCAAAGCTTTTGGCGCGTTCCCCATCGGTCATTTCCAGCACCGTGAAGTCGACTTTCGCGGTCGTCAGTGCTTTCTTGAACGTCTCTCCCCACAGCGTCCAAACCGGCGCGACGGTTATGACGAAGCATCGAGATTTCTTGCTGGGAAGCATTTTCGCGACGATTTTTCCAACCTGGGCAAGAGCGCCGCGCTCCACGAGCACTGGATACTCGACGGACTTAGTCTTGACAGTGATTTTCTTCACGAAGCTTCATCATATCCCACATGCTGCGGCATCACTGCCGATCGGAAGCAGACGCGAGACTGCGTGCTACCATCGAAATTTCTCATGCCATCGGTTCCGTCTGAGACAGATTTCATCGTTGTGGGAGGCGGTATAGCCGGGCTGCGTGCTGCTATCGGTCTCGCGGAAGCCGGGCGCGTGCTGGTTGTGACCAAGCAGGAGGTCACCGAGAGCAACACGCAATATGCCCAAGGCGGAATCGCGGTCGCTCTGAGCGATGACGATGAAGTCGAGCTTCATCTGCAGGACACAATCGATGCTGGCGATGGACTTGTAAATGTAGAAGCCGCGCGGGTGCTGGTTGAAGAAGGTCCAGAGCGCATTCAGGAGCTGATCGCCTGGGGCACTGAATTTGACCGCAGCGGGAATAAGTTGACATTCACGCGCGAAGGAGCACACAGCCGCTCTCGCATCCTTCACGCTCATGGGGATTCCACCGGACGCGAGATCGGACGTGCCCTGATTGCACGGGCGCAGAGCATTCCGCAAATCGCCTTCACCGAATTTGAATTCACGACGGACCTTTGCCTCGACAGGGACCGAGTCACTGCAGTGGCCATGCTCGCGTCTGATGGGACACGAAAAACGGTTCGTGCCAATGCAGTTCTTCTCGCCACTGGAGGCGCGGGTCAGGTTTATTCGGATACGACGAATCCACCGGTCGCTACCGGCGATGGCATCGCTATGGCATATCGCGCCGGCGCTGCCATCAGCGACATGGAGTTTTTTCAATTCCATCCCACGGCTCTTTCTGTCCCTGGAGCTCCTCGCTTTCTTCTTTCAGAGGCATTGCGGGGGGAAGGAGCACTGCTGCTCAATCCAGCGCGCGAACGCTTCATGCCTCGCTATCATCCCATGGAGGAACTCGCACCTCGCGACGTGGTCGCTCGCGCCATTGTGCAGGAAATCGCAGCGAGCCAGGACACACCTGAAGTGGCGTATCTCGATTTGCGGCATCTCAACGCTGCCCATCTGCGCGGGCGCTTCCCACGCATTTACGCGACGTGCAGGCAATACGGTGTGGACATCACTGCTGAGCTCGTGCCCGTTCGGCCCGCCGCTCATTATCTGATGGGTGGAATCAAAACTAACCTCGATGCACAAAGCTCACTGCGAGGTCTCTACGCAGCGGGAGAGAGCGCGTGTACCGGCGTGCATGGGGCGAATCGGTTAGCCAGCAACTCCCTTCTCGAAGGGCTCGTCTTCGGCGCTCGGGCGGCCGAGGCAATGAAAAACGAAGTTTCTTCGAACACGAGGACGTCGTGCACTCAAAAGATCGGGGAAGCGGATTCGGCGGCGTCCGCAGAAATGGCACAACGGTTGCGCGCCGCGATGTGGGAACACGCTGGCGTCATACGAGAGAGAGACGGGCTGCAAGAACTCCTGCAACAGATCCAGAACTGGGAGCAATTGCTAACGCAGACGTGGAAACGCGCGGACTTCGAAACCAAAAACCTTTTAGCCGTTGGCGATCTTATCGTGCGCTCCGCATTGGCCAGGGAAGAAAGTCGCGGAGCTCACTTTCGCGCCGACTGCCCGCGACGCGATGACGCGCACTTCCTGAAGCATTCGGTTGTGACCGCCGAGAGAACTCACTTCGAGTAAGCCCGAAATGCCTCCGAATACGGTTGGGCGGAGCAATGACCATGGTAAAGACGCAGCATGCTGCGTCTCTATGCAGCGTCTCCACGCGGAGAGACCTTGGCTGCCACTTGCTTCATCCGCCGATATATTCGAGTTCTACTGTCGTGCAGTCATCCGAGGGTTGAGCGCCTTGGGCAAAGTCGCTTACGGCAACGAACAGATCCTGACCTTCAAGAACCGTACTTTCCAGTCTCTCATCGCCAAAGAACTCACCTTCGCGATTCTGAGCTTCGTTCACACCGTCGCTTACCAGGACAATGCGATCACGTGGTTTCAATTTGAAACTGTAAGTTTCGAATTCTGCAGTTGGAATCAGTCCCAAAGGAAGATTTCCTTCCGTCGGTCTCAAGACCTTGCCGTCTGCCACGCGAACCGCCGGAACATGTCCGCAGTTTAAGAACTCGCAGTCTCCTGCCGGAGTGATCTTGACGACGTTGCAGGTGGCGTACTTCTCGCCCAATTTCTTCACGCACAAGAAGCGGTTAACCGCCGAGGCAATTTCGGCAAGGGGTACACGCGCGATCAACTGGGAATAGATCATGCCCTGAAGAATCGAGGCGAGGATGGCAGCTGAGACTCCTTTACCGCAAATGTCGGCGAGCACCAGATATAGATTGCCATCAGCCAGCACCGCATCGTAGAAGTCGCCCCCGATCTCCTCACAAGGCAGGCTTCGCGCCCGCAGCTTTGCATAGTTCACTTCGGGAATAATAACGGTCATCAGCCGCTGCTGGATCGTCGCGGCAATGGCAAGTTCTTTTTGATAGAGCCGGGCGTTCTGCTCCGCCTGCGCAAGCTGTGCGGTTTCGATCAATGCGGCAGCTTCCGTAGCGACCGTATTGAGGATGTCCCGACTCAAGCTGGACAGGCCGCGCGACGCCAGCCTGCTATCTAGGTAGAGCACGCCGTTGATACCACGCGGACCATCATCAGGCTGCGTTTGCTGGCCCTGCGCTGCTATGTTCGTGCGGAACAATGGCATGCAAATGACCGTCCGCAGATCGTGGGCCACGATGCTTTGCCGGGCCGCAAGGTCCGAATGACTGGCGGTATCAGTGACGATCACGCGCGACGCCGATGTCATCGCGTCTTTCAGGATGGAATGCGAGATCGTCGTATCGTCCTTGAGTTCATCTCCAAGCGAATTGCGCCCAACCGCAAGGCTCAGATCGCCTTCCTTACCGACCAAAAAGACGAAACCACGCTCGGCGCCCGTGATGCGCAACGTCGCCTCTACCAACGTTACGAGAACATCATCGAGCGCGCCGCGGCTGTTGAGCTTGCGCGCTACTTCGAGGAAGAAGGCCAGCTTCTCCAAATCTGAAGCTTCCTTCTCCACCTGGAGACCCGAAATCTGGCTTAGCAGTTCCCGAGCTGAGCTGCCTGTCTGGCTACTGGCGCCGAATTGAAAAACGGCAAAAGTGCGATCGTTGCTGCTGCCGAACTGCAGCCGATCGTTGTTGACGAGCTTGTGTCGCTTTACAAGAGATCCGTTGACGTAGGTGCCATGCTTGCTGCCAAGGTCGAGGAGGTAATATTCTCCACCCATCTGCACGATCTCGGCGTGGTCGCGCGACGCCATCGGATCGGCAATTACCATGTGCTTCTCGGCACGTCGGCCGATTGTGAATGGGAAACTAATTAGCGGAATGGCCTGCTGCCGGTCGCCCTCAACGCGCAGCAGGACAGGAAACTCCGGTCCGCTCACGATGGTGTTTTCGGCTGAGGCCTGAGTCGACATTTTTGAGGTACCTGTTGCAGAGAAGCCTAACACCTCTGCCATCTGGAAGGTACAATTTTGGCTTGTCAACAAATGGTAGCTCTAGACGTGTAGTCGTTTCCTGGAGCGGAGGTAAAGACAGCGCGTGGACGCTCCAAACGCTTCGCCAGCAGCCCGAGAAGTACTCGGTTATCGGGTTACTCACTACGATCAATCAACGCTTCAATCGTATAGCGATGCATGGCGTTCGACGCGAATTGCTGGAAGCCCAGGCTCAGGCAGCCGGATTGCCGCTCTGGGTGATTCCCTTGCCCTCTCCCTGCACGAACGAACACTACGAGCGCCGCCTGACCAACGCACTGCATTTTTTGAAGCGGCTGGGGATCGATGCGGTGGCCTTCGGTGACCTCTATCTGCAAGATATCCGCCGGTATCGCGAAACCCAGTTCAGCGGCTGCGGCCTTGAGCTTCTCTTTCCCATATGGGGTATATCCACCCGAGAGTTGGCTGAGGAGATGCTTCGTTCGGGGTTAAAGGCACGTCTGAGCTGTGTCGATCCGCGGGCGGTTCCGGCCGACTGGGCCGGCAGGGACTACGACGAGCAGCTCCTGGCCGACTTGCCTTCTTCCGCGGATCCATGCGCGGAGAACGGCGAGTTCCATACGTTTGTATATTCGGGCCCTATGTTGCGCACGCCAGTCTCGATCGTGAACGGTGAAACGGTCGAGCGGGATGGATTCGTTTTCTGCGATCTTTTGGCCGTTCCGACCTCGGAATCCCAATCCGCCGATATCGCGATACTCGCTGGATGAGAAGATCTGCGCTCTGAATTTGCACGGCTTCCAAGTGCGTGAGTACACTTCGCCAATTGTTGGTCAAAGGTTTCGGGAATTGCTCGAAAGCATCAATCTCAAGAAGAGTCTCTCGAAGACGGCATACCAGAAGGCGATGCCGGAACTTCAAGAGCGGCTGCGCAAGTTGCAATATGCAGCTAAGGTGGCGAATGTTAGCACGATCGTCTGCCTGGAAGGGTGGGATGCTGCGGGCAAAGGTCGCGCCATTCGTAAGCTGACGCAGAAGCTCGATCCTCGCCTCTTTCGCGTATGGTCCGGCACTCCGCCGACTCCGCTTGAGCAGCGCTATCACTTTTTGCATCGCTATCAGCTCGCGCTGCCGAACTACGGCGAGATGGCGGTATTCAACCATGGCTGGTATCGGCAGGTATTAGAAGATCGCTGCGATAAGAAACTCAAGAAATCCGAATGGCTCATCGCATACCAACAGATCAACGAATTCGAGCGCTGGCTGGCGGAGGATCGGCAACTGATCATTAAGTTCTGGATGCACATCTCCAAAAAGAAACAGAAGCAGCGCTTCAAGAAATACGTTGCTGATCCCAATTTGGCGTGGCGAGTTACCAAGGACTACCGACGTCACCATCGCGACTACGATAAGTGGCTGCCCACGGTTGAGGAGATGCTAACCAAAACGGAAACCAGCTATGCGCCGTGGAGTTTGATTGAAGCGAATGACCAACGGTGGGCGTTAGTAAGAATCTTTGAAGTACTCGCGCAGCGAATCGAGAAAGAGTTAGACCGGTATAGCCAGGAGGATAGTTCGAGCCAAACAGCCGAGGTGATAGAGGAAGTCCATCAGACATTAGCCAAGAAACGCGGCAAACGCTCTCCAGTGAATGGTCGTCATCGCGAACAGGCGGAGGTTGGCAATGCTTGAGAAGCTCGACATGAGCAAGAAGCTTTCCAAGCAGGAGTACGCCGACCAGATCAAGAGCGCTCAGTCACGCCTGCGCAAGCTGGAACTCAGGATGTACAGAAAAGAAGTCCCAGTGCTGTGCGTGTTTGAAGGCTGGGATGCTGCCGGCAAAGGCGGCGCCATCAAGCGGCTCACCGAGATGCTCGACCCACGTGGTTTCTCCGTCTCCAGTTATGGCGCTCCGCAAGGGGAAGAGAAGACGCACCACTATTTATGGCGCTTCTGGCGCAATTTGCCTCGCACCGGACATCTCTCTATTTTCGATCGCAGCTATTACGGACGTGTGCTCGTGGAGCGCGTGGAGCACTTCGCAACCCACGTCGAGTGGCAACGGGCGTATCAGGAAATCAACGAGTTTGAGTCGCACCAGGCGGCATTCGGTATGGTATTGTGCAAGTTCTGGCTGCACGTTACCCCCGAGGAGCAACTGCGCCGCTTTCGCAGTCGCGAACTCGACCCCTTCAGACAGTACAAACTCACCGAAGAAGATTGGCGCAATCGAGCAAAGATCCCCGAATACACGGCTGCCGTTGAGGACATGCTGGTCCGCACCAGTACTCCACATGCTCCGTGGACGGTCATCGAAGCAAATGACAAATATTACGCGCGACTAAGGGTCGTGGAGACAGTCGTTGAGTCCATCGAGAACCGATTAAACTAGAGGGAGCGCCAACCCCTTTCTGGCGCAGTCTCACGCTCATACCGGGCCTGCAGTGCCCAAGAGGAACTCTATTTTCATGAATACACCTGCAACCTCAGTGGCCGACTACGCCTCGCGCGCAGTTGGACCGATCATTCTTCTCGGGGCGCCTGGCGCCGGCAAAGGCACACAAGCAAAACAGATCGTCGAGCGTTACGGCGTTCCGCAAATCTCAACTGGCGATCTACTGCGCGAGAACGTAAAGCTTGGAACCGAACTTGGGAAAAAAGCAAAGGCTGTGATGGATTCCGGCAAGCTGGTATCTGACGACCTGGTGTGCGATATGGTCGCGGAACGTCTCTCCCGCCCCGATTGCGCTCGCGGATGCATCCTCGACGGATTTCCCCGCACGGTCGGCCAGGCGGAATGGCTCGATGGATTTCTCGCGGCCCGCGGTTCGAAGCTGCCGTTGCGCGTGATCAAGATTACAGTCGATTACAACAAGCTCTTAAAGCGACTGACCGGCCGCCGTACATGTCCGGTTTGCGGAACCATCTACAACATGTACACCAATCCACCGAAAGTGGATGAAATCTGCGATCGAGAGGGCGCGAAGCTGATTTTCCGTAAAGACGATAGCGAAGAAGCAATCGGCACGCGATTAAAGGCTTACGACAACGACACGCTTCCGCTGAGCGACTATTACCGCCAGCGTGGGATCCTCACAGAGATCAGTGGCGACTCCGAACCAGAGCAAGTGACGAATGAGTTATTTCGAGCACTAGATAAGGTCAGCATTTGAGCATCCTGTAGAGACGCAGCATGCTGCGTCTTTGCGACGCCGCGTTCGGATCCGGAGCGTAGGCTGACCAATCGCCATGGTGAAGACGCAGCTTGCTGCGTGTCTACGATATAGTGTCGGCAGGGTAAGCACGCCGGACGTGGGCGACGGGCGCTACGTTTATTCGGGCATTCGAATTAGTCGCGTATCCCAACTTGATTCAGAATGAACGCGTAGTCGAAGGCAGCCTCGTGCAGCCGGTCATAGCGGCCTGAGGCGCCACCGTGTCCGGCTCCCATATTGGTCTTCAAGATCAGAATCTTATTGTCATTGCGCGTAGCGCGCATCTTCGCTACATATTTCGCCGGCTCCCAGTACATCACCTGACTATCGTTGAATGAGGTTTTGACCAGTATGTTGGGATATGTCTTCTTCTGGATGTTGTCGTAGGGCGAGTAGCTAATCATGTAATCGAATGCCGGCTTCTCCTTTGGATTCCCCCATTCCTCGAACTCCGTCACTGTAAGAGGAAGAGATTCATCGAGCATCGTGTTCATCACGTCGACGAATGGGACTTTGGCGATAACTGCATGGAAAAGATCGGGACGCATATTCGTCACAGCGCCCATCAGCAAACCACCGGCGCTGCCGCCTTCGATCACCAGCTTCTCCTTTGAACCGTAGCCTTTGCTGAGCAGATACTCTGCCGACGCGATGAAGTCACTGAAAGTATTCTTCTTCCGCATCATGCGGCCGTCGTCATGCCACGTCTTCCCCATCTCTCCTCCGCCTCGCGGATGGGCTATGGCATAAACAACTCCACGATCGACAAGACTGAAGAGATTCGAGTTGAAATTGACATCGATCGAAATTCCGTAAGAGCCGTACCCATACAGATAGACCGGACCCGCACCGTCAAGCTTCTTGCCTTTGAGATAAACGACCGAAATGGGAACCCTTGCCCCATCTCCCGCAGGGGCATACAGCTGCTCGACCTGATACCGGCTCCGGTCATATCCACCCGGGACTTCTTTTTGCTTGAGGAGCGTCGAGGCGCCGCTCGCCATGTCATATTCATACACCGATTGCGGTGTCACGAACGACTGATAGCTGTAGCGGAATTTGGTCGTGTCATATTCCCGGTTTACATAGGGCGACGACACATAGGCCGGTTCCGGGAAAGGGATTCGATGCGATCTTCCGTTCTGGAGGTCAGCCACGGAGATCTGAGGTAATCCATTCTCGCGCTCGTAGGTGACATAGTAGTTCTTGAAGAAATCCGTGTCATCCAGCATGACATTGGGCCGATGCGGGATCACTTCTTGCCAGTTTGTCTTACCGGGAGCTCCTACCGGAGCTTTGACCAGACGAAAATTCCGCCCGGTATCGTTGGCGCGGATGTAGAAAAAGTCGCCATTGTGGTCTGGATAGTACTCGACGTCCTGCCTACGCGGTTCTATTACTTTCCACTCCGCTGTCGGCTGATCGGCCGCGATAAAACGTGCTTCGCTGGTCGTGTGGCTTCCCGAAATGAGAAACAGATAGGCCTTGCTCCGAGTCCTGCCGACTTCGACGCTGAAACGGGCATCTTTCTCCTCGTAGATCAGGTCGTCCGGACCGGTGGTGGCTACCGTGTGGCGATATAAGCGGTATTGTCGCTTCGCCGAATCCTCAACCGTATAGAATAGGGTCTTGCTATCGCTGGCCCAGGCAACGGAACCCGTCTTCTCGATATGGTCTGAGAGCAGATTCCCCGTTCGAAGGTCTTTGACCGCAAGCGTGTACTGGCGAAAGCCGGTATTGTCCGTGGAATAAGCGAGCAGGTTGCCGTTGTCACTCACCTGATAAGCGGCGACAGACATAAATGTTTGGCCCTTCGCCAGCTCGTTGACGTCAAGAACTACTTCTTCTGGCGCCTCCATGGTGCCCCTACGGCGGCAGCGGATCGGATACTGCTTTCCCGCTTCGGTTCGTGAGTAGTAAAAGTAGTCGTCGTACTTGTAAGGGACATCGACATCCGTTTCCTTGATGCGACTGAGCAGTTCGTCGTACAGCTTCTTCTGGAGAGGCTCCGTAGGCTTCATGACGGCGTTGGTATATGCATTCTCGGCATCGAGATACGCTTTGACGTCCGGGTTCTTCTTGTCGCGCAGCCAGAAGTAATCGTCCACCAGCTTGTGACCGTTGATTTCGGTCACCTTAGGCACTTTCTTCGCGAGGGGTGGGGCCGGCGGAGCCGACGGAGTATCGGCAGCTTCGAGCGTCAGAATTGTGTAGGACACACTCAAGAGTACAAGAAGGACAATAAAACGGGGAGTCAGTGTAACCATTCGATTCGGCTCCAAGCTTTAAGTTGTTGAAAGATGGCAGCATAGCTCTAGTGCCCCTAAACTGCCACAAAAAGCGGTCGACCACTATACCGAACCTATATTTTCTAGCCCAGGCACAGCCCTTGTGCTCGAGGCTCCAGTGCTCACGAAACGCAAAATCACGCGCTTACTCGCGATGTCGCAAGGTCCTTTGGAGGTTCTCGGCTGTTTGCGTGGTATGCGGTCGAGTTTCCACTCCTATGTCAGAACCCGTGAGAAAGATGCGATGGTGTCTACATCGCAATTTCAAACTCCATATACGTTTGGCCACATGCATATCGGTGGTAAGGCGCAACCCAAATTCGAACTTGCCTTGCTGTACACTGGGTCGGATTAGTACCCACCCTGCCGTGGGCGTTCATTCCTTTCAGACAATCCAGAGCTGGCCTGCATGCGAACAAACCATTACACGTGGGATGAAACAGGACTATAATGCCCGCAAATAGGGGCCATAGGGCCCACCGATAGCGGCCTCTTCGACCCGCGTTGTGCGTTGTTCCGCAACGTGTTCGAGGGACCAGATTAGAACCCGTCGAGGTGAATATGTCTGGAATGTCGCCGATAATCATGTTGCTCATCCTGTGGGGCGCGATCACTCTGGTTCTCGTAGTTCTTCTCATCTACCGCAGTACCCTGACCATGCACGAAGACGATCAGCTCTTTCTAAGCGAGGGCGAAAACCAAATGGCTCAGGAGCAGGCGGAACTCCAGCAGAAAATGAACAAACTGCAGCCCTTCGTTCGCGCTTGTGGGGCATTATCAGTTTTGCTGCTCGTCGTAATGGCTGGCCTCGGCGCTTACGACATGTACAAGAACTTCTAAAGCCTTGCTTCCGAAAGGCGCGGTAGTTACGAGACTTGACCCGACTTGCGCCTCGGAAATCGCATGCCCTCCTTAGGTGAGATAAGCCAAATCTCAGGCGCCGGAACTGAGACTCAGGCATTGCGGATTTTTGTGCTCTCCTCGCGGCAACCTACTCTCGCGGATCAGCTTCTCTGTTTATGAAGTAGTTATTGCCTGGAACTTTTGAGGGTGAGCGATGCCATTTGAAACGAACCAAAAACCGACGGCCGAGAAAACCCGGAAAGTCTTACTTGTGGATGGGGACAACGATCGCTATCGGCGCAAAGAAAGAGCGGGCTTACTGCAACAGGAAGGCTTCAGAGTATTTCCTGTGCTGAAAATTGATCACGCCCGTGCCCGCTGCAAGCCTGGAGCATTCGACCTGGTGGCTGTAATCCCGGGCGAGAATGCCGAACTCGCTATGGAGTTTTGCGACGAAGTCCGCCGCAACAATCCGCAACAACAGATCCTGCTCGTCTCCGGCTCCAATCACACGCTTCCTGACCGAGACTACCTCGTTTCAAGTTGGGAAGATCTGATGAAGAAAACCAGACCAGCTTCAAATGCCGACGCGAGCCCAACGGTATCGAGCCAAAAATCTTTGACTGCAGCGTAGCAGCGCACTCGCGAGGGGATCGATTATCCCTTAAGGATGACCTCGATATCATTTCGCCCAACGCCCGACCACCTCCGCCCTCAAGGCTCTACGACCTGTAGATTGCTGCTTGTGTGCTAATACGGATTCAGGCCGGACGAGAACTCGCGTCGTCGGAGAACCTGTGGCACAAGCTGCGGAACTAAGCTAAGGTTATAGTGTCACCAAGAGCGAAAGTGGCGGAATTGGCAGACGCACCAGACTTAGGATTCGATTTTGACGAACCGCGCAAGAAGGTGCAAGAACGCGCAAGACACTGCGCGCCCTTTGTTCATGCGGGATTTCGTTTAAGTGTCAGCGCGCAACAGAATGCACTGGATTGCATGATTCTCGGTCCGAGGTGCCACCAGAACTGCCACTGAAACTCGTCTACCCGCTTCATTCTGCAAATTGAAACCCCACCTTATACGGCAAAGAGAAAGCCCCCTGAAGGAGGAAGAACAAGGTAGAAAACCTCCGGATTTCCAGGTCTCACACTCTTCGCCGTTTCTACCAACAACATTTCGTTTGGAGCTTGCGGTATCCAAACACTTGCGATACCGTCCCTCCAAAGAATTCTGCAAAGAGCAGCAGCAGAGCAGCCAAGGGGCACAGGACTCACTACTGGGATGAGCCTA
>QIBC01000258.1 GCA_003225215.1 Acidobacteriota bacterium
ACCGCGTCGAGATGCTTGAATCCAGCGCCGATCAGCGCACGCAGGTAATGCACCTTGGTATCTGCGGGGATTTGGTGTCGGAGCCCCTGCCAGGCATCGCGTGGACATTCGATGAGTTTGAGAGCCATTACAAAACCGTTTTCACCACGGAGACACGGAGTGCACGGAGGTTTGGTGGTTGTGTCACAAGACCTTCCGTTTAATGCCGGCGGTCATCCTCGACACGTGAAAGTTCATCAGAAATCCAACTCTCTTCTTGCTCAGCTTTAGATAAGTGAGTAACTGAGCTTCGTGTACTGGCAGGATCGCCTCGACGGCTCTTAGTTCGAGAACAACTTTGTCTTCCACGAGAATGTCTAGCTTGTAACCGCAATCCAGCGCTACGCCCTTGTAGAACACCGGAATTTCGACCTGTCTCTGAAAACCGAGGCGCCTTTCGAACAACTCGTGGCACATGCAGATCTCATAAGCAGATTCCAGGAGTCCAGGACCGAGCTGTCGATGAACTTCAATTGCTGCTCCAATAATTTCCTTCGTCAGCGTGCCTTCAATAAGGTTCGAACTCTCCAATACCAGTTTGGTTCCAAAGCCCGTCGCCATTTTCCCTCCTCCGTGTCCTCAGTGTCTCTGTGGTGAAAAGGGTCTTACGTCTGCAAAACCCCGACACTGAACTTAGGAATATCCGGGTTTAGTGATGCAGCTTCCAATGCGGTAATCAGAATGTCTCGCGTCTCCAGAGGATCGATAATCTTGTCGATCCAGAGCCGCGCCGCGCCATATCGCGGGTCCATCTGCTCGTCGTAAGTCTTCTTCACCGATTCGTAGAGCTCTTTCTTTTACATTGCGTAATGGCCTGCGCCGAAGGATCCGCCAATGATTACCGTGATCTTGGGCACTACCGAATTGGACACTGCGTTGACCATCTTTGCGCCTGCCCGGATGATGCCGCTCCACTCGGCGTCGCGTCCGACCATGAAGCCGTTCACGTCGTGCAGGAAAACCAGCGGCACGAGGTTCTGATTGCAGTCCATGATGAAGCGCGCTGCTTTTTCGGCCGACTCTGTATAAATCACGCCCCCGAACTCGACGCGTTTGTCTCCGGAGTGCTTGTCCAGGTCCTGAACGTGGGTTTTCTGGTTGGCGACGATGCCCACGGCGAATCCGCCGATGCGCGCGTATCCGCAAAGGAGTGTCTTGCCGTATTCGGCCTTGTACTCGTCGAAACGGCTGCCATCGACGAGGCGTCCGATGATCTCCTTCATGTCATACGGTCGGGCTGGATCGGCATCGACGATACCGAGCAGTTGTTCTTTCGGATGGCGGGGCGCATGCGACTCAATGCGGTTGAATGGCGCAGAAGGCCGTTTGCCCATCTTCTCGACTAGAGTACGGATTCGGGAAATGCAACTTTCGTCGTTGGGCTCGCGATAATCCACGGTGCCCGAAATCTGCGCGTGCATCTTCGCGCCCCCGAGTTCTTCGGGCGTGTACTTCATGCCAATCGCGGCTTGCACGAGTGCCGGTCCGGCCAGGAAAAGACCGCTGCCTTCGGTCATCAGGATGTGATCGCACATTACCGGCAGATAGGCGCCACCAGCGACGCACATTCCCATAATGGCAGTGATCTGCGGAATTCCCATCGCCGACATCACGGCGTTATTGCGGAAGACGCGCCCAAAATCATCGGTATCCGGGAAGACATCTTCCTGCAGAGGAAGAAACACACCAGCGGAATCGACGAGATAGATCGTCGGGATGCGGTTCTCTATCGCGATATTCTGCGCCCGGATTACCTTTTTCGCGGTCATCGGAAAGAAGGCGCCGGCCTTCACCGTGGCGTCGTTCACAATCACCATGAAGAGGCGTCCCTGAACGCGCGCCAGTCCTGCAACTACTCCCGCGCCTGGCGCTCCGCCCCATTCTTCGTACATGCCGTGCGCCGCATAGATCCCCAGCTCAAGTAACTCCGTGCCCGGATCGATGAGCAGAGCGACGCGCTCTCGCGCAGTGAGACGTCCCTTGGCGTGCTGAGATTCGATTGCCTTCATTCCGCCGCCCTCGCGAATCTTCTCCTGTTCGCGAGCGATAGTGGTTACAAGGTCGGCCATCGCGCGGGCATTCTTCTGATATCGCGGCGAATTGGGATCGAGAGCTGAGGTGATGACGCTGTCGGGCGTCGATGTGGTGGGGATTTGTGCCATTGGGCTGAGCGAAGAAACTCTCTAGGGTAACAAATCCAGTTCACCACTGAGACACGGAGACACGGAGAGAAGCACCAGGAATGAAACCACAAAGGACACCAAGGAGCACGAAGGGAAAATCGCGCAAACGCAATTGAGGAGCCTCTTTAAGCTACTTCTAGTTTCCTCCGGCTCTTTCGTGAGCTTTGTGGTTAGGCTCTTGGCTCTCTCCGTGACTCGGTGTCTCCGTGGTGAGCTGAAGTTACGCAGGGATTCCGCGCGGCTTCACGTTGGCGCGGATGAATGTCACGATCTGGTCCATTGACGTCCCTGGTCCGAAGATGCCGGTTACGCCATGCTGATTGAGGAAGGGAACATCCTGTTCCGGAATGGTACCGCCGAGAACGATCAGCACATCGTCCATCTGCTTTTCTTTCATCAGAGAGACGACTCTCGGCACGATCGCATTGTGGGCTCCTGAGAGAATGGAGAGTCCAATTACGTCCACGTCTTCCTGCAGCGCCGCAGTCACGATCATCTCCGGAGTCTGCCGCAGCCCCGTGTAGATGACCTCCATGCCGGCATCGCGCAGCGCGCGCGCAATTACTTTCGCGCCGCGATCATGTCCGTCGAGTCCAGGTTTGGCCACGAGGACCCTAATCTTCTTGGAAGTTTCGGAAGGCATGAGCGAACTGGTGATTATAACGAAGTGGTTATCGGGGCCACAGGCGCCTGCGCCTGTGTTGGCTTGGGCACAGCCACAGCCGAGGGCGGCTCTGCCACAAGGTGTCAACCTGGTAGAGACGCAGCACGCTGCGTCTTCGCGATGCGGCCGGCGTGTACGAGCGGGCGTTGTGGACGATGCATGCAGAGAGACTCAGCATGCTGCGTCTCTACCGTCGTTAAACCACCACGTCCAGTGAGCGCCACATATACCAGCTTGCGATCGAACAATATGGGTGCCAGCTTTTCGCCATTCGCTCCATCGTTCTTGGCTTTGGCATTACCTTCATGCCGTATGCTTTGCGCATCGCCGCTCGCACGCCATAATCGCCCGTGGGGAGAATGTTCGGCCGGCGTAAGGCGAACATTAGAAACATGTGCGCGGTCCACTGGCCTATGCCCTTCACCTGCGTAAGTTCCGCGATGATGTCGTCGTCGCTCATTTGGGCGAAACGTTCGAACTCGACAACACCATCGCGAGTCTTTCGCGCTAGATCGCGGATGTAAGTTAGCTTTTGCTTTGAGAGTCCAACGGCCCGCATCTGTGCTGGGCGAAGCTTGAGTATTGAATCTGGAGTGATCTCTCCGCTGGCCTTTTGCACCAGCCGTTCGAAGATGGTGCGCGCCGCTTTTCCGTGAAGCTGTTGAAACACGATTGAACGCACGAGAGCGCGGAACGTTGGTTCGTGATATTGCATCGCGTAAGGACCAACGCGCTGAATAATTGCGGCCAGCACTGGATCGGCGGAGCGCAAGTGCCCGAGCGCCTGATCAGCAGAAAGTTCTGGGACAGGCCTGGCCTGCGATCCATTCGTCGCAGAGAGTTGTTTCTTCGCGGCGGCTTTCACGAACTCTGATTTTACTGGAAATATTGTGCGCGAGTTGTGACCGCTTGCAGGACTTGGCTGCCTCGCTACTTTGAGCCTACGGTTACATGATCAGAAATCTTCTGAAACTCATCCGCGGTAATCGCGCCTTTGCTCACGACATCGCGCGGCCGCTGATACGGGCGATCGGCAATGATTGCGTCTGCGCGTTTCTCGTTGATCCCGGGCAAGCCCATCAGTTGAGCTTTGTTGGCAGTGTTCAAGTCGACGAGGGAAGAGCTCTTATCGTTTAACCCTTCTTTTACGCCTTGCGCCGCAGCGCCAAGCTGAGTCTCAGCAACCGCGGCGCCTTTCTTGATATTGCCGGCGGCTTCGCGACTCTCGCGCTTCAGTTGTTCCGTGGCGTTGGCCGCCTGCTGTCGAGTAGTCCCAGGATCGTTGGAACATGCGATACCGCAAACTGCGACAGCGACTGTCAGGAAGAAGTAAGGCTGCAAGCGCACTGAAGTTCTCCTCATCATGTGAGGAATAAGTGCCGTGAATAGTTGCTCAGGGATCCAGACGAATAACCAGCACTCATTTGGTGCAGACCGGCGAAAGCAAGAATGCATCTCATTAACAACCACTTTTCCGGCGGGACGAGATGAAGACGCTCTTCTTGGTGGGCCTTGTCTGCGTTGTATTGGGGCTACTGTCATTCGTAGTAAAGATCCCACATGCGGAGCAGGAACAATTTCAGTCGGGTGGAATAACACTTGGCGTTTCACGCACAGAGCCACGTCGCTTTCCGGTGGGAGTTGGAGCAACACTCATTATTGGCGGATTTGTACTGATGGTAAGCGGTTGTCGCGAGCGCCAGCCTTGAGTCACTGCGACTCGACAGTCAGCCGCTCTAGCTGACGACGATCGCGATAGATGGCATTCTTCGCCGGCACTTCTCCCACCGCATCTGCATGCAGCGTGTACTGCCCAAGAGGCAGACTCGAATCGAATTTCAAATCGGGAGTTTCTGCTCCCTTTGGCAGCGCCAGGTGCTCGTAGCGCAACGCGAAAGCTTTTCCAATTTCATTTACGGCTACGACGATCACAGTGAGTTCGATCTTGTCCTTGCTGCCATTTTTCACTCGGACCGCACCGGCCAAGTGGTCGAGCGATATATGCGGTCGGTCGGTCCAGCGGATGGCAAGGAGCGGCCCTGCGCTGGAGACAAGCAGGCGAGTGTTCGTCAGAGGCGGCTCGGAAGAATCCGATACCTGCACCAGCACGGAGAACTGGTCGGCAGACTGCGGCGTGCCGTAGATGGTTGCGCCCGTGCTATCGAATGCCAGGCCTGCCGGCAACTTCTGTTCCAGGGCCGTCCAGCGATAAGGTGGCTTGCCCCCAACGGCCTTCAACTCCGCCTTGTATTCCATGCCGGCCTCAGGTGCCGGCAGGTTGGAGGTCACAATCTGGAAGGCGCGACCGCCGGCGGGAGCCTGCGCAAGTGCCGGCAGCAGGGAGAATATGCAGATTGAGCCGACACACAAAATCGCGATCCACGGTCTGCGCATGGACTGACTATAGAAGCTGCGGAAAAGGACGCTGCGGAAAAATTCAGGCAAAAAGCAGCAGAACAGGGACAATAACAGGCGAGTTTTCAAATTCGATGTTGAAACCTGCCTATTCTGCCCAAAATCTGCAAATTCTCACGAAACCCAGGGAATTAACAGGGAATTCTGTGGATTCTCTGTAAACACACATAACTAAGCACTTAATTATGATTTGCGCCGGATTCAAGAAAATAACAGGGAACGAGCAGGGATTTTTATTAACAATGATGTTACTTTTCAAGACCTCGCCTGGGAACAAGAATGAACAATGGAAGGTCCAGTTGCTACTTGTGGACTCCAGGTAACCCGTCCCATGTAACCTGTTCCCTCTTTTCCTATTCTTCCCTTAGCAGGTCCATGGGATGAATCGCCAAGGCTCGTCGAGCGGGAATTGATGCCGAGATGAGCCCGACGAGGACCATAGCCAGCACAACACCCGCAAGCACGAACGGATCGGCTGCCGACGCGTGATACACGATGCTCGCCAGTACTCTCGTGGCCGCAATCCCCAGCAGAAGTCCAGTCAGGGACCCCAGCAAGAGAAGAAGAACCGTTCGAGCCAGGGCTGCGCGCAGCACCTGAACCTGTTGAGCCCCCAGAGCCACGCGAATGCCTAATTCGCGCAGTCGCTTGCTGACCGTGTAAGAGGCCATTCCAAAGAGTCCGGTGAGTGCGAGGAGTACGGCAATCAATCCGAAGACGCTCAAGGCTACGGTTGCAGCGACGGCAGGAAATGTTGCGAGGCCGAGCGAATCCTGCCAACTGCCCAGCGTGAAAATCGGAATGCTCCGGTCCACACGGTTGATGGCTTCGTGGACGGCGGGAATCATCTGCGTTGGTGGGACAGTCGAGCGCACGATTAACGTGGTGGAAGTATTTGACGACTGCCTGATGGGAAAGAA
>QIBC01000259.1 GCA_003225215.1 Acidobacteriota bacterium
GAGACCGCCTAACATTCGAGATGGTCAACTTGCAGTATTCGACAAAAACATTCGCAGCCCGTACACGGAACACTGGACCTTTGGCTTGCAGCGAAGATTGGCGCCCCAACTTCTTCTCGACCTCGCCTATGTTGGATCCGAGAGCCACCATCTTTTTACTCGCGACGACGTCAATCCACAACAGCCGGACGGCACCCGCTTGCATCCGGATTTTGGTCCGCGAGTCATTCGCGCCAGCAACGGCAACTCGGTTTACCATGCGCTGCAACTCCGAGTGGAACGGCGGTTCACCCAAGGCCTGCAGCTCGCCGGCTCTTACACCTGGTCGCGCGCGATCGACGGCACAAGCGAGTCGCTGCTGGTCAACTCAAATTCGCAAAACCTCAATTTGACATCGATGCCCAATAGCTTGGGCGGCTTAAAACTGGACCGCGGATTGGGTGACTACAATCGCAGCCATCGCTTCACGGTCGCGTACATTTGGGAGATTCCTGGGCCGCGGAATGGCATTCGAAAGCGCGTCCTGGGAGGTTGGTCTATCGCGGGGATCACCACATTACAATCAGGCGCTCCTTACACGGTGCAAAACGGCTTTGATCGCAATGGCGACGGCTTCACAAATGACCGTCCTGACCTTGGCAATCCTGACGCTCCGTTGAACACACGAGCCATTATTACGCCAGCCTCAGGACCCGGAGCTTGTTCGACCGGCTACCGCAATCCGGATTCGGGAGCATGCGTTAGCCCAGCAGAGGTCCACTTCGTCGAAGGTGTTGGGCTTCCAAACAGCGTTACCGTAGGACGGAACACGTTATTAGCGGGCGGCACGAACAATTGGGATGCTGCTCTGATGAAGAACTTTCCCATCTCGGAAAAGAAAAGGTTCGAGTTTCGCTGGGAGGCGTTCAACGTCTTTAACCATCGCCAATTTGTGCAGGCGCCGAGCCGCGACCTGGTAAATTCCCCGCCGGGAGAGTTCCTGAATCCCAAGTTCACCGACGGCGGAATTCGTTCGATGAGGATGCAGTTGAAGTTCCTGTTCTAGGACTTGGATAGCAATAGGCGCGTGCGGCTACAAGGGCAGGCCCACCCGACGCTCCAGCTCAGCGTAGCGAGGATCCGAGTGCAGGGTCTCTAAGACAGTTGGGCTTTTCAGGTATACAAGAGCAGGAGAATGTTCTCCGAGAGCTCTGTCGAGCCATCGGAACGCCAGATCTGTTTCGTTGAGGGCCGCGTAAATTTCGGCTATTTGAACGGACGAGATATACCTGCGCTTTGAGAGCACCGTCAACTGCTCGATGATCTGGAGAGCTTCCTTCCGTTTGCCAGAAATTGCATATACGCGGGCGAGTCCACTGAGATACACCGGCTCCCCAGCGGAGAGCGTGACGCTTTTTTGACTACTTGCAATGGCATCTTGATACATGCGCTTTCGCGCGTAAATCTCGCCAAGCTCAGCGTAAAGACTAGGAGCATTGGGGTAGAGTTCAAGCTTCTTTCGAATGAGCCCCAGGGCAAGATCATATTGGCCGCTCTCACGGTACCAGCCCACACCGGAGGGCAGTATTGACAGTGGATCAAGTTCGCCGGCACGTAGCACTTCGTCAGACCAGTTTCTCCTTCCCAGAGCTTTCTGGAGTTGCCCATACCACTGATGCGCCTGGGCGTAATTCGGGTTGAGCGCAAGGGCGCGCTGGAATTCTTTCTCCGCGCCGGCCCAGTCCCAGTCATACCAGAAGAGACTGGCCGCCAGCGCGTTATGAGCTTCGGCAAGATCGTCGTCAATTTCGAGCGCTCGGCGCGCCGCCGATTTCGCGGCCGAGTACTGTTCCTGTGGGGCGACATCGAACTTCACAGCATAGGCTTCAGCTAGGCCCGCGTAGGCAGGGGCGTAATTGGGGCTTCTTTGAATTGCCTGCTGAAAATAATCAACGCTCTTGCGGATTGAATTTTCATCACGTTTGCCCCAGAAGTAACGGGCTTTCAAGTAAAGCTCGTACGTCTGCGGATCGACTGAATCCTCGCTCAGCAGATGCGCTTGCTCCTGAGGTGTGAGCCTGGCTTGAACCTGGTTGGCAACAGCTCTGGCAATCTCATTTTGTAAGGCGATCACATCACCCAGGTTTCGTTCGTATGTGTTGGCCCAGAGATGCCGGTCGCTGCCGACTTCGATCAATTGCGTGTCAACTCGCACTCGATCGCCTGCGCGGATTACCGCGCCTTCGATGATGCCGTCAACATTGAGCTCCTTTCCAATTTCGGGAAGCGGCTTTTGCGTGCCCCTGTAACGCATCACTGAGGTGCGCGAGATCACCTTGAGGGAACTGACTTGCGCCAAGTCGGTGATTAGCGCGTCGGTCATGCCATCTACGAAGTACTCCTGCGACGGATCGCCGGTCAGGTTCTCGAGTGGGAGAACTGCGATGGAGTGGATGTGAATCGGAGTCGCAGTTCGAAGGTTTGTTTCGCGCCACTTGCCGGCAGTTACCAAAAGAAATCCGAGCGCAAGAAGTGCTGCCGCAGCAGCGAAGCTCCAGAGCATCCATCGCCATTTCGTCGTTGCACTGGCTCCGAGCTTCTTCTGCTCGAGTGGTGCAAGGTTTGCTTCCCCAGGTGCCGGAGCTCGCAGGGGGGATCGCGTCTCTGCCGGCGGAACGCCATCGACTGTGCCGATGAAGCGATAGCCGCGCCGTGGCAGAGTCTCTATGAACCGCGGATGTTCTGCAGATTCGTGAAGCGCCTCACGCAACTTCTTGATGGCGGAGTTCAGGCCAACATCGAAGTCCACAAAGGTCTCGGAAGGCCAGAGCCTCCGTTGCAATTCTTCACGGGTAACGACCTCACCCGGATGCTCCAGCAGCATGGTGAGAACCTGGAAGGGCTGCTGGTGCAGCTTGATTTTCAGCCCGTGCTTGCGGAGTTCGCCGGAGCGCAAGTCAATTTCAAAAGCCTCGAAGCGAATGCGCGCGGAACCGGCGGAGGTGGGCATAAAAGCACCAGAGTTGCGGCGAGTTTATCACGATCATTACTCTCCAGAATCGACACTCAGCCTGTCTGAGAAGCGTAACCCCCTTCTTTGTTATGGATTGCACGATCACAAAAGGAACAGACAAGGACCACATCCCGGACATTGATGAAATGTGCTCTGCAAGCGAGAGTCACCGGGTCAGCGAGGATTTTGCGAGACAAAGCGTGTACCGCGAAGAGACGGAGGGTAGAAATCATGAAAGCGTTACTGTCCAAGTTTTGTCTTCTGGTTCTAGGCGGCGTTGCAACCGTCGTCACTCTTGCCGTAGGCACGGTGGCCCAAAGCGTAGAAATTGTCGCAACCGGTCATGCCGATCTTGATGTCCGGAATGTTCAAAGGGCCATTGATGAGAATGAGCACGTCACGCTCATAGGACATTTCTCTTTTGACAGGTCCCCAACTGTCCTGACGGCGCTGCCCAACATTTACCCACAAGCCACGGTCAAGGTCTGGAAATCAGTCTCCATCTCAGGCGTAGGCGGAGACGACGATGAAATGACGACTATAGAGGGGGGAACGATCCCCTTCTACGTCGAAGCTCCGGGAGCAAGCGTCACCATTCAGTCACTGCGTTTTAATCGCCCAACTTGGGACGGGATCTTCGTCTATGCCGTCAGTGGCCTGACGATCACAAAATGCAAGTTCAAAGGCCTCGTGCCAGGCGGTCTTGGCGGCAGCGCAATCGAGATAAATACGGTCGGCAATCTGCCGAGTCCTATGCAGACAGGACATCCAGAGAACATTTCGGGAAGGTTGTTGATTACGAACAACGACATCGACCTGGAGGGCGCATCGGCCGTAGAGAACACATTGGGAATCACCATATTCGGCGTCGGCCGATCTCCAGATCGTAAGGCTGACATTTATGTTTCCGGAAACAGGATCAGAAACACCACGGAGCCTGCGATCAACTTCCGGCTCCTCGGCGGGCAAGCGAATGTGGAATCAAACGTGATCGACACCGGCACTGTGTCATCGACACTAGTACCGCGACCTGAGGCGATTCGGATCGCTAACACCGGTTCGTACGTGATTGCGCATAACAAGATCGATTGCGAATGGCCGGACGCAGACGCCATGGGTATTGGTGTGTTCAGCCAATTCAAAGATTGGCAGCTGGAGCACGTCGTCGTGATGGACAACGATGTGACTATGTCGCCACCTCCGGGCACTGT
>QIBC01000071.1 GCA_003225215.1 Acidobacteriota bacterium
CGTGGTAAATAAAGAGGCGTTCAAAGCTTAGGGGAGAGGGAACAGGGGACAGCAGGCCAAGCAGCCGGCTGCTCCTCGACCTGCGGATCAGTAAGACTCTGTTCCGCCTTCCCTGTACGCTGTAACCTGTCACCTAGTCCCTATGAATTTAGTCGAATGTGTTCCCAACTTCTCTGACGGCCGCGATACCGCGAAGGTTGAGGCCATTATTGCCGCCATGAAGGTTGACGGCGTGTACCTACTCGACAAGGAAATGGACGCCGATCACAACCGTTGCGTAGTCACCCTGGTTGGCGACCGTGATGCCATCGCTGAAGCTGCCATTCGAGGTGTTGGAAAAGCAGCCGAGTTGATTGATCTCACTCACCATCAGGGTGCTCACCCTCGCATCGGCGCTGCCGACGTCGTGCCGTTTATTCCCATCGAAGGCATCACGCTGGAAGACTGTGTTGCCATTGCCCGTCACGTGGGCGCCGAGATCTGGAAGCGTCATCAGGTGCCCGTATATCTTTACGAAGCCGCGGCGACTCGGCCTGAACGCCAGAACCTCGAGAACATTCGCCGCGGGCAATTCGAGGGACTGCGGACTGAAGTAGCAACAAATCCCGACCGGCGTCCCGACTTCGGCGATGCGGCCCTTCATGCGACTGCAGGAGCGACCGTAGTAGGCGCTCGCAAGCCGCTCATCGCCTATAACGTCTACCTGAATACAAGCGATGTCGAGATCGCAAAAAAAATCGGTAAGGCAGTGCGTTTCTCATCCGGCGGATTACGTTACGTGAAAGGTATGGGCGTTTTCGTTCGAGGTCAGGCGCAGGTTTCGATGAACCTGACGGATTTCGAGCAGACGCCGATTGCCCGCGTGTTCGAGTTCGTAAAGCGCGAGGCGGCCAGACATGGAGTGATGCCCGTATCCAGTGAAATCGTTGGTCTGATTCCTAAAAAGGCACTGGAAGAGGCTGCGGAGTGGTTTCTGCAAGTCGAGAACTTCGATTCTTCCCTGATTCTTGAGAATCGCCTGGCAGCCGTCACTGGAGGAAAAGCTGCAGTTGGCGGAATTCGCGCTGGAGTTGAGCCCTTTATCGAGCAACTCGCCGCTTCGACTGCTACGCCTGGAGGAGGCAGCGCATCGGCTGCTGCCGGCGCAATGGCAGCCGCACTCGGCGGGATGGTTGCCGGAATGTCTCGTGGCAAAAAGGCTTACCAACAATATGAGCCCGAATTAAGTGATGCGGTGGCCCGTCTCAATCGCCTGCGCGAAGAACTCAAGGCCAGCATCGATCTCGACGCAGCCTCATACGCGGAAGTGATGAAAGCTTATAGAGACGCGAAGACTTTTTCTCCGGAAGTTGGGGAACGCGCGGTCTCTGACGCGCTCAAGAATGCGACTCGCGTACCGCTGAGAATCGCGCAGAAAGCGCATGAAGTTCGACAACTCGTCGAATCTCTCAAACCGATCACGAGCAAGAACATGTGGTCCGACCTTGCGGTGGCTTCCTCCCTGGCGAGGACAGCGATCGAGGGCGGCTTGGCTAACGTTGAAATCAATCTGCAAGAATTGAAGGACGAAACGTTCAAGACTGAGATGAGTAAGGCGGCCTCCGTAATCACGATAAGCAACTGAAGGCCCTTCCTAGGGTTAACGCTGGTGACCTGAGTGGCACACCTTGAGATAACATTCACTCAGAGCTGCTCATCCAACTATTAGCTAAAATTAAGGAATCTATGAAGTACGGAATCCCTGCTCTTGCCGCTCTCTGTTTAGCTCCCGTTTTCAGCTTCGGGTCGTCGCTTGCCAGCGCTACCCGTGCCGTGATTCCTGCCGACATCCAGCAAATTATCAACGTGGATTATCGCGGCATGGAAGATTCGCAGAGTGGACAAGCTCTGAAAGCCCGTGTTCTTCCCGACCAGCTCAAGAAGTTTGAGACCGCGCTCAAAGGCGTGGGAGTTGATCCTGACAAAGATGTCGAGCAACTTACCTTCGCCTCGTTTCGCGTGAAGAGCGGATTGCAGGTGGTCGGCATAGCCCAGGGCGACTTCGCCGTAAATAAAGTGGTGGCGCGACTGAAGACCAAGAAGATCAAGCCCGCGGTCTATCGCGATTCCGCGATGTACCCGCTGGACGGCGGCTTGTCTATGACGCTGCTCGACAACTACAACATGTTGTTCGGAGACTCGGCATCGCTCAAGTCGGCGCTGGATGTGCGCGACGGCCTCGGCAGCAGCCTGAATTCGAACTCAGCAATCACAGACATGATCTCCTCAGTTGACTCGGACACGATCTGGAGCGTTCTGGACGAAAAGGGCACGCAGGAGATGATGAAGTCCGCGCTCGGAGATGCGTCGAACCTGGCCGACTACAACGCGATCAAAAACCGCATTAAGAATTCCGCTTACAAGATGGACTTCGGCAACGGCGTGAAGTTTAACCTGAAGGTCATTACGTCCGACGCCTTCACCGCAGCAACCCTCAAGACTCTTCTGCAGGCTGGCGTTCTTTACAAGAAGATGAACGCCACGCCCACAGAAAAGGTCGCTCTCGATAATCTGGTGGTGGATTCCGATAGTGGCGCTCTCAAACTGAAGTTCGAAACCGACGATCGCAAGTTCGTCAGCCTTGTAAACTCTGACCTGTTCGCCGCTATCTCAAAATAGCGTTTTAATCTTCAGCGGGTTCCGCCAGGGCCACAGCTCCACGCGGCTGTGGCCTTCTTGGTTTTTTGGGCGTGGGAACCTCCCCATAGGGTTCGCGTAGCGGATCTGCAGGTCCGCGTCTTCGCAACAGCTTCTTCACAAGCTCTTTCAGATTACGCAGCATACAGTTGCCTCAACTCCGTCTGCAGAGTTTCTTACGTGCGACCACAGTTGAGAGTTTCGACGCAAATTTTGTGCAGAGAAACGTACCCGTTCGGTCAGTTCATTCGCTTTGCCGCGTAGAAGCAGCCGAAACTGGCGCACAGGAAAGCCAGCACTACGACCCGAGCAAGGGTCAGACGATCCATTCGGCTCCAATGCCTCTAGGATGCTGGAACATGTCGACGATGATGAATGTTCCGATTGCTCCGATTGCGAAAAGCGCGCAGCCAACGATAATGAGGACTACCTTCATGGACTCACGTTACGGGAAGCGACAGAGCCGGAGAAGTTCCTCCCCGAATAACCGGCGATGAGGGTACGACAAAACAGCAAAGGCCTCCCCGAGGGGAGGCCTTTGCTGTCACTGACAGAGCTTATTGAGATACGCCGACGGCAGTAGTCTCTCCAGTCTTTTCGACTGGATTCTTGACGGCGAAGAAGCTGTGATCGTATAGACCGCGATACATACGCCCTGCGATCTCGGCCGCTTTGGGCCCATAGGTTGAGCGCCCGCCTTCCAGGAAGACGACCGTGACGATGCGTCCATAGCTTGTGTTAGCGTACGAGGCAAACCACCCATAGCGCGTTCCCGAATTAGAACATGTCCCCGTCTTGCCCAGGATCTGCTCTTCGGAGAAGTTCACCCGCAGTGGACGCGCCGTTCCATACTGAACCGCCGCCGCCATGCCATCGCTCATCTCCGGCAGATAGTTCGCAATCTCAAGCGTGCGCTTTACTTTCGGTTGGAAATTCAAAACCTCTTCCGGAGTGGTGGGATGCTGCAGGTAATAAAGCGTACCACCATTCGCCATCGCGGCAACCATGGCTCCGAGCTGCAGCGGAGTCATCGAGATTCCGTCGCCGAAGGAGCACATCCGGCCAACGCCGCCCAACTTGGCATCGAGTTCCTCGTCGGGATAAACGCCGAGATGTTCGCCTTCAATGTTGTATCCGGCCAGCTCGCCGAGTCCGAACTGAGTCGCGTAACGGTGAATGCGCTCAAATCCGAGCTTACGTCCCAGCGCCTCGAAGTAAAGATTGTTCGATTTCGCCAGCGCCTCGGTGAGAGTCATGTAGGCGTGCGGACCGATCTTCACCGGTGTGTTCCGCGTGATGACCCCTTCGCTCAGCGCAGCAAGTCCGACGGATAGCTTGATTGTGGAACAAGGAGTGGCGCCTTCGGAGAGCGCCAGCTTCTGATTCACCATGGCCAGAATGCGCCCGTCGGTGGGATCGATCGCGACTACCGTTCCATTCATGTTGCCCAGAGCATCGATCGCTGCCTGGCGCACGATCGGATCCTCGCCTGCCGCGATGTCTCCGGAGGTCAGATCGTTGGTCGCAAACGAGTTCGCCGTGAAACGCTCGTAATAGCGATGATGCCGGCGGCTTCTCCGCGAATAACTTACCCGGCGGCTATGACGCAGACGGCTGATCTTCGCCTGGGTTCGACTCGATTCGTGTACTTTGCGCGCTGTGCGCTTGGTGGTGGTGCTTCCACTAGTGGAGATTTTGGCAGCAAGCGCCGTTCCGGCGCTCACGAAAGAGATTATGACGACAGCGAGACAACGATAGGTCTGACTCTTCATTCGATCCCTGTCGGAGATGGTTTGCTCCGGAACCAGCAGCTCTGGCGCCTTTTTCCACGGCCTTATCGCTTGGTTCTATTGGCTTTGCCGATGTTAAGTGAGCTCCTGCTCGATTGCAAGCTGATTCCCATCTTCAACCGAGCCGATCCCTATAAACCCCACACGAGGTGAGATGCTGCTGCCCTGAGCTGCGGTTCTCCCAGTTTTTTGGGAAAACGATTGGATGACAACTGGCAGAATTACGAGGGTTAAATTGTTCTATTGAGCGAGCTTAGTTAAACTCATGCTCAATTTTCGGTGCGATGTGCCCAGTGCATTTTTTTCGGAGCGTTCGTGAAACGTGATGCGTGACATCTGGGATATTTGCCCTTGCCCGCGAGCACCTCCTTGGTTACTGGTGCCTGAGATGTAGTAAGGAACTCAGGCGCACGTATCTCCAACGTTCTTCCATTGAAGGCTGTCATGTTGAGATCCCCGTTTTGGTGAAGAATCTCCCGAATGGATCAGACTTGATTGCTGCATATTGGCTTTCCCATAAGGATATTGGGCCGCTTGGCCTCGCCGCCCATCCGTTGCTGCGTAAGCTTCAGAACTGATTCCCGAATTGGAGCCAGCGGTAAGAGCAGAAGCCACTTCTTAGTCTCATTGAATGTGAGACCCATCGCGTAACCCTTCATCGCGACGCGCCGAATCACCGGAGAGACGAGTGCCGCATACCCGGCGTCTAAATTGTCGTAGAACTTCACGGCGGCCCGTTGAATTGAAGAAATAGCAGAGCGTGTCTCCCGTCCCGCGGACCGAAGATTACCATCTTGATACGGCTCGCTGTTGCTGGTCAGGCGATTTTGTTTCAGCGATCGAGCGCGCCGGATTCTAAGCCCCCGGGCTTCAAGAGGTCACCGGATTCAAAGCGCAGTAGAACTCTGAACAACTGCGGCCTGAATTTATCTAACAATTTGATTGTAATCAACTTATCTCGTTTCAGAGAGAGTCGCTTTGCTGTCTCTTTCGACCTCTGATTCGGCGGCCTTCCCGAACTGGGTCTGTCAACGAAAATTGCCTCGGCGCGGCTTCCGACAGGCCATGATCTTCTGACTCTTCGAATGGAGTTTTCACGGAAAAACCTGTTGGGGAATTTGGCATCGATTGATATTGTTGCAATCAGGTAACTAGCACCACATATGGTGCAGGTTACCTTTTTTCGTGAGGAAAACATTATGAAGAAGTCGATTCGCTTGTTACTTGGAACCATCATGCTCGGAGCAGTGATCGCCGCTGCCAGCATTTCCCATAACCAACCAGGCGTCGTCGGCGGAGCCCCCGTGCCCGTGTGTCCACCGGACGGGTGCTAGCTGCTAGCGACCTGACGGCACTAGCATCGAAGGGCCATGCTTTCTGCTTGAAGTTGGGCCGGGCGAAGTACTATCCTTCTCAAAACCGAGTGGAGGATGCCCGGCCTGACACTTCAAACAGCTCTAATATGGTTGTCGTGCCCTATCCTCCAGCTGTTTTGTGTCTATTTGTTGTATCAGCGTAAGTTGCTGAGGCAGTTTACGTTCTTTGCTTCCTACCTCCTGTTTCTCACCCTGCTTGATGGGACTCGCTTTTTCTGTTATCGCCAATTTGGCTTGTCTACCTGGACCTACTATTCGGTGTACTGGGTAGGGACAGCGTTGGCAAACATAGCTGCCATCGCGGTTCTCTATGAGATCTTCTGCACTGCATTCAAACCTTTTGCCGGTTTGCAAGATTTGGCGAAGATCGTATTCAAGTGGGCTGGCGGGTCTATCTTGTTCGTCGGCATCGTAGTGTTCATCAGCAGTCCCGCATCCTCGGCTGGAGCCCCCCACCATTGGCTAGCGGCGAGCGTTCATGACTTCGAGAGAGTTGTGGGCGTGTTGCAGTGTGCCTTGCTGATTTTTCTGTTCATCGGCTCTCAGCACCTGGGCCTTTCCATGAGGAACCGAGTATTTGGGTTCGCGCTCGGATTCGGGTTTGATGCATTCTGCACAATTCTCCTATATACCGCTTTAAGCAGCTCCCATCTGAGCAAGATCCCGCTCTGGTCACAATTGCTACCCATGGCGTACTCCGCCTCACTATTGATCTGGGTTGGATATCTCCTGAAGCCAGAGCCCTCACGCGAGTCAATTCACATTCCCGTCACCTCTCCTCTTTTACGCTGGAACGAAATAGCTTTGCAGTTGGGACACAGCGGCGGCAAGGTCGCGCTTCTCAACCCAGAGCCTTTCATGCCGCAAGTTGAGCGGATGGTCGAGCAAGTGATGCAAAAGGAAATCGTAGAACGCCGTCAACCTCGATACGATATGGTCCGACGATCCCAGTCTTAGCATGTCGACTGGGTAGTCCATCCTTTCTTGTTTCGGTTTTAGCATCTCCAACTCCTGCGTAACTTCGCGTTTACAGTTCTCGCCACAAGGAACTTCCTATGCACAGCTTCTGAATCGTTCAGCTAGTAAATGCTTCCCAAATGTGAATTCGGATCACCACGGGAGCGGCTTCCGATCAGCCGTGCCGACGCGCACATTACAGGCATCTCCAGATTCTCAATCTAAACGCCAAAACAGATCCAAGGTACACAAAGACCTATCAAATCTATCAGTACCGCTGGAAGAATGGCGGCTGCTACGCTTGCTAATTGATGTTATGCAGCCCGCGAGTGGACCCCTGTCTAACGCCAGCCAAGCGAGAGCACTTAGGCAATGCGGCTCGCAGTGTCATTAGCTGCCGTGTTGGACGTCTGCAAGTGTTCAGTTTCCTCATCCTATTGGCGCTACCGATGACGAAGGCTGATGGACAGAGTCGGGAAGAAGCGGTGCGCGCAGCAAGGGAGGGCCGCACTGACGAGGCAATCCGCGACTTGCAGAGCATCGTCGCAAGCAACTCCAGGAACACAGCCGCGGCACTTGATTTAGCGACGATCCTGACCTGGGCGAAGAGGCCGCGTGATGCAACGGATGTGTTCGAGCGGGCTGCAGTTGTCGAACCTCCGGAGTATGTCTTGCTTGCCATGACTCGCGCTTATCGCGATCAGCAGCGGTTTGCCCTCGCTCAGCAGTTGGCTCAAGAGGGACTTCGCCGTTTTCCCCAACAAAACAGCTGGCCGCTTTTGAATGCGCTGTTGGCCGGGGACCTCGCGCTGGCTTCCGGCGATCACTTTGCCGCGCTCCGGGCGTACGCGAGTGCGCGTGAGTTGGCCCCGGAAGATGTCGGCATTGCTGCCACAGTGAGCGGAGTCTTGATGCGGCTGAATGCACCTTACGGCGCAGCTTCCTTGTTGTCTACTCCTGATCTCGGAATTCAAGCCGCCGAGGCAGCAGCCATGGTGCGGTGGGGCATAGAGTTTGTTCCGCCAGAGCCCGCGAAGCCGCCGTTGAGATATGCGGCAGCCTGCGCGAACAGACTATTGACTTCGTCAGGTACCGGAGATGGAGGTACATCGATACAGAAGTGGCAAATCTTGTGAGCAAACTCATCACTGGGGCGGCCACTCTCCCTCTCTAGCTTGAGCCTCTCGGAGCGATACCTCGCGCGTCGGCGAGCCTCCCTTTCATTCCTTTCTTGTCTTTTCTTACGCGCTTCTTCGGCGAGAAGCCTTTTCTCCGAAGCGCCTTTCCGGATCTCGTCTTTACGCGCTTCCGGCAATCGCGCAAGCTGAACATAGCGGCGAAGAGTTGTGTCTGATACCTGCGGGTCCCTCATCGTTCTCTTCAACTCCTCAGCTAGCCCTCGCGTACTACAACCCGCCTGGAGGATTTCGTCCACCAGAATTCCTAGGTCGATAGCACCGCATTTGTCCCACTGGTGCTGCAACTTCCGAAATAGCTTAAGAACGGGAGGGTGTGCCATCGCGGAGCGGTGCCGCACGCGGTTTGGCACTTCTCCGTCTCCTCGGTCTGTTTTCTTACTTCTTATGATCTGCAATCGCTTTTTGCTCATGATCCGAGGACAAGTCCTTCCTATTTTTCAATTTGCAGAATTCCGTCGAACTACGTGCACTCGGCGCAAACGGCGTAGCGAGATTTGGACTGGCCAATTGGCCGGAGTTCGGCGAGTGATTTGGAGTCATCGGGTGGCAGTCAGAGAAGAAATCTTCCGCCATGCCTTGATGAAAATTCGTGCGAACTTCGCAGTCACTCTTCGAAATGCCAAGATCAGGCATCGTAATCAATCGTGCGGCCGATGTGTTGATAGTTAGGGAGGTTTAGGAAGATTTGACGAAGTCCGAAACGGATAGTTCACGGTCAGTACGAGAAATCCAGAGTGGGCGAGGGTTTGTCATTTTGTCCTCTCGCCTATCTAGTATGCCGCGCACCGCCGCATTCGCTACAGGATTGGAATCTCTTGCCGAAGACTCCGTAAGACATCCCAGGGTCTGGAGGGCCAGACATGCCTCGGCATATGAGGTGATCGAGCAGGAATGAGACGGTTTGGAGCACCCACTTAAGAGATTGAAAACAACCAACACGACTCATTAGTCCCTGGTTCGGGACCAGGTCGGAGGTCCTCTCTCTCCCAGACCATCTACTAAGCCAAAACAAATTGAGAGAAAGACCTTTGGGTTATGAGCGCTGCTACATTAATCGTTTCAACAACTTAGACGAATGCGGATGGCACCCTAAATCACTGATTCGCCGTTGTAGTCGAAATTATTGGACCGTCGAAATTGGGCCTTCGAGCCAGTACCCTCCGATGTCGGTTGTCCAGTACGGATATCCGGACAGCGCGAAATTCAGTCCACCTGCCACTTGATGGCTCAATCCCCATTAGGTGCTATTAAACATCGCCCGACCAAACTGTAGCTCCAACTCTCTGCTGGCCCAGAAATGCGGAACGCGTAACCAGAAATACGCGTTTCTGATCTGTGGTTGCTCTCCAGTGTTGCTGGACTCCGGTTGTGTGCATAAACGGGAATATGTTTGCGTACCGCGCCCCATTCCCGATCGCAACCGGCTTATTGCGCAAGATTGCGTCGCCCATGTGTGGCCAGTATTCTTCAGGTTCCGCACTGTCCAGCCAGAATGCGTCCCATCCCATCGAGAACATCTTCCCGGCTAACTGATTCCAACAAAAATTGCGGGCCTCTGGGTTGCTGGCGTCATAAACGTGGGCGTTGGGGACATCCAGGTGCCGTGCTGCGAGTTGCTGGCAGTTCTCGGATTTGGCATCAAACAGCCCCCACACAGATAGCATCGCGTGTACATGCTCATCGTGCAGCTACCTGAGTTCACCGGGCACATCTGGAAAATTGGGATTGAAGACGGGATCACCTTCCAGCTTCCACCAAAACCAATCCTGCACTATTGCGTCGAGAGGGATGTGTTGTTCACGATAGCGCCGGGCGATTCCCAGAATCTCATTCTGGGAAACGTAGCGGTCCTTGGACTGAAAGAATCCATAGGACCATTTCGGGAGCATCGGCGTGTGTCCGGTCAGGTTACGGTACTGGTGAATCACCTCGTCCAATGCAGGCCCATAGATGAAGTAATAATCCACAGAGCTGCCGGCAAAGAACGGAAATTGAGTTCTAGCGGAAAGCGATTATCGACGTATGTCAGCGATGCCGTGTTCCACATCAAGCCATAGCTTTTGCTGGAAATCACTAGCGGAATGGCCACGTCGGTGTTGTTCCGCCCCAGTTCTACGGTTGCCCCACGATAGTTAACTATCCCGTTCTGGTGCTGACCCAGACCATAGAAGGCTTCGGTTGCATCCGGAGCGAAGCGGTCTTCCACGTAATAGGTTTTTTCACGATTTATTACGTCACGCTCATAGGTGCGCGGAATTGCGTTGCGTTCACGCAGCGGTTGCTGTCCCGCAAGGGTGGTGATTGTGATGTTGCCGCGTTTTAGCGAAAGCTCGAGTTTCAGGCTCTCGGTTGTAAGAACTGCGGCATCCGCGCCTTGTGTTAATTGAAACTTCGCACCTGGGCAGGATTCCTTTGCGCTGAGCATCCATGGTTGGGCGTACGTGCGAGCCGGGTGCGGCGTTGAAACAAAGTAGATTACAGCAGAACGGTAGACGGAAACACGAAGATCTCATCGCCTACCGTAGCTGTCATTCCGTCGGCGATAGGAGAAGCAATAACGGAAGGATGTGGTGGAAGATTCCCTAGCTGAGCTCTTAATCCGTGACCAGCATCAACGAAGGAAGAGCAACGCGAGAATGAATGCACGGTAAGGCGGGCGTGGAAGCGCTTGCAGCACCTCCCGCTGCGGCCTCAATGAGACCTCCTCAAATAATGATTGGGTGCACCTGGGGTGGGGACGTTGTCGTAGATCTGTGCCCCGACGGCGTGCGCCCGGGTTAATGCAGCGCCGAGGTCAATGCCGGTACCGGAGACCTGCGCGCCGGGAGCGTGCGCATGAGTGAGCGGCGTGGCGACTGTGATTGATGTGGCGCCGAACCTTCGGACGGAGGCAACAACTGCTGTTTCAGCGTTTGCCCCGCTGTCCATCGTGATGGTCTGGCCCTCGCGAAAACCAATTACGCTGGCGACGGGGATAACGGTTGCGCCGGCATCGGTCGACGTGCCCACGGTGGTAGCGCCTGCAGTACCCACTTTCGCGATCACGGCAGTCTCAACTTTCGCACCTGTGTCAATCGTGATCTTCTCGCCAGCGTCAAAACCTTCCACACTGGCGACTTTGATGTTGGTCTCTCCGGCATTGGACGCGGCCGCGAGAGTGGCGGCGGCCTGTGTCACGAAGTCGGTGCAGTTGCTGTCTGTGTCAGTGCCATCTTGGAAACGGCCTGCGCTCTGATTCGTCGCGCTAGCCGCAGCTGGCCCAAACGCACTGGCCGGACCAGGCGCAGGCACGTAGCAGCCACTCTGGTCTGCGCCGGATTTGGCTTGATAACCCTTCGCAGCCCATGGATCGACGAGGCCTCCGTAGTTGAGGCCGTCGACCACCAGACCAGCGGCGTCTCGCAGCACCATGCTGCCATCCCGGAGCGTGATGGTTCGACCAAACAAGGGAGAGTTGGTTGTGAATTCAGGACCACCGAACCACTGGTTGGGGACCGGCCTCCCTTGATAGCCCACCGTCGTAACTGCCGAATCGCGCACAACTGAATTGATGGGGTGGCCTTTGGCAAGTGGGCGATCGAGCGTGATGCCAGTACCAAGCGCTTGAACGGGCTCGTTGCTCGAGTGGGCAAACGCCGCCGCGGGTTGGAAGGTGATCCCCGTCCCCCGATTGCTGAAGGGGAGATTGGCGGCATGGTTGAACTTAAGAGGTGCGCCGAGATCGAGGCCTATCCCGGGCGCTATCACCGTTTCGTCGCGTATGTGTGCTTGCGCGAGTGCTGGCGTGAAGTCGATGCCGGTGCCAGTGGGCCCTGCGGCACCGACAGCGCCAACGGTCGCCTCTTCTTTATTCGCCGGGGTACCGATGGTGATTTTGTCGCCCGCCGCGAATCCGCTCACGTTGCGGACTTTGATATTGGTCGCACCTGCACTCGCATCGGCCGCGAGATTCGTGCGACTCGCCTGGGTGCCGACGCCCGTGACCGTGACATTATCGATTCCATGGCCACGACTGTCGATGTCCAACCTGATTTTGTCACCGACCGAGATGTCGGAAACTGACGTTACTTTGATGTTGGGCGCGCCGGCAGGCGCGTCCGCAGCCAAGTAGGCTTGCGTGCCCGGCTTGCCGACGGCGGTGACCGTGACCACCTCGTACTGTTCTACGTCTCGTGCGACCGCGGGGTAAGTGGCGCCGTAGCCGATCGCCATCTTCTGGCCGACCGCGAAGCCGGACACGCTGGTGACAGGCACGTTAGTGGAACCCTTGGGGATAGTGATTACTGGACCATCGGGAACGGGCTGCCACATTGTCGTGTGGTTGCTCGCCGCGATCCCGATGCTTGCGATCTTCCGAGTTTCCACGTCGGATCCAGTATCGATACCGATGGTATCGCCGACTCTCATATCGGTAATGCTCCTGACGTATATGCTGGTATCGCCAGCGCGCGCAGGAACCACGAGGCCGGAGTTGGAGAGTCCGAGCAAGTAAAAACCACCAGCGGCGAGCTTTGTCCCGTCCGGGACTTTTACAGTCGAAAAGATAGCTTGTTGGCTCGGGTGCTCCGTCAGGGTCCAGCGTGAAATGTCAACGCTGCGGGATCCCCCGTTGTGGATTTCGATGAAAGAATCGGTTGGGTTGGAACCCGAGGTTATACGCAACTCGTTGATCTTGATTGGGCTGACGTTCCGCACCTTCTCGGTCGTTGTTTCATTTTGGCGGCTACCCTTTGAACTCGTCCACGAAACGTTGGCGACGAGGTCGTCATTGAAGGCTGCCGGGCCTGAGGTGACCTGGAAGGTCGCACTCACACTCGAACCGGGCGCAACCGGCTCAGCGAATTTCTTCGATTTCTCGGCGGTGCCCGAAACGAAGGAGGTCCACTGTTTGTTCGGCACAAAAATGCTCAGTGTGACTCCTCCTGCAGCCTCACCGGTGGTGTTCGTAAATGTTGCAGTAACGTTCTGCGAAGAGCCGGGTGAGAACGTCTGCAGTCCTGGCGGATTGGCGGTTGCAGATGCTGGCGCGAGGCTCAGCCGAGGCACGTCGTACTTGGCTGCCACGATGTTGGCCTGCACTAACTGGTCGGTAGCGTCGCTCGGGAACGTACCTGCCGCGGTCATTGCGCCTTCATAGAAGGTGCCCTGCGAGCCGTTGCTGTTATCGCCGCCGTTGCCGAGAAGGATGGCCCCTTGTTTGCGCATGGGGTCATATGTGCCGTTGACGCGCGGTCCGCTGAACATCACCGACAGGTCACCACCTTGTGAGTTGCCGCCCATCGAGGTCCAGTGATGCGGTTCTCCCTTGGCAACTGCGGTCACGAAGCGCCAGCTGATGTTCGGCACATTGACGCACAGTTTGGATCCATCCGGGTTGACGCACCCGACCAAATTGTTCTCTTGGTCCGTCATAACCCACGGGCCAGGCGGATTGCCGTGATACCAGGCGCGAGCATTCCCGAAATAGGCGGTTTCCATGGTGCCGTTGTCGTCATCACGGCTGTCGATCTCGGCGTTGCCGTAGTCGAAGCAGCAGCCGGAGTTATAGTGGAGACCGTTAATGACCCAGTACTGTCCCTCCGCCTGGTCATCGACTGCTGTGCCTTTCACGTTGTTCTGGCGAAGTCCCATTCCGGGCTCGATGAAAACACCGTAGGCTTTGTGTCGCATGATGGTAATCGGAGCCATGTCGGCAACCGGCAGATTGTTAAACCCGCCGAGCGCCGGGCCGCTGAATCCACCGCGAGGCGCTTGCGTGAGGTCGTTGTGCTGCAGGGACTGGTCATAAATCTTGGTGATCCAGCAATAAGTGTTCGCGCAGAATTTATCCTGAGCCTCGGCGTCGGCGTATCCACCCGCGTCCGCCGCCGGTGAGGCGACGGGCTGGACGACGGCGATGTCCAAAGTCTTGCCGTCGGACTGGCGCAGAACCTGGTACAACGGACCGTTGTAGGAGGCGTAAAGAGCGCGCGTCGTGCTGTGGGCCGCGACGCAGGGGTCGCCGGCGGCAGCGTAGACGTCACATGGGCCAGCCGGTCGCTGCGCAGAAACATTGGAACCTGCGCCGTTCTGTGCCGCCACCTTCGACGTGGCGGAGATCAACGGGAACGTCAGTACAAGCGTAACCGCAAAATAGATTCTCGTCTTCACGCTGTCCTCTCTGCCTATTCAGGCACGGTAGTGTAGTGGAGAGCACTGCGGCCTTCAATGTAAGGCAGCAGCTGGAACGTTTGCTGCCGGAAATCGATAAACAGTAACACTCGCAGGAGCGATGGACACTGTTTCTGCTTCCGGCGACAGTGCTTTTTCTGTAATAACGACTCCGGGCTGCTTACCGAGCACGTTCGCAGCGTGGGGACGTGGGGCGGTCATTTGCCACATCTGTGCTCCGCCGGCCAATTGCACGCCTTCAAGATGTAAGTTAAGGGACTGAGGCTCTTGTGTCGGATTGACGAGCGCTACGGTGAGAGACTTGCGATCGCTGGCAACGCTGTCGACTATCGAGTTCACGTTGATCACGATCAAAATGTCACGCGTAATACATACGCATATTTGGCCGGAGGTTGTGCGGGCAAATGCACGTGCAACCCATCCGAACGCTGCTCGAACTGCAGTCTGCCATCGCTGCCGAGCAACGCGACGGCTTGCACCGGTCTGCTTCCGAGAGCCTGACCCAGAGAATGAACCACGATTTCATCCTTTGTCGGCCACTTAACTCCGATGGCATAGAGCGCGTCTCCCTTGGTGGTGAACCGAAAATCTTCGGCTGTGTAGTTTGCTGTGTCGGTATCGTGGAATGATCCCGCAGCAACTTTCGTGGGACCCTCACCGTAAATCCTCCATGGCCGGGTTCCGTAGATGGCTTCTCCATTCACGTTGAGCCATGCGCCCACATCAAGGAGCACCTGCTGGACCTGTTCGGGAATAGTGCCATCGGAGCGCGGGCCGAAATTCAACAGTAGGTTGCCGTTCTTGCTGACGATATCAATGAGCTGATGAACGATGAATTCCGGCGACTTGAAAGTGTCGTCCTTTATATATCCCCAGGATCGATTGCTGATTGAGGTGTCCGTCTGCCAATAGAGCGGACGAATGTCGCCGAGCTGTCCTCGCTCCAGGTCGAGCACGCCCGAGTGCTCCTGCATAGCGTAATCCTTGTAGTTGATCACGCCGATGTGGTTTTCATACTTCACTGATACGTTGTAGTAAAACGCAGCAAAGCGAGTGAGGTTCGGGCGGATCGACGGCTGCCCAATCCACCAATCGAAGTACACGATGTCGGGATGATATTTCTCAACCAATTCTGCGGCGCGTGCGAGCCAATCATTCGTCCACGCCGTCGAGACGTATGTGAAGTCATTGTCGAGGGGAGTTCCGCGCGGGTTCGCAAGCCAAGTATGCGCAGGACCGTAGAATGCCGCATATTCTGGATCGTTGACATCGGAAGGGATAGTGCGGCCTAGGCCGAGAAAGAAGTTATGTTCGACGCGATGTGACGACACACCGAAGTGCAGGCCTGCGGCGCGCACGGCTTTCCCTAGATCTCCGATGAGATCGCGATGCGGTCCCATTTTCGCTGCGGTCCAATCACTCACTCCGCTGTCGTACATGGCAAAGCCATCATGATGCTCCGCCACGGGCACAACGTACTTTGCGCCCGCCTTTTTGAATAGCTCCGCCCATGCAGTAGGGTCGTAACGCTCGGCCTTGAACATGGGTATGAAGTCTTTGTAGCCGAACTTATCCGGCGGTCCATAGGTCGCGACGTGATGCTTGTATTCCTCCGATCCTTCTCGATACATATTTCGTGGATACCATTCATTGGCGAACGCCGGCACGGAATAGAGTCCCCAATGAATAAAGATTCCAAACTCTGCATCTTTGTACCATTCTGGGACTTCATACTTCTGGAGCGCCTCCCACTCAGGACGAAACGGGCCTTCCTGCGGATTTTCATTCGCCAAAGACTTTGACGAACGGGATGCGGCAACAAAGCTCTTTGCAGTAAACGTTTTCCCTTGAGCTGTCGTTCGCAGGGCATTTGGGGAAAAGAAGTATCTGATCGCCCGGCTAGTGTCGAGTATTGCTCTGCGCCGCAGTCGCGCCAGGCGAGGGATTGGGCTTCGTCCGCACATTGTTTAGCTGATTAAAAACCGACGCATCGGCAGCTTTGGTCAGGTTCTTGGTTTGGTCGAACTGGAGCTTGGCTTCGTTTTTCCTGCCCAGCGCTTGATAAAGCCGTGCCAGCCGCCAGTGGACATTTACGTCGTTGGGTTTGAGCCTGGCGGCGACTTTCAGTTCGCGCAGAGCTTCCACATTGCGCCCTGAATCCCCGTAAACAGCAGCCAGATCGATATGCGCAATTTCGAGGGCTGGATCGATTGCAGCAGCCTTCTTCAGCAGAGGCAGGGCCGCTTCGCGATCGTTCAGTTTCATTTTGGAATCAGCCAGAAATGCCAGTGCTTGGGCATTATTGGGAACATTCGCGAGTTCGGCCTGGAACTCCTGCGCAGCCTCTTCATATTGGCTCTGCGTCCATAGCAGGTACCCCAGACCAAAATGCACGTTTGGTTCCCTGGGATTCGCCTTTACAGCGGACCGGAATTGTTCGATTGCGCCGGCATGGTCTTGCATCTCGTCCAATGCCTCGCCAGCTAGCATATCGGCTTCGGCCGACTCGGCGTTCAGCTGCAAAATCTGATGATAGACGTCGAGCACGCATTGATACTGCTTCGACCATAAACAGCTGTGAGCCAGGATCAGTCGAAAAGGGAGGTTCTGAGGATCCCTCGCCGTTGTTTGTTTCAGATAGGAAATCGCCGCATCATATTGTTGCAACCCATAATGGGACAGAGCAATTAGTGTAGTCAGACGTTGGGCTTCAGCGGATGAAGGAGGTTCTCTCTTAAGAAGGTCTTCGAAAATGCGCAGCGCGTCTCTTAACTGCCCCGCCTTAAAGAGTGCCAACCCAAGGTTCATGCGCAACGCAGGTATCGCAGGATCCAAGGCGAGGGCTTTGCGGTATAGGATGACAGCCTGCGCGTAATGCTCTTGACGGGATTCCAGAAAACCTAAATGAGCATAGGCCTCAGCGCTCCTTGGCTGCGCCTTGAGAACCGCACGCCAAGCAATTTCAGCGTCGCTGTTCCTTCCTTGTTGCTCGAGAGCGATGGCTGTCTGGCGTTGATTGAGAGCATCGGCTTCGTTCTGGCCCGCGATAACAAGACAACACGCATGTAGCGTAATTGCAAGCCAGGCGATAGTTCGTAGTCTAACCCGCTTCACAAAGAACTCCATGTATATTCTCGCTTTGTAGGAGGCCAGCCGCAACCCGCAATGGCGCTACTCCAGAGCGCCGACATACCTCTCCGTTGTTTTAAGGAATGGTAGGATGCAAAGCGCGTTTTTCTTCTCTTTCTCTCAGGAGCAAACTCATGGTCGATCCTGTCTCGCGCAGGCAGTTCCTTCGGTCGGCGATCTCAATGACGGCTGCTTCTTACCTGCCTGGCGGAGATTTCTTAGCACAAGCGATTCGAGGTCCCAGCAGCTCATGGCAAGGGGATGATTCTTCAATGCACACCTCCGGCTGGCAAAACGCAGGTATAGAGGATCTCACTAAATCTCCCCACGCAAAGCTGCATCAAGTCCCAATACGAGCTGTCACGATTAAAAGCGGATTCTGGGGACGACGGCGACAAGCCAACGTTGCGAATAGCATTCCCACAATGCACGACCTTTTGGAAGCAAATGGGCGAATGAATAACTTCCGCCGCTTAGTTGGAAAGAGCTCTGCACAGCAGACCGGGCCTGTTTACTCTGACTCCGACGTTTACAAATGGACTGAGGCGGTGGGCTTTGCGTTGCAATCGGGCGATTTGCCTGAGCTTCGCCAAATGACGGAGAAGATCATTGATGACATCGTTGCCGTTCAACAGGCAGATGGATATCTAAATACCTACTACGTCGAGGATCGCGCTTCGTTGCGAATGCTTCCGCAGACGCAGTCGACCGGACACGAACTTTACAACATAGGCCACATGTTGCAGGGCGCCATCGCCTATTACCGCGCTACCGGTGAACGCAAGCTGCTCGATGCCGGCATAAGGTTCGTGAACGACTTCCTGCTGCCGAACTATGGTCCTGCTCCAAGCAAGCCGATCGTCTCCGGACATCCGGAGATCGAGATGGCACTGATCGAACTTTACAGGATCACCGCTGACAAAAGGCATCTGAATCTTGCGGGATACATTCTGGAAGGCGACGCCCGAGCTCCATTTCCGGAACGCAGGACGATTTACATGTTCAGCGGAACGCCGTTTACCTCGCGCACAAAGTTGGAAGGCCACGCAGTGCGCGCGATGTACGCATGTTGCGGCGCGACCGACTATTACATGGAAACCGGTGATGCCAATTATTGGCGCACGCTGAACACGCTCTGGAATGACATGGTTTCCACGAAGATGTATGTCAGCGGTGGAGTGGGTTCTCGATCGGAGGGAGAGGCTTTTGGAGACGCATACGAACTGCCGAATTTCCGCGCCTATGGAGAAAGCTGCGCCGCCATCGGTAACATGATGTGGAACTGGCGCATGCTGTCTGCGACCGGCGATGCCAAGTTTACTGATGTGATGGAAAGAGCGCTGTACAACGGTATCAATTCGGGAATGTCACTCGATGGCACGCTCTATTGCTATCGCAATCCGCTCGCTTTCGATCCATCCACCGGGGACAAGATCCGCAACCCTTGGTACGACACAACCTGCTGTCCGCCGAATCTCGAGCGCATACTAGCTTCTCTGCCGGGTTACTTTTACAGCACGACCAGCGATGGAATATATGTGCATCTTTACGACAACTCGGAGCTTAGCTGGCGTTTGGAAGACGGAACGCCAATAAAGATCGTGCAGAAGACCAACTATCCATGGGATGGCGTTGTCGATATCTCAATATCTCCCGCCAAAGCTTCACAGTTCACTCTACATCTGCGAATTCCGGGATGGACAGAAGATGCTCAGGTCAACGTCAACGGTAAAGCCCTGGCCGGTATCACTCCGGGGCAATACTTGCCTCTTAACCGTACGTGGGTGTCGGGGGATGTCGTCCGTTTGCAGATTGATATGCACCCGCAAATGCTCATAGCAAATTCTCGGGTAGTCGAAGATACCGGACGCGTAGCGCTGCAACGCGGTCCGCTCGTCTACTGCATGGAGGAAATGGATCAGCCCGCCGGAACTCGCCTAGTCGATATCGCTATCGATGCGACACACGGTTCTCAACCGGGATTTCAAAGCGAATTCAAGCCCGATGTCCTCGATGGTGTGGTTGTGCTTCGCCACGATGGAGTCCTCTTTGAGAGGTCCAGCGGGGAACGCCTTCTCTATTCGCAGTATGTGCAGCGTCCGCAGAAGACGAAGCGTATTCCACTGCTGTTCATTCCGTACTACGCATGGGCTAATCGACAGCCATCGGCTATGGAGGTTTGGACACCGCTGTTCCGGAGCTGAGGCGAAACGTGGAAATTCTGTCAGTCACCATAATTGTTACTCTCATTCCTTAAATCAGATGTTCGGATGCGGTGAAGCGAGAATGACCAGAGCGCGAATTGCCCTTCTAGGCGCCTGTACTCTCCTGTTCACTTGGTGGACGACTTCCGGACGAATGGGCCCGTTGTACGCATTGGCTGGACAGAGAGCGATCCCGAGGGACGAGAAAGGGCGAACGGAGAGAACTGCGATTAAAGCAGAGGGTAGTTATCCAGAGCTAGTGGATATTACTGCTTCGACCAGAATTCAATTTGAACATCTTTCCAGCCCTGAGCAGAAATACATCGTGGAATCGATGAGTGGTGGCGTCGCGCTGATCGATTATGACCGCGATGGCTGGCCCGACATCTATTTCACCAACGCGCAGAACGTCGAGATGGCTCGTCACGGTACGAAAGCGCGAAGCGCGCTTTATCACAACAACCATGACGGAACGTTTACCGACGTAACTGAAAAGGCGGGAGTGGCATACCCGTGCTGGGCCATGGGCGCGTCGGTTGGTGACTACAACAACGATGGCTGGCCTGACATCTTGGTGACTTGTTTTGGCGGAGTGGTTCTCTATCGCAACAAGGGTGACGGTACTTTTAGCGACGTCACAAAGAGCGCGGGATTAGGCGGCGATTCGCTTTGGGCAACCGGCGCTGCCTTTGGCGATTACGACGGCGATGGTCGGGTGGACCTCTTTGTTTCACACTATGTCGACTTTCATCTCG
>QIBC01000260.1 GCA_003225215.1 Acidobacteriota bacterium
GGGCGAGCTTCGTGTATGCCTGCATAAAGCGGCTCAGGGCGTCAGCCCGGCTCTCGATTACCTCGAGGCCGCGCTCCACGTCCTGATTCCAATCCTCCGGACGATTGGGGCGCGATGCCAAGGAACGCAACGTGCCCGCGATTGACTTTATGGGTGCCAGTGAGTTGTTCAATTCGTGCCCAAGCACTCGGATGAGCCGCTGCCACGCCTGCCGTTCTTCTTCGCGAAGCGCGCGACTGAGATCGGAAATCAACAGAAGTTGATGCGGCACGCCACGTTCGCGAAACGAAGTCTGTTGAATCGCCCAGCGCCCTTCCCGTCCGGGAAAGCTCATCCGGATTGTGCGCCCGCCGGGCTGATTGAGCAGGTTATCGAGTCGAAGATCGTGAGCGCTGCGGCCCATCATCCGCTCTTGAGTCATCCCCATAAGCTGCTCGCCCGCGCGGTTTACGATCCGAAGTCTCTGCTGCGGATCGAAGGTAAAGACCGCCACATCAATCTCCATCAGCACTTTCTTCAGCAGTGCGACCGCTTCCATCGATCCCAGGCGCTGTCCCTGCAGGGTGTCGGAAAGAGCATTGATCTCAAGAACGAGTTCACCCAACGCGTCGTTGCGGCTGGCACGACGCGCGCGGAAGGAAAAATCCTCCTCTCGGAGTGCAGCAACCATGTTGGAGAGTGTCTGCAGCGGACGCACAACTTGAGCGCGCAAAGCGAACCCGCCGATCAGCCAGGCGAGTACCAGGAAGAACGTGAGCGTCCATTGCGTCTGCGATGAGAAGTTGCCGAGCCACAGCATCAGCTCGCAAACGCCAAGAGGGAACAGGCTCGCGAGAAGCGCATACAGCACAAAGCGCCTCTCGAAGCTCATCTTTTTTTTCTTTTTGCGCTGAGAAGATGTCGCTACGGTATGCCCGAAGATGTCGAGCTCAGAGGCCATATTTCTGGATGCGACGATAGAGCGCACTCCGGCTCAAGCCAAGCGCCTCTGCCGCGTGACTGATATTCCCAGAATAGCGAGAAAGTGTCTTGCGAATGAGCAGCGATTCTACTTCCTCAAGGCTCATCTCTTCCATCGAACTTGTGCTCTCGCGTTTATCGCTCAACCCCAAATCGCTTGGACGTATCGATTCTCCCTGGGATAGCAAAACGGCGCGCTCAATCGAATGATCCAGTTCGCGCACATTTCCCGGCCAGAAGTATTCAAGCATCTTCTGCATTGCCGCAGGCTCGAAACGGAATACCTGCTTGCGATAGCGCTGGGCATAACCCTTGAGGAAGTGCTGCGCCAGCAGGGGAATGTCTTCGCGACGGTCGCGCAGAGGCGGCAGGTGGATCTCGATGGTGTTGAGGCGAAAGAGAAGGTCGGCGCGGAAAGTTCCCTTGGTGCTCTCCACTTTCAGGTCTGCGTTGGTCGCCGAGAGCACACGGGCATCTACGCTCTTGGTTTTCGACGAGCCAACACGCTCCATCTCGCCGGTTTCGAGCACCCGCAGGAGTTTGGCCTGCTGTTTGATCGGTACATTGGCGATTTCGTCGAGAAAGATCGTGCCTTTATCTGCCAGCTCAAAGCGTCCGATGCGATCGCTGCGAGCGTCTGTGAACGCGCCCTTCACGTGTCCAAACAATTCGCTCTCGAATGTACCTTCGGGCAGGCCACCCGTATTCACGGTCACCATGGGCCGTGAGGAACGCGCGGAAAGCATATGCAAAGTGCGGGCAACGACCTCTTTGCCCGTTCCATGCTCGCCGGTGATGAGAACGTTCGCATCGCTGGGCCCTATTCGCGCTACCAGTTCCAACACCGGCTGCATAGTCTTGGCTTCGGCTATAAACGTCGGCCGGCCTTGCGCCTGCAGCAGACGATTTTCGGCCTCGAGGTGTTGAGCGCGCTTCAGAGCATGGCTGAGTTCCACCTGGGTGCGCAGGATACTCACCAACCGCTCGTTTTCCCAGGGTTTCTGTATGAAATCTCGAGCGCCGCGGCGCATGGCCTCTACCGCGATATTGACGCTTCCCCAGGCCGTCATCACAATCACCGGCAGAGTGCTGTCCAGCGCTTGGATTTTCGAGAGTAACGCCAGGCCCTCTTCGCCGGAGGTCGTGTCGCGGCTGTAGTTCAGGTCGATGAGCAGAATGTCGAATTCCTCAGAGGCAAGCTCCTCCATCACGGCTTCGGGCGAAGCGACGGTGTCGATGCGATAGCCTTCGCCCTTCAACAACAGGCGCAGCGCCTCGCGCACGTCGGCCTGATCGTCCGCTACGAGGATGCGCGGAACCACGCTGGCGCTTGTCGTCGTGATTTCGCCGGGTTCCGCCGTACTAATGGGCATTACTCCTCCGAAGATCCGTGTACGTTCTCTAGCCGATCTGTAATCCGACACTGTCATCCTGAGGCCGAAACGCGGCCTCAGGATGACAGTTCGTTAAGTTTCAAAGAACAAGGACTACGTTTGCCTATTCCTGCGCGCTCGCCGGGGCAACTCCCGCCATACGCGGCAGCGCGTGCACATTGCCGGTCTCTGCGTCTTCAATGCTGATGCCGTTATTCACAAGCGTAGCACCGATGGCGCGATCCAATTCCACGCGCGATTTCGCATAAGCCGTCGTCGCCGTCACCAGATTCGATTCGGCTACGGTGAGATCGCGGCCCACCTGCAGCACCTGCAAGCTGGTGGAAGCCCCCAGGGCGAGCTTCTTCTGCTCGATCTCCAGAGTGCGTTGCGCCACATCTACTCCCTTGCGGGCTGAAACAACGCGGGCGCGGTTCTGTGTCAGTGCAAACTGCGCGTTGCGGACTTCGATGCCCACCTGATTTTGAAGCTGCTGCAAGTGCAGCTCGGCCTGTCCAAATTCCAATTCGGAACGCACCTGGTCGGCCTGTGCAACTCGATTGCGCAGGGGTACGTTGAGCGTGAAGCCGACCGAATAATCGGGGGAGCTGCCATTGAAAGTGCGCGTAAAAACGTCTCCAAAGCCGGTGATCGGCAATCCCGCATTCGATGCTAAGCTCGGATTTGGAACGCCGGCGAGCCCAGATCCTCCATAGAAAGCCACAAAGTCCAACGACGGGAGCAGGTTGTTCTTAGCCGCTTTGCGCGAGATCTGACGGTTGGTCATATCGATTCGCGCTTCGGCCAGCTCCGGACGGTGTGAGAGAGACTCGGCGATCAGATCCTGCGTGGGAACTACCGGTTCGTTTTGGGGAACGACGATCGTATCGGTGGGAACCAGCGCGGCCGAACCCACCTCCGGATCGCTCAGGTTTCGCGTGATCGCGTTCTTCATCAGGAGTTCCTGAAGCTGAAGGTTAGTCTGGGCAATGATCAGATCCTGATTGCTGGAGTCCACCACCGCTTCATCGCGTGTCACTTCAATGGGAGCAATCGCCTGCAGCTCAACCTGCTTCTTGTCGTCCTCTAGAGTCTTCTGTGCCAGAGAAAGCGAACGTTGCTTCACTTTCACGTCTTCCACGGCGTTCACCAGGTCCCAGTAAATGTTCTCGATCTGGGTGGTGGTTGCGATTACCTGGTTGCGAAATGCGATATCGGTGACCTCACGATTATTCTTTGCGATTCGCAGGAAACGCAGGTTTGGCCCGAGTCCAAATCCCGACAGCAGGCGCTGCGTGAGGGTGAAGCGAAAGCCTGAATTGAGCGCAGGCACCAGCTCGGTGAAGCGTCCATTGGTCGTTTGCCGGCTGTTCTGCATGCCAAAGTCGATCGCGGTTCCAGTGGGGAATGCCTCCTGATAGCTGAAATTGGCATTCGCAGTATTTTGTTGCACTGATGGAACGCCGAAGGTTACCTGGTTCGCAATAGGGAACACGCCATGTTCAATGTTGAAGTTCGTGCTGATCTGCGGATCGTAGGAACTTACCGGTGCGCCTGCGCCAATGGTCGATTGCACCAGGCCGCCGGCTCCGGTTCCAGCGCCGCCCGCGCCACCCGAAGTTCCACCTGCCCCGGCACCCGGAGCGCCGCTGCCAAATCCGCCAATGCCGCCGCCCGGAGTGCCTTGTACCAGCCCGCTGGCAACGCCGCGAACGCTCGCTCCGGCTTTGGTACGCAGAATGTCGGTATCTGCGATGTCGAGGTTATAGCGGGCGATCGCCAAGTCGAGGTTGTTCTCCAGTGCTAACGCAATCGCATCGTTAAGGGACAGCATGAGCTTGCCGTCTTTGATGAGCTGATTGATGCGTGCGGAATTCTGCAGCCGGGGCAAGCGCATGGTGCGTCCCTCGTAGGGAGCCAACAAATTGGGGAAAGACTTGCGAGGCTTGGAGAAGTCGACCTTGCCCACAATCTCCGAATCAGTCGTCGCCGGGGTTTGTGAAGTTGCCGCAGCCGAAGCCTGCACCGATGGGGCGCTTGGGACGTTCTGTGCGCTTTGGACGTTCTGCTGGGCCGCGGCGCTCGGTTGTGCCGCGTTGTTGTTCTGCGCTTCTGCGCTGAATGGAACAATGGCCGCAATCGAGACCAGCGCGAATGCTCTAAGCTGCGATTGAAAACACCTGTACATCGGCTTCAAGGCTCCTTTTCGTCCTTGTATCAACTCTGATATGTGGAGAAATCCCTTATGTCACCAGGGCGTGTCCAGCTTCCACCGGACGCGCCGTGTCGCCGACGATCCACCCGTCAAGCAGCTTGATTGTGCGATGTCCGTAAGCCGCATTCGCCTCTGAGTGAGTCACCTGGATGATCGTCGTTCCGGCTTCGTTGAGCTGCCGGAAGAGCTCCATGATTTCTTTCGCTTGATCGCTATGAAGATTTCCAGTGGGCTCGTCTGCCAGAATCAGCTTGGGCTTGTTGATGACTGCGCGTGCCACGCCGACTAACTGCTGCTGGCCGCCGGACAACTGATTCGGATAGAGATCCTTCTTGCCAACGATATTGAAGCGGTCGAGCGTGTCGCACACCATGCTGGCTCGCTCAGATTTCTTGATGTCTTTGTACGAGAGCGGGAGATCCAGGTTCTCGGCAACCGTGAGATTGTCGAGCAGATGGTAGCTCTGGAAGACGAAGCCGATGTTCTTCTTGTTCAACTCGGAACGCTGCTTGCGGTTCATCTTGTGTACTGCTTCGCCCGCAAAGTAATACTCGCCTGTCCATTGATCGTCGAGCATCCCAAGGATGCTCATCAACGTCGTCTTGCCCGCGCCCGAGGGACCCATAATCGTCACAAACTCGCCTTGCGGCACATCCAGATTGATCCGGCGCAATAACCAGATCGCGCCTGCAGGTGACTTAATAGTTTTCTCTATACCGCGTAACTCAATCATCGTTTGATCCCAGGGACTGCAATTCAAAGTGGAGGAATCGCACGTCCTCTGCCGAATCTGTGTTCACGATAACTATATGACTATGCGTATGTTAACCACCACACTGCGGCAGGCGTTCAGAGGTGCATGTTCGTCGACGCGAAGATGTGTCCGGAAATGAACAGTTGTGGAAACGTCGAGACCAAATCGCCGCTGAATCTGATTGAAGCCGTG
>QIBC01000072.1 GCA_003225215.1 Acidobacteriota bacterium
GTCCTCTGCGGGCCAGGGCTGCGCGCGCCGCAGGGCTGCTACTGAACAAAGAGCGGCTAAGCAGCGATGACAAGGGGCACTCTTCCATTTGACGAAGGCAAGCTCGAGATGCCTTGCCGATCGCCTTGTCCTGTTTAGTGAACATGGCTGTCACCGGACGCCTTGGTTCTGTCCCACATGCCGACGCATCAAGGCGTCGATTCCCCTCTTTATTTCCGCATACTGCTGTTCGGAAATCTTGCCCTCGAGCCGCTCGGTTTCAATTTGAAACAGCTCCTCTTTCAGTAGCTCAAGCATTGCAGTAGAGCGTAAGCTAGCCGGCTTGGTTGGCGGTGATATCGCTCCTGTTGCTACAGTAGGTTGCCGGACTTCAGAGGCGCTCGCCGCAGCAGCGAACACCGATGCTTTCTGCTGGGGTTTTATGGGACGTCGTGCGATGAAATAGGCGCCCGCCGCAATCGCAATCGCAATCGCGCCGACAACGTACCATGTGCTCGTGCCACTTACGGCATTCTCTCCTTTCAAGGAACTATCCGCTCCTCCACCCGAAGGTTCCGAAGGCATCTCGCCCGCGTTGCCAGGTGCAGTTCCTTCACCAGAGACGGTAAAGGCAATGTCCTGGCCAGGCGACACACTCTTAGCTACGAATGTGCTCAGACCAGACTCGTCAACAGCTTGTTGAAACGCGTCTCCCGCCGCCTTGAACTTCATGCTTTTGGGCAGCATTACGCCAAGTTCTGCAATCGATATGTCGGGAGTCAGGTGGAATGTGTAGCTGCCCGTGTATGCCAGGTGATAAGTAACTTGCAATTGCGTCCGGCCAGGTCGGATGGGGAAAATAGAAGCGTAATGGTTTTTCTGTTCAGTGGGGACTGGAACGCTCGTGACCGGCATTCCTCCAGGACCGGCGGCCATTCCTCCTTCGAGTTCAGCGCCATCTGGAAGTACTAGCTCAAAGCTGCGATCACTCATTCGGGTCCGTGGCGGCGTGGATTCATTCCGAAGAATGTACATTTCTGAGACTTGCAGCTGTCCATTGGCGGTCTGCAGGCGAAGGATGCGTCCCTCTCCAAAAATCTTGTCCACCTGCCGCGCGACGTCAAATACTTCGACATCGATTGTGCTCGTTCCTTGTGGAGCAGGCTTGTGATAGTTCACGCCTTGGTGAACGACACGGATCAGGTGCTGAACGCCTTCGTCGGGCACCTGGAGCTTAAACTTTCCGTTAGCGTCCGTTTTGGTGCGTGCGGTCTCCTGCATGCCCTGTGAGAGCGAGAGCAAAATGACCTCATCCCCGGCAGCCGATTTGGTTGTCGTCTTATTGACAACGGTTCCTGAGATCTCTGACGCGACGACGCAAGCCGGCACACCCAAGAAGATGATCAGGGTGGCTAATGGAAGGACAGGAATCGCCGCTCTGTTGTTGAAGGCGATCAAACGAATCAGCTTGCTGCAAATGTGACCCATTGGTAATTGGAACCGCGGTAGCTACGAGACTCCGGCGGAGCAGCGCGCGAAGGCCGGGCTACTGTCTTGAACCCAGGTTACACCCCGACCATCTGGGGAGCGGAGTTGAATACAACTTTTACCTTTCCCTTGCGCATGCATTCTTGAATCCGTTGCATGTTCCGTTCTTTGATCCGGCTGAACCCTTCCTTCCGATACGACAGCGTAACCTGATTCCCAGCCTGGTGAGCTAGACCCATGGCAGCCTCGACTGCGCTATCTCCTCCGCCAACGACCAGGATTTTTTTATTGGTGTAGTGATCAGCCTCGATGAGTCTGTACATCACTTTGGGCAGCTCCTCGCCCTTAACGCCAAGTTTTCGTGGAGTGCCCGATCTGCCGAGAGCCAGAACCACTGCTTGGGCACGATATTGACCTTTTGACGTCTGGACAACGAAAACACCATCGGCCTTTTTGATGTCTTCGACTTTCTCTCCCGCGCGGACGGTGAAATCGCTGCGATGGAGCACCTTCTGCCAGATCTGGAGAAGATTCTCTTTCGAGAGCTCCCTCTTCGTCATTTTTCCATAAAGAGGCAACTCTACCGGACTCGTCATAACGAGCTTTTGTCGGGGATACTTGGCGACTGTGCCCCCAACTTCGTCCTGCTCCACGGTTATGTACTTGAGTTTGCGTTCAATAGCCCTTAGCGAGGAGCTAATTCCACCGGGACCTGCGCCCACGATTAACACGTCATATACACCAGGACCGAATTGGGATCGACGATTGCCGATCCTTTGCGCGATCGTATCGACACACTCTCGTCCTTGATTGATGGCGTTCTTGATGAGAGCTAATCCGCCGAGTTCCCCAACGATGAAGAGGTTGGGAACGCTGGTCTCATATTCCGCGGTTAAGCGAGGCATGTCGGCGCCCATACTCGCGCTGGCCCTGACCATAGTGATTGCGCCTACTGGACATGCTTCCGCGCACAATCCGTGACCGATGCATTTGTAGCCGTTGACGATGACAGCCTTGCCGCCCAGCATCGCCAGAACATCCCCCTCAGGACAGACGCTAGTGCATGCGCCGCAGCCGATGCAGTACTTGTTGTCAATATGGGGATGCTGAGCCTTCGGACCATCGGAGTAGAGTTCGCCGCGTTGTGCGGCCTCGCGCGCCAGCTTCTCCCTTCGCTTCATAGAAGCAACGTAGCGCAGAAGGAAGAACAGCGTAAGAAGACCTGCGACTGCGATTGTTATCCAGTTATCCACGGCCTAAGACCACCTCACAAATCCAAGCAGGCTCACCACCACGATGTGAATGAGCGCGAGCACGAGGAACGAGTAGCTGAAAGGGCGATGAATCACGTGCCATAGCTGAAAGACGTCTCTTGCCCGCGATAAGAAGAGCACACGTTTGCTGAGCGAAGCCTGATCTCGTGCAGCATCGATGGCCCACTCCAGGTCCCAGTTGCCGGTGCGAAGCAGACCAAAGAAGGTGCCCAGCTTTTGTCCAAAGCTAAGAGCGTGCCGACGCAGTCGCGCCACGCGAAGCGGACGAATAATATCCAATGTGATCATGTAAAGGATCGCCGTAAACAAAAACATCCTGGCAACACGTTCCGGTTTGGGAAGCCTCAGCAACAACTGGAGATCGGCGACGGGCAGAACGTTCTGCTTCGCCAGCCTCTGCGCAAGATGTTTATGCTGAGCTTCCAACTCCGACGAAGAGATCTCCGCCGCATTCAATGAACGGGGAATCTGCCCATAAACGTAGCGACCGACCACGCCGCTTACGGCCACGGCAACCATGATCCAGAAAGCCATCCCGGCAAAGCCGGAGAATTTGAATGAAGAATGGAACGCGATTACAAACGGAGCCATCACGCCCAGCAGCATGTGGAAATTCAGCCAATGCTTTGAACTTCCCTTCTGAGCGAGCCACTGCCAGCGTCTGCGGATCGGATACAGGAAGATGGTGAAAAACATCGCAAGTCCGAGGTAACCGAGGTTCAAACCAATCGGTCCACTGGGCCTGAGCGCCGCATGTTTTGCGGAGAAGGGACGCTGCAATGGATCCAGCCGGTAGTAATCGAATCCGTATGCTGCGAGCGCCAGCAGCAGGAGGGTGAAAATGACGTATCCCCAACCAAGAAGGACACGATGCGATCTCTCGGGATCGCTTTTGATTCTTACAGGAGCCGTGGCAATACTATGGGTACTCATTGGGTTTTTACCGATTCATCCGTGGAAACCGAGAATTGTTGATAGTTCGTGAAGCGATGAATATTGCGCCAGCGTTGTTTTGCCGTTTCGAGCTCGATCGTGGCGAGTGAGGGCAGCCAGGGCGTGGAAGACATGCCTCGAAGGTGCACCGGAGCATACTCGATTTCAGTATTGAAGGAGTGCAGGCCTATATCGCTCATATCGTCTTCCAGTTCCGCCTGCATGCGAACGATCGATGCGCTTTCGGGATCAATCCACGCGGTGCCTTTTAGCTCCAGAGGATATTCCCGGCCCCGAAGGAGGAGGACTGTCGGCGACCGTCTTCCTTTGACGTGCTGAAAATGAATTTTGGCCAGCTTTTTTCCATTAACGATGTCTTCCTGCGGCGTGTCGAAATTAAATGCCTGCTGATAATAAGGATGAAAAACTAATGAGAGTGTGGCGAAGCCGTTCGTCACCAGCAGTGGAACGTTCTTCTTGTGCTCAGAGGACTTCTGCTGCAGTCGAGATTCCTGAATTACCAAGTCGTCTCCGGAACCTTGTGCAAGAACAAGGTAATCGAACGTCTGTTGCTCACGATATTCGATACTCTCCTTAGTAAGCTTCTTTACCAGCTTCGTTTGAGTAACTTCTTCAGTGCACTTCAGCTGAGAGAATTGATCCAGAAATCCGGAGACCTGCTGTCCAGCGCGCTCAAGCAAGTCGACTGGTCCTGCTACGCATCGTATCCCGTGCAGGAACAGGATCAGAACAATTGCTCCCGAAAATGACTTGCAGCAGACTCTCAAAAGCCCACCCCTAGTGATCGGTTGTCGAATCGATAACCGAATGTGATCGTCCACTGGTTGTAGTTAAACGAACCTCCACGCTGAACCGTGTAAGCTCCCTGAATAAAGTAGTTCTTACCCAGGTTGCTCTCGAGCGTCGCATTCACAAAACGCGAATACCCCTGACTGCTCAACTGCGAATTCAGGAATTGCTCTCCTACCTGTCCTTCGAGCCGCAACGCCTCTGTAAAATTGCGCGACAATGACAGAGAGCGATACTTACCACTGCCAAACGAACTATCAAATCTTGAAGTGCGTGCATCCACTCGCAATCCCGTTTTCGGAATCTGTGCAAGCGTAACTCCATACATCTCGTTCCACGAGCTGCTGGTGTCTCCTGTGCGACTGCTCTTTCCTACACTCGCATAAAACGTAATATGCCGAATTGGTTCTACACGAGCACCTGTGCTTAGCCCCTGAAACAAGTATTTGTCGAGCAAACCTGTTGCAATCAGAGCAGTGCTAAATGTCGGCACATCGCGAAAATAGTTGTGGTTCACATCGAACGAAATGCGCTCATGTGGCTGAATGCGTAGAGTAAGAAAATTTCGACTCAGCGCCGGACCGGGCGCCGGCATGCCAGGCACTGGGCGCTGATTGTCAGCTTGAGTAGAGTCGTAGAGCGAGATGTATCGCTTGAAGTAGAGACCGCTCTCAAAAAAAACAAATGGGCGATCCACTTGCCACTTCAGCGTACTCAGAGCGATGCCCGTAGTACTCGTAAATCGCAGAGAGTCGAAGCTTCCGCCTTCAAGATTCAAGAACATGCCGCCAAGGCGCCGGTCAGGGTTGTAATCCCAGGAAGTGGGGTCAGGGGTAGAGCCCGCGAAGAGCCCCAATAACACATGCTTGCCCGCTTTACGGCCGAAGTATCCGCCATCGATTGTCTCGAGGCTCGTTGCCCATGGCAGATAGAGACGTCCAAATCCCGCAACCCAGGGAGACATCGGATTGCTGTAACTGAGATTCAAATGATAAGTGCGATTGATGAGGTCCTGCAGCGTGGGCTGTTCCGCATTGGACGTGTTGTTTAGTCTGCCGCGCCAGTATCCACTCAGGTTCCAGTAGCTGCCTCCAATACGAGTGAAATCGGTACGCACGACGATTCCATATTGGGAGTTGTTGGAGCTGACGGATCCTGTGCTGCGAATGTCTCCGTAGTCGAATCCGAATCGGCCGCGAATTCGATTGACTTCGGGCAGCGGCGGCTTAGGCACCTGCTCGCGAACTTCTTCCTCTAGAGGGTCTCCGCCGTTGAAACTGACAACCTGCGGATACTTGCGATTGGCGCTCAATGAGCGCTTCTCCGCAAGCGCCTCCGCCGCGGTCTGATCCATAAACGCCAGATCGCCAGGCTGAATATCCCCCGTCTTTTTTTGCACAGTACATACTGCCGACGAACTCGCGACTGAAATGACTTCAAGTTCAGCAATCGTGGGAGCTTGGCTGGCTTTTGCCAGTGTTCCTTTTTCATTGACGTCGAGTTCGGAGTGCTTGACCGTCAGTTTCATGCCCGAGGTCAAGCCGGTTGCAGTTCCAGCACTCAAGTAAACCGTATCCTGGGCAACGAATTTGATTTTGAAGATCGTTTGCACGTCTGGTAAAGATGCAGGCGGAATCCCCTGAGCACTTTCCGGCGTTCCCGTTATGGAATCGCTTTGGACGCTGGATTGTTTCTCGCCTGCACGACTTGCAGCTTTCGCGACACTACTGCCGTCGTTAACCGGCGGCGTGGACGCGTTCGCCTTTGTTACCGCTGTGGGCGAGATATTTTGGCTTATCGAAACAGCCGATGCTGCCGCAACTCCCTTTCCCGGTTGTGGCTGTCCTTGTCCTGAGACGGCTGCTAAAGGGCTTCTCATGCTTGGGGTAGCCTGTGCCGAGGTCGCCACCTGCTTTGGCTGCGCGACGATCGACGGCTGTGCATTTGCCGCCGAAACGTTGAGAGCCGCAGCAACGCCAGGTTTCGACACATTGGATCCTGAACTCACGGTGAGTGGAGCTTGCGGTGACGGTGACGCCGCAGCAGCGGTGTCTTTGCGAATCTCTGAAGCCTGGGTTTGAATGTTGCGCACAGCGGAAGAACTTACTACAACTGAAGCATTGGACTGTTGAAGGGGCGGCGGCGCTTTCGAAGGCGCGGGAGTCATATTAGCCACTGCTTGGGCCGGAGGACGCGGCTTAGTGACAGCTTCCGGCAATGCCTTCGCTACTGTCGGAAAGAGCTGAACGGAAGTAGCCGTTTGAGCTTGAGGGCGAACTGGGCTCACTGTCTGTTGGCGTGAAAGAGCCGCAATTTCTTCCGGCGTGAGATAAGCGCGATCTCCTTGCTGAAGCTCCCCCTCCATTCTTAACACCTCGCAAACGGCGGAGGTTGAGCTCACAAATCTGACTTTCAACTCGGCGACAACGCTCTCTCCATGCGATCCCGACTGGCGTTTGATTAGGAGCTTCGTGCCCTTTACCAGAGGGGCTCCGGGTTCAATGTTGAGATACACGTTGTCGAATTCCTTAAATCTAACTTCAAACGAAGTCTGTATCCCACTCGGAGAAGTAGCAAGGGGCTGAACTTGAGCGACACCATAAACGCCTGCCAGAAAAGCGAATGAAACCGCATACAAGGTGTATGCGGCTCTCCGAAGAGTGGCTCGGGTCCATGCAATCTGTTGATTTATACTTACTTGCTTCCTCGCTAACATCGCCTGCTCATCCAATCTCTTAACTTGTTTAACTCTTGTGGCAGCTGTAACAATTCGCACTGTTCCACACGTAACCCCTCACTCCGGTGTGCTTAGGATCTGTCTGCGCTTGCGTATGGCAATTCGTGCAGACGAAGACCTTGTAGTCGGACGTGTTCGTGTGACAATCGGTGCATTGCGCGTTTTGGTGTGGCAGCGCGAACCAGGTGTGATTGAAAGTCGCTCCAGTCCATCCTGCTGTGGTATGGCACGTCTGGCAGGTAGTCGCAAAACCCGCAGCGATGTGATTGGGATTGGTTGTCCCCTGGTAATCGGACTTGTGGCACGAATAGCAGTTAGTCGGAGTGGTGGCAAAGTTGCCGTTAACATGGCAACTTGAGCAGGCAACTCCAACATGCTTTCCCGTTAGCGGAAAGACGGTCTTGCTGTGATCGAAGGTCGATGGAATCCAAGCCGTAGTGTTGTGACAAACTTCGCAGGTCTGGGGAAAGCCACCCGCTGCGTGATTTGGATTCGTCGTGCTATTGAAGTCTTTAATGTGGCATGAGGCGCAAACTGTGCTTAGCCCGGCGAACACCCCGGAGCTGTGACACCCAGTACAACTAACCGTGACGTGGGCTCCCGTCAGCGGAAATGCTGTTTTCGAATGATCGAAAACTGCTCCTGCCCAGCTGGAGGTGGCGTGGCAGATCGAGCAGTCAGTAGGAAAGCCTGCCGTTCTGTGATTCGGGTTCGTCGTTTGGTTGTAGAGCGCGAGGTGACACGAACCGCAGTCTTTCGGCGTCCCAGCATACACGCCATTAATGTGGCACTGCGAGCAGGCAACAGAGACGTGCGCCCCCGTCAGCGGGAATGACGTCATAGAGTTGTGATCAAACTTAGCGTTCAACCATGTCGTTGTGGAATGACATTGCGCGCAGGTCTGAGGGAATCCGCTGGTCACGTGGTTTGGATTTTTGGCGTTATTGAAATCCTGCTGGTGGCAATTGATGCAATTCGTAGGAGTTCCCTGGAAGCGATTACCGAGGTGACAGGCTGCACACTCTAACGTCGCATGCGCACCGGTCAGTGGAAAACCGGTCAACTTGCCATGGTCGAAGCTGGCGCCGAGCCATGTATCAAAACTGCGGTGACACTGTTGGCACTCTGTAGAGAAACCACTCGATTGATGATTCGGCGATTTTGTATTCATGAAGGCCGACGAGTGGCAGGTAATGCAGTTTGTAGAAAGACCCTTGAATTGTCCGTTGGCTGCTCCCTTGTGACATGCGTCGCACTCGACCGCGGCATGAGCGCCAAGCAGAGGAAAGCGATTCTGGTGCTCGTTGATCGACTTGATTGATACAGTCCAGCCGTTCACGGTGTGGCACTGCTCGCAACGCGCTCCCATTTGTCCACGATGGATATCGGCATGGCAATCCGCGCAATTGTGGCCGACATTGGCAAACACCAGGTTCACGTGGCACTGGGTACAAGCCACGTGCTTGTGCATGCCTCGCAGGGGATAGCGAGTTGTGTTGTGGTCGAATTCGGGAACGTTGCGGATAGGCTTCCAACCGGAGAAGGTATGACAGTTCTGGCACTGAATATTCAGCGGCCCGTGCGGACTGCGCGTGGTTTTCCCTTGATCCGCTGTCGTCGCTAATGGGGCGCTCAACAGGAACAGCAGCCAAACCGATTGCATCCGCACCGTGGAAATCAAGTGTTCACGTCCGCTTTATCGAATCAGCTACAAATGCATTGCTTATTTGCTTGAGGCCAGATTGCGAAAGATGAAGTGATTTGTTTATCTGGGTAGCGGACGGAAAGAGAGAAGACGAGCAATCCGCAGGGCGCCCCCTCTTACATTAAGAGTTTTGTCTGGCATTGTTTCCTCTCAAGTATTTCCAGTCTTCACAACAGGGACCAACGGTAGAGCTCAATGTTCAATACTGTTGGGTTGTGATTGAACTGTTCAGCAATTTCACATCCATGAGCATAGCCTGCATCCAGGGGGCTACCAACTCTCGGAAGTAGCTGTCCAATGGGCCATTCGCCGCACCGCATCTGGTAACCGCGAACTTCATGAGAGGTCGTCACACTGCGAAGAAGTAAATTCTTCGCATCACGAAGAAGAAACTTCCAGCTATTCGGGAATGAAGGACTTAGACTCTTGATTTCTTAATTTCTGGACCGTGACATGCTGAGCACTCTTTCGGGGTTGGCTTATAAAACAGTACTCGCTTGTCATTTATAACTTTCAGGTTTTTGTGACATCCATCACATGAGACGTTCCTGTGTTCGCCCTGAAGAGGAAACGCTGTTCTCTTGTCGTGGTCAAAGATCGAAGGTTTCCATTTGGCACTATTGTGACAACTGGCGCAACCGATGACTTTTCGTGATTCGGAAAACTGCCCAGCATGGACATCTGCGTGGCAGCCTTCGCAGGCTGAAGGAGCTGCATGAAAATCTGCGTTAGCCAGCTTGACTTCCAGATTCGGCGGCTTGTGGCACGCATCGCAGCTGACAGCGCGATGCGATCCGAGAAGCGGAAAACGAGTGGTCGAGTGATCAAATCTTGACAGATCCCCCCAAGTCGCAACAGAGTGACAAGCTTCACATCCGGCTTGCTTGCCACCGCTCACTCGCGACATTCGGTCCCGGAACTGTCCTTTGTGTGGGTCACGATGACAGACGGCGCAGGAGCGATCTTCAAATCGGTATTGGGCAATATCTTTGAATTGAGCGGTAATTCCCGGTTTGTGACAATCCCCGCAAGGCGTCGCAAGATGGGCGCCAGCCAAACTAAACCTTGTAGTCCTATGCATGACGAGCGTGAATGTTGATGGCCGGAAACCTTGCACGGTGTGACAATCCTGGCAGTGATTCAAATGCGGAGCGACGGCAAACTGACCGCGATGTTCGTCTTTGTGGCAGTCGGTGCACGAGGCGAATTTGAGTTTGTACACCGTCGCGACTCCCGCCGGAATATGGCACTTCTCGCAGCCAACGGCGCTATGTTTTCCTTCTAATGGGTACGCCGTCGCGGCGTGTTCCTTCAAGCCAAAGTTTGACGGTTTGAAGCCATCCACCGTGTGGCATGAAGAGCATTCGCCTTTGTCGGCGCGGCCTTTGAACTGCCCGCGATGAGGATCGAGGTGGCAGTCGGTGCACTTGTTGAATGCTAGCGGCTTATTAAAGTCTCCACCTGTATGGCATGCACTGCAGTGCACTGAAATGTGTTCTCCCAGAAGCGGATACTTCGTTTTCGAGTGATCAAAATTCGTCTGCACCAGGCCGGTCGAAACAGTCCGCCAGCCACTAGTGGTGTGGCAGGACTCGCAGGGTTTGGGGGCAAACTTTCCCTGATGAGGATCGGCATGGCAGTCCGCGCAGCGGCCGAATTTAAGGCCGGTCCACCGTGGCAATCCGTCTGCACCCGCCGTGTGACATTTTGCGCAGGTGACCTGAACGTGGGCTCCGGTTAATGGATACCGAGTCTTGGAATGGTCGAATTTTCCAACGACCTTCCAGTCGTTCGTACTGTGACACTGCTCGCATTTCTTGCCGAAACGTCCCTGATGGGGATCCTGGTGACACGCGACGCATGCGTTTGAAATGCCCAGAAAACTCTTGTTCAGGTCTTTCATCCGGATTCCGGCACGCTCACTTTCTGCCATACGAGCTGCCGTGTGGCATTGCTGGCAACTAGTGGACGCGTGCTTGCCTTGCAATGGCCATCCTGTTTTTGCGTGATCGAATCGCTCGAGCGACGGCTCCCATCGGATCAGATTAAAGTTCTCTCCGTTGTGCTCGGAGTGGCAGGTTGAACATTCCTGACTTCCACTACTTTTCTGCACCACACGCGCGTGAAACCCGCGTCCGAGGGAAATGCGGGATGCAATTTCGGTGTGACATTCGAGGCATTTGTACGTGCGGAACGCTCCGAGTTTGTGACACGCGGTGCAATTTGTAGCTCCATTCAATGAGCTGTGAGCTTTGGACAGAGGACCAGGCGAGATCTGCGCGCGGGCAGGCGGAGTGACTAGCGCGGACACGACTGCGAGCAGCAAAACCAGAGGAAGTGCGGGCCGCGCCAAAAAGTCTGGGCGATCTTCGTGCGTAACATCCATCGACAGTTCTGTTTCGTTTTCGATCAAGAGTGAAAACGTTTCTCGGCCCGAGGCGACGAAGGATCTGTGACTTAGTTCTAGTGGATTTTGAGTCAATGGTCTAGATAACAATAGGGAACATTTGGGAGCAAACGAAAGAGTGGCCTTTGCGCATGACAGCAGGACGGGTTTGTCACCACCTGTTCAAGGGAGTATCGGATCGGAAACGCTCGCCTACTTTTGTGAAGGCACCTGCGGTTATCGCGCTTCGGTGGCTGCTCACGAATGAAAACCGGCAGAACGTTCACTGCATTTACACTCTCTGTTCGACACTTTGCTTCAGGAGAAATCATTGAAATCTATCGGCTTCATGGCTTCAGTTGCTCTTATCCTATTTATGTGCGTTTCCCGGTTATGCTCTGCCCAGATCGACGATGCCACGCGACAGCTGTCTCACGACATATTCAAGCAATTGATTGAGATCAACACGACTGATTCAGTTGGAAACGTAACCAACGCGTCTGAAGCGATGGCCCAACGCCTCGTGGACGCTGGATTCCGGCCAACCGACATTCAGATAATTGGCCCGAACGATCGCAAGAAAAACCTTGTCGCGCGTTTGCACGGAACGGGCAGAAAAAAGCCCGTGTTGTTAATCGGGCATCTCGACGTAGTCGAAGCCAAGCGCAGCGATTGGACCACGGATCCGTTTCAGTTCGTTGAGCAAGACGGCTACTTCTACGGACGCGGCACGCAGGACATGAAGGGTGCAGATGCCGTGCTGGTGACCACGATGATCCGACTCAAAAAGGAGAATTACAAGCCCGAGCGAGACATCATTCTAGCTCTCACCGCCGATGAAGAAGGCGGAAAGTCTAACGGCGTGCAATGGTTAGTCAACAACCACCGCGATCTTGTCGACGCCGAGTTCGTGCTGAATCCAGATGGAGGAGGTATCCAGCTTGAAGACGGCAAGGCAGTGATGATGGAGATGGACGCGACGGAGAAGCTGTACTCCGACTACCAACTCAAAGCGACCAATCCTGGCGGGCACAGCTCGTTGCCGGTACCGGACAACGCCATCTATCACATAGCCGATGCACTCTTGAAACTGGAGAGATTCCATTTTCCCTTCGAGCTGAACGACGTAACTCGTGCATATTTTGGTCAGATGTCGAAGACTGAAACGGGACAGAAAGCCGCAGACATGAAGGGCATCTTGTCAGCGCCTCCGGATGAGCAGGCCATCGCGCGATTGTCGGAAGATCCGCTGAACAATTCCCTGATGCATACAACTTGCGTGGCTACGCGTATCGATGGCGGGCACGCCAACAACGCGTTGCCACAGACCGCTCGCGCGAACGTGAACTGTCGCATTCTGCCTGGGCATTCGATTGAAGAGACACGACAAACACTGATCAGAATCTTCGATGATCCCAAAGTTGCAGTCAGCAGCGTGGGAAGCGATGGAGAAGTTCAGGCTGAAAGTTCTCCAAGAAAGTCGTTTCCACCTCCACCGCTGTTGCCAGAGGTGATGAATCCGCTGCAACGCGTGACTCGGGAGATGTGGCCGGGAACTCCGGTTGTGCCATCGATGGCGACCGGTGCGTCCGATGGCGTCTATACTTCTCCAGCCGGGATGCCGACATTCGGGATCTCAGGGCTCGCGCTGGATGTGAACGATATTCGCGCACACGGAAAAGACGAACGGCTACCCGTAAAATCGTTCGATGACGGGGTTGCGTTCTACTACAAATTTCTCAAGGCCATTGCGTTGGAATAGACGCGATGCAAGAACCACAGAGGACACAGAGAGCACAGAGGAAACTACTTTTGGAGTTTTCTTCTCGGCTTCTGGGTGGCTCGAAATCTGAGCAGTTCCACTCAGCACCGTAAGTGTCTTCCTCTGTGCGCCTCCGTGGCCTCTGTGGTTGAGGCCTTAGGTTTTTGCCAGCTCGGAGAGATACTCCACGTGCGAGCGGATTGCCCCATCCATTCCCTGCACCTTCGGATTGCTCGATTCAATCACGTAGTATTCATTTGGAGCGTGGGCTCCGCTGCCGTGTCCGAGACCAAAATGTCCGGCCGGCAATCGCAACGGATCGCCGGTGAATACGAATCCTGGCCATGAACCAGCGAGGCGCGGAAACATGATGGGATCAATTCCCGATCGCTTATAGACAGCCTGCGCTGCGCGGATGATTCCCGAATCGGCAGGAGTGCTTGTGGGATCGTATCCGCCGGTCATGTTGACTTCAATATCGCCGTAACCGTGCTTGGCCAAATGCGTCTTGAGCAATTGCAATGACTCGGCTGCGGTCATGTCCGGCACCAGGCGGCAGTCGAGCTTTGCGACAGCCTTGTGAGGCAGGATGGTCTTCCCGCCGGGACCGGTGTAGCCGCCGACGAGTCCTTCGATGTTTACCGTCGGACGTGAGGCTAGCATCTCAAGGGCCTGCTGATAAGGGACGTCGTTGATCCAGTGATTGATCCCGAGCGTGCGTTTGCGTGTGGCCTCGTCCTCCCGGCGCGCCGCTTCCGCTATCATTTGCTTCTCTGTCGCGGAGAGCGGCCGCACTCTGTCCATGTAGTTTGCGATAGCCGGCGTATTGCCGTCAGGTGTTACAAGCGTAGTGAGTGCCTCCACCAAGTGCCATGCTGGACTGTCGGTCATCGCCTTCAGACTGGAGTGTACGTCCTGTTTTGGACCCCGGCCCCAACGCTCTCCGCTAGACACGAGTTCCAATTCCATGACGCCTTTTGAACCAAGATCGATGGTCACGTCGCCATCGGCATTCTGCGATGCTGACGGCATAAAAAGTCCGGTACACTTTTTTAGAGCTGCGAGAATGTCAGGGCGACGCACAATCTGCGGAAAATGCGGTGAGCCGATCTCTTCCTCGCCTTCGGCTACGAAAACGAAGTTCACCGGAGGCTTGCGTCCGGCGGCCTTGATTGCATGCAGCGCTGCCAGGAACGTCGCCTCCGGCCCCTTCTGGTTTACCGCACCGCGTCCTACAACAACTTTCCCGAATCCGGATTTGTCTACCAAAGCTGCTTCAAATGGAGGGGATGACCACTCCGAAGGGTCGACTTGCTTCACGTCGTACATGAAATAGAGACCGATCGTCTTCGCGGCGCCATTGTCCATTGTGGCGAAGACACCGGGCTGTCCATCGGTCGGGACCTGCGTGACCTGATCAAAACTCACGTCGCGCAGCATCTCCATCATCAGCCGGCAGCCTTCCTGCATGCCTCGATTCTCAGCGGCGATCGAAGGCTGGCGGATCCAGGTCTGCAGGCGCTGGACGTTTTGGTCGTGCTGCTTCTGGATCTGTGCAATGATCGGCTGAAGGTCGGAATCCTGGCTTTCGGCGGTGCGTGGAAGAGCGGTGCTGGCGGCGGCCATTGCGGCAGTAGTAACAAATTCTCGTCGGTTCATGACGCGCGAGCATAAAGGAATTAGCCCGCGGGTGTCTAGCTGGCTTCGCTGAGCTCGAACAAAGAATGCAAGCGTTAGGCGATGACAGTTCTTTGCCCGTGGCTTAAGAAAGATCGCTCGGAATGAGAGCTCTGTCCGCCAATTTGAGGTAATAACGAATCCAATCGTCTTCGGTTGGCACTACACCGATACGGTCGCCCGCACGCCGTTCCGGCCCCATCGATGGCCTCTGGACATCGCAAACCGAGGCGATAAGAATCTCCAGGGTTGAGCGCACCTGTTCGACTGAATAGTTGGCGGGAAATTTGGAGCCCGCAATGAGCTGATCGCGCATCATGCCTTCAATCGAGCCGATCAGCGCTGAGCGAAGCGCCTGCACATCTACTTTGGCCTGCAGCTCGCCCGAATCTTTCATCTCCCTAAAAATGTCGTCGAGGAGAGCGACGAGTTCACCAAACTCATCTCCCGCAATTACGCCACCGCGCTCGCGGACGGCGGTTTGTTCCAGCAGCAGAATCGCCCGGAATTCCGTGTCGTTTTCCAGCAGACTGATCAACATGTTCAGCGCCAGTTTGAGCTTCTCCGTCGGAGACGGAACGCTGCAGATGGCTAGGATTACCGATCTGCTCAGCTCCGCCCACTTTCCCTCGACAATCTCTGTACGGAGTTCCTCCTTGCTGGAGTAGTACTTCAGAAATTGGGAGTGGCTGGTCTTGGCCGCCCGCGTAATGTCCGAGATGGCGGTGGCTTCGTAGCCTCGTTCAGCAAAGAGTCTCTTTGCCGCTGCTCTGAGTCGACCTCGGCTGGAACGCTCCTCGTGGCTCATTGTGAGACCTTCCCCTAGCACTGATTAGGGATTGTTGCTGGGAGATGCATCCCAATTAGTGATTTATGATATCTAGTAAGTTAGCTATCATACGTAGACCGATAATCGTCTTTTCATGATCGAGGCTGTTTCGCGGCTTTCTTTGTCCATCACATGGTTCTCTTCGACGCTACTCGACCCGCGCAGATGAACGTCCGCGAAGTGGATGCAAGACGGTACACGCGGGTTCAATTGCCCATTCAGGCCGAAGTGTCTTACGTATCGCCAACGTTCAATCACAAACCTGCACACCTGCGCGATATAAGCGCCGGCGGCGCTTTCTTGTACACGCAACTGAGCCCGGAAGTAGGAGCCGTTCTGCACTTGAGGTTCACAGTTTCGGGAATCGCAAGCGATCTCCAGGTTTCCTGCGAAGGTCGGGTTCTGAGAGTACTGCCGGCACAGCTGGGTGAGCTAAACGGGATCGCGGTCGCATTCGATCGGTTGAATCTCGGTTCATGGTAAGCAGCATTCGTCGAGAGTCGTGCACTCGCATCATAGCAACCTCGAATCCGCGTTTTTGCCGTCGTTTTTTCCCATAAACGGAAAAGGCCAACTGCTATGCACAGTTGGCCTTTATTAATGCCGGCGATGACCTACTCTCCCACACAGTTTCCCGTGCAGTACAATCGGCCCGGCGGGGCTTAACTTCCGTGTTCGGGATGGGAACGGGTGTGACCCCCGCGGTATGATCACCGACTTCGTTTCGCAACTGCTGATCCATCCCACCAGCAGGCTGTCGCTTACTCAGCGACAGGCGCGAGATCTCTCACAACTGAATCGATTTGGGTGAGCTTCGAGGCTAGCCTCGAAGCTCGGTCAATCTCAGCGTTAGCTGTTTTTCTGAAAACTGAAGACTGACAACTTAATACTTGCGGCGCTTGACTGCCGCAATGCACTGAATAAATTTTATGGTCAAGCCGAACGGGCGATTAGTATTTGTAAGCTTAAACCATTACTGGTCTTACACTTCAAACCTATCAAACTGTTGGTCTTCCAGTGCCCTTCATCACCCTTACGGG
>QIBC01000261.1 GCA_003225215.1 Acidobacteriota bacterium
AGAATGACCTCAATCCCGATCTGATGGGCGATGGGGCGTTGAGTCCCCTGAGGACTACACCCGCAGCGCAAGCGGACATGTCGCAACGCTAGCCCGGCAATTTGAGTACGCGAACGCCTGAGGACTGGATGTCCTCAGGCGTTTGGCTTTGTGCAATTGGCATTGAGGGGCTTCGTAGCGCGTGCTCCGTCACTATTCCAAAGGTACTCTCGCTCCGTTACTAGGGTAAATTGCGCTTCTGTGGACGCCGATACATACTCAGCTCGTGGCAAATCACATCACATTCTTCGGACAGATTGGCGGAGTTACACGTCAGTGCTCGCTTTGCGATGAATTCCTTGTTGTGAATGCCTCGTCGAAGGACTTGGATTCGGCGGACGCTCATCACCTGTGGAGCGTGGCATTTCAGCGCCATATCCAGGAGCGTCACTCAAGCACTCGGTCGATCAACGAGCTTGAGACCTGCCCGACGATCCGCATCATCTGATCGCTTTCCCTCGTTGCGCTTGAAGCGTCGCTCATTTCCGGCACCTATAATCGTTGCGATGAAATCCGTGCGCGGGTTGCTGGCTGCCGTTCTCTTCTCTCAATTCTTTTTTGCTCAATCGGACCTTACTGAGCGCGCCCAAAAAGCTAATCCTCCGATCGCTGGCGAAGTCAAGATCGACGGACTTCAGAGCCCAGTGAAGGTCATGCGCGACAACTGGGGCGTCGCGCATATCTACGCTGGAAACCAGCATGACCTGTTCTTTGCGCAAGGGTTTGTTGCAGCGCAAGATCGTCTTTTCCAGATGGAATTGTGGAAGCGTGCCGGCCAGGGGAGGCTGGCGGAGATTCTGGGGAAATCCGCGGTCGAACGCGATCGTTATGCGCGCCTGCTCAAGTATCGCGGCGATATGCAGCGGGAGTACAAGAGCTATGCCCCGGACACTCTGCCAATCTTGCAGGCATTTACCGATGGCATCAATGCATACATCGGTTATTTGAACTCACCCGGCGCCACTGGATTGCCGATTAGCTTTCAGCTTGCCGGCTTCAAACCAGAGCCATGGAAGCCAGAGGACTGTCTTTCGCGCATGGCGGCCTACTCGATGACGGGAAACGCACGTTCTGAATTGAAAAATGCGGAGCTTCTGACGAAGTTGGGAGCGGAAAAAACGCAACAAATTCTCGATCTCGATCCGCCGATCAAGCTCGATGCCCCCGAAGGAGTGGATTATTCCAATCTTTTCCCGAGCTTGCTTGATGGGCTCGTGGGTGGCGACACTCGGATCGAGCTTGCATCCGGCAATGCCCCCGTAGGAAGCAACAATTGGACAATCTCCGGCAAACTCACTGCTACCGGCAAGCCAATATTGGCCAACGATCCGCATCGCGTGATCGCTCTTCCATCATTGCGCTACATCGTGCATTTGAGTGCGCCAGGCTGGGACGTGATTGGCGCCGGTGAACCCGCTCTGCCTGGCGTCGCGATTGGACACAACCAACGCATCGCCTGGGGACTAACGATCTTTCCCGTCGATCAGCAAGATCTCTATATCGAAGAACTCAATCCGGCGAATTCGCTCCAGTACAAGCGCGCCGGCAAGTGGGAATCGATGCGCACCGAGCAGACTGTAATCGCAGTGAAAGACGGATCTCCGCAGACTGTAGTTCTCAAATTCACTCATCACGGTCCCGTGGTGTGGGAGGACGCGACTCACCATCACGCGTTAGCGCTACGTTGGGTTGGCAGCGAAGCAGGGACAGCAGGCTATCTTGCGTCACTTGCGGTCGACCGCGCACAAAACTGGACTGAGTTTCTCGCCGCACTGCAGCGCTGGAAGCTGCCTCCGGAAAATATGGTGTATGCCGACACCGACGGAAATATCGGAGAACAATCGGCTGGATTGACTCCCATTCGCAGCTGGAGCGGCCTGTTGCCCGCAATGGGAAGCGATGGTAGCCATGAATGGTCGGGGTTTTTGCCGCTCGATCAACTGCCCCGCACATTCAATCCTCCAGAGGGATGGTTTGCAACCGCCAACAATCGGACCATTGCGGAAGACTCTAAATACAAAGTTGGTTTCGAATGGGCAACGTACCGCGTCGAAAGAATCCGTCAAGTCTTGGGCGGCTTTGCAGCGAAGGAACACAAGATTCGGATGGAGGACGCCGAAGATCTGCAGCGTGACGTTTATTCATTGCCGGCCGATCAGCTTATTCGCATGCTGCCGCGGCACAGCGACGGTCCGGAGCGGCGCTTTCTGGAGATTCTGAAAGATTGGGATCGTCTGATGCGTCCCACATCCGTTGCCGCCGCGCTCTACGAAGTCTGGGAAAGCCACATGCGCAACACCGTGCTCGAAAAGATCGCAGGGCCATCAGCTCCGAAGACAGTTCACTTGAACACGCAAGAGGCGATCGACTGTCTCAAGTCGTTGCCGGCAGACGAGCAGCAGCGGCTGTTGCTCTCGACACTTGCCGATGCCGGACACGAATTAGAGCAAACGGCCGGTCCGGACCCAGCTTTGTGGTCATGGGGCTCGCTGCATACCATGACCTTCCGTCATGCTCTGGATCAATTGCCGGGAACCAAGGCGCTCTTCGATCTCGGCCCAGTGGCAAGACCGGGCGATGCGAATACGGTGAATGCAACCGGCTCAGGAGCGAGAGGATTTCAGCAGGCGTCGGGCGCAAGTTATCGAGAGATCTTCGACTTGAGTAGCTGGGATGATGCCCTCGCAATCAATACTCCGGGTCAAAGCGGCGAGCCTGGCAGCCGACATTACTCTGACCTCCTCCCAGTTTGGGAAGCCGGGCAATATTTTCCTTTGCTCTACTCTAGACAGGCTATCGAGCAGAATGCGATAGATGTCTTGGTTCTGACACCAGGGAAAAGGAAATAGACGATAGGGAGGAGTCGGCTAAGCCTGCCTCTCTAGTTACTAATCGGCGCTTTCCTTAACTTGCAGCTGCTTCCATGGCCCGAGCGTTCGTGCGCTTGGAAGTCACCACGGCACGCAGTCTTTGCAGAAGAACCTCCGGCCCTTCGCCTTTGATCAGGTAACTGTGAACGGCGTCGCAGCGTTCAAACAGCTCTTCGCCAGTGACCACGATGATCGGCACCTCAGGGCGCAGGGTCTTGATGGTATTCGCGACCTGGGTACCCGTCGTTCCGGGCAGGTAATAATCCAGCAAAATGACGTCGTAGTAGCAGGTAAGGACCATGGCCAGTGCTTGTTCTGCCGTACTAGCCAGATCGCAATCAAAGCCGCTTACGGAGAGCACCATTTGGCGCATCGAGTTGAGCGACAGATTGTCATCGATGCTTAGGACTTTCGGTCGAGATTCGGTCATGTCTGAAGCATCCTCTCACAAAGCATCGAGAGTCCAAACCCCGAAAATTGCCCTACTTAGTCCTGCTTAGTACTACGCAGTCTCGTTTCAAATTGGGAGAAAGCGTCGATTTGCTGCAGATAATATGGTGTTATTGGATGTGCACACCTGCAGCCACCCGCTTCGGATTAAGTATTCTTACCTAGCGATAGAACTGCCCAAGGATCGAGCCGAAGACGGCATGGGTTGCGAACACGGCAACGGGCGTGCTGATGCCATAGTTCAGCCCCATGAAGCCAGGCGGCTCTAACATGCGAGTAGAGGTTGGGCCATGAGTTTCGCTGGCCATTCGAGGATGAATGCCAGGCAGCGCCTGCCACCCTATCAGGCAGATGAACAAAGCGTGAGCTATTCCGATGAGAGCTCCGCGATACCAAGTGGGCCCGCCAAGGAATTGCATTGCTACTACGTAAATAAGAGAGAATAACCAGCCAATAACGATGTGAAGCGCGATCCCAAACGCCCGTGCTCGATCACGATTCGGAGTGATCGCGGTGCCTAATATCAGGGGCAGATTAAGGCGGGTCAATCCCAAGCCCTGCGCGACACTCTCAGCGCTTACCAGCGCCAGGCTGGCGATGAGACCCCAAAACAACCAGTTGCTCCAGTGGATTTGAAGCGTCATGCTACTTGCTCTTGATCCGCTTCCTTGACGCGTCGCTCGGCCAGGGTAAGGGCAGCATTGATCAAACCTACATGAGTGAACCCCTGGGGAAAATTACCGAGAGCGGTTCCCGTTGTGGGATCGACCTCCTCGGAAAAGAGTCCGAGGTCGTTACTGTACTGGAGTAATTGTCGAAATTCCGACTCCGCTTCTGCGAGTGAGCCGCCACCTAATGCCAGGTACTCCGCCAGCCAGAAACTGCAAATGCCGAACGCGCCCTCTCCGGGACTAAGCTTGTCGCGGTAACGGAAAAGCAGTCCAGAGCCGGCGTTTATCTCGTCCATGATGCGTTTGTAGGTGAGACGCATACGCTCCGAATCTGCCGGCTCAAACTCGTATTTTGCCAGGAGCAGCAAACTGGCATCGACTTCAGTGCCTCCAAAGATCGCTGTGTAGCTCTGCCTTTCCTCGTTCCATGCTTTTTCTCTGATTGCGGCTTTAATTTGGTCGCGGATCTGCTTCAACATTTCGCGATCTACTTTCTTCAACAAACCTGCGTCGTGGAGCTCCAACAGCTTGTTGATCGCAACCCAGCACATGAGTTTGGAGTGAGTGTGATGCGCGTCCGCGACCCGCGGCTCCCAAATGCCCTTGTCCGGCATCGCCCAATGCTCGCGAACATACTTACCAATGCCGCGAAGCACCCGCGCGCTGGATCGGTCGATCGATTTGTTGTACTCGTCAAGCTGTGCCGCCGCCGCGATGACCTCACCATAAACGTCCAGCTGCAATTGCTTTCGCGCATCATTTCCGATTCGCACTGGATGCGAATTGCGATATCCACTCCAATAATTCAGACCCCGCTCTTTCTTTGTTGGTTTTCCGTAAACCGTGTACATCACCATTAATCGCGGCTGAGTCAGGTTCGTGGAGAAGAGCAGCCAATCGATGAACGCCTCAGCTTCGTCGTGGTATCCGAGTCCAAAGAGCGCGGTGACGGTCATGGAGGCATCGCGGAGCCAACAATAGCGGTAGTCCCAATTCAGGTTTCCTCCAACTCGCTCTGGCAGCGATGTACTGGGAGCGGCGATAATCGCGCCTGATGGTGCGAAGTTCAGGAGCTTCAGCGCTAGTGCGCTGCGC
>QIBC01000262.1 GCA_003225215.1 Acidobacteriota bacterium
TATGTCCCAGTGATTCGCAGCGAGGAGGCATTTCTGCGAGCGCGGTTTCCCGGTTTTGAACTCTATGCCCAGCTAGTGCCCCGGCTGCTGCCACGCTGGTCCAGCGAGAGCCTGACTGCGAACTTCTCGCGAGCGCTGTATTTGAAGCATCGCGAGTACAATGCTTTAATTGGCGCGGTTCTAATGATGCTGGCGATTACGGTGAAAATGCTTCGAGCGGGAAGCGCGGGAGCCTAGTACAACGTTCCGAGGAAACACTGATCGATAGACACGGCACAGCGCATTTCCGCAACCTCATCGCGATTGTCCGAATATTGCTCGTGGCGGTCATCGTCACTGGATTTCAAACCGGGCCGTCTACTCCGGCATCTACCTCGACTCCAGCCTCCAGCGTCCCAACTCAGAACCCCACCGCTGTAACCGCAGGCTCAAAAGTGAGTGCTCCAGTTGCGACGTATCGCTTCCCTGAGGGCTTCACGTTCAGTTACAGCGTTGATTGGCGTTTGGTCACCGGGGGAACTGCCACACTGCGCCTAGACAACGTCAACGGCGAACATCACATTGTCGCCAATGCCGATTCCACAGGAGCGGTCGCGCTGCTCTACCACGTCCAGGATCATCTTGAAACCTTCTATAACCCGCAGACAAACTGCGCGCTGGCACTCGTCAAACACACGGAAGAGGGCTTTCGGCGGGTCGACACCAAGATCCGCTACGACTATTCGCACAAGAAGGCGGTCGTCGACGAGCAGAACCTCCGTGCCAAGAACCAGAAGCACGAAGAGAATGACATTGGAACCTGCGTGTCGAACACCCTTGCAGCTCCCTACTATGTTGCCTCACAGCCACTACAACCAGGCGCAAAATTCACCTTCCCTAGTAGTGATGGAGGCAAAACCGCCGACATCGAGGTTACCGTCGAGGCGCGCGAGACAGTAAAGGCTCCGGCAGGAACGTTCAATACGATTCGCGTCTCCGGCGAAGCCCTCAGCGGTCCGCAGAAAGGCAAAGGCAAGATTTGGCTGTGGTATTCGGACGATGATCGCCGTATCCCAGTGCAAATGCGCGCTCGTGCGTTTTGGGGAACGATGACGTTTCGTCTGACCCAGATGCGGCCAAGTGGAACCTGATCCGGTGAGAGTAAGGCAGTAACAATCCCACGTTACCGTGAAAGAGGCGCAACCGTTCTGTTTCATCGCCAATTCACAGCCTTCTGTCCCGAAAGTTGTTGACTCCTTTTGCACTCCAACTGAAAATGCTTGGACCCCCACTTTCTGGGATTTGAGTTTTGCTGGCTTGCAGGCCAGTGAGCACCACGCGGAGCCATCCCCCCGGCTCCCAAACAGTAAGCATTCTCGGCCTAGTGAATCTTGCCCGCTAAGGAACCTTCATGAATCGACGTTGTCTGGGTTTGTCTGCCTTCCTGGTCTTCCTGTGTCTCGCATCGCTCCCGTCGCCCGCACAGGTGCCCGGACAGAACATCAATATGGTGTCGGGCACGCAGCCTATTGGCGGCGATCCATATCTACAGCGCCAGAACGAACCCTCGATGGCAGTTTCAACTCGGAACCCGCTGCACTTGCTGGCGGCAGCGAACGACTATCGCACCGTCGACATCCCGTTTCCAGCGGATCAGGGAAAAGAAACAGGCGACGCATGGGTAAGCGTCTTTACCTCTCTCGACGGCGGGCAAAGCTGGAGCAGTACCCTCATGCCGGGCTTTCCGCAGGACACCAGCGCTGTGGGCACCGCTTCGCCTCTGCACGGGTTTACGACCGCAACCGATCCAACCGTCCGCGCGGGAACTCACGGGCTCTTTTACTACAGTGGTCTGGTCTTCAATCGCGGCACTAACGCTCCCAGCGGCGTATTCGTGGCAACGCTCCAGGACCAGAACAACAAAGGGAATGGCGCCGGCGCCATCGAGCAACAGAAGAACGGAGCCGGAAATTCATTCCTGTATTTGAACGCGACGATAGTGGACACGGGAACGAGCGGGCAATTTCTCGACAAGCCCTGGATTGCGGTCGACGTGCCACGGCCTGGAAGAACTGCAACTTGCAATGTAAACGGCAAAACGATCCAGACGGGCTACGTCTACGTTTTCTACACGCAGTTCACCGGCTCGAGTGTTAATCCAAGTTCCAAGATCAAAGTAGTTACTTCCACGAATTGCGGAGTGACCTGGAGCCATCCCACATCTTTGGCGCAAAGTATAAAGCTAAGTCAGGGAACGGTAGCTACCATCGACCCAGGCACGGGCACTGTGTATGTGTTCTGGCGGCAGATAGACAGGATCAATCAGCCGGATGCGATTCAGTACGCATATTCCACGAATGGCGGAAGCTCGTTCGTCAACGGGACCGCGTACACCTTCCCGGCCTTTACTGCCTTCGACGAAGATGTGACTGGCACGACGTTCCGAGAGACAGATTTGCCGGCGGCGACGGTTGACGGCTCCGGACGAGTCTGGCTCGCTTTCTCGCAGCGCAACATGGGCCCGCTAGGCTCATCGCGAATCATGATTACAACCTTGGTCAGGGGATCCCAAACGTGGACAAAGCCATACATTGCAGATCCTACAGCCGCGAACAGTCCCGGCCATCAGCTTATGCCTTCGCTGGCATTCGCGTATGGCAAGATTCTGCTGGCGTTCCTCGATAATCGCGAGGACAACACCAAGGGAATTTTGACGTGCCCCACCGGGTCAGTCTGTACCAAGACATCCGACTTGGTAGAACAGCGAATGCCCATACCGGGAAGCGACCTGGACGGCGTGAATCCGAACTATGCAAAAGTGTTCGGCGCCACAATCTCCGACGCAGGCATGAAGATTCGCCATACGATCGACGTCCGCGGAGCTCTGGTTGATCCTGCAAAATTCACGTCGGGCGGGAATCTAGCGTTTCCCACGGCACGGATTTCCCAATACAAGTATGGAAGTCGTCCCGGCTCGAAGCTAATTGAGCAATTGCAATTCAATCCGCCAAACTTTCCGATGTTCGCTCAAGGCACCAAGCCGTTCATTGGCGACTATATCGACACGGCAGCGCTGACCATGCTGCCCGGTCCTAACAATACCTGGGTGTTTAATACTCAGCCTTCGAACGCCGCCGTGTTCCATACTACCTGGACCGACAACCGCGACGTTCGCCCGCCTCCGGTCGTCTGTAACAACGGGGTGTGCACGCAGAATTGGAAACTGTATACACCTGTCGGTTTTTCGAGCCCAGGTACGAGCGGATATGACCCTACGCAGACTCGTCCGGCTTGCGTTCCAGGGCAGGCTGGTTCCCGCAATCAGAACGTTTATACATCTCGAGTCACTCAGGGATTACTGGTCGGCATAAAAGAGAACACCAAGCCACTGACGGATCCGACCAAGAACAACGCGCCGCTCCAACGTGCATTCTCTGTCTTCGCCAGGAATACCACCAATCAGCAAACGTTTTATCGCTTCACCGTAATCCCGGTGAACCCGCCTGGAACTAGTCCTTGTCAAACGGATGGTTCTGGCACAACGGGATCGTTCACTCAATTCAGTTGTACGAATTTCGTGGACGTGATCGCCTTGCCGCGGACAACTGTTTCGCGAACTGTTTTCGTAACCTCTTCGCTGAAATTTCCCAGCGTAAGCATTAACGTCGCCCAGATCACTGGAATCGGCGGCACTCCGCTGAATGGCGGGCTGCAAAGCACAACCGCGATCAATCCGGATGCCACGAATCCTGACATCACAAACCCGGATATCACCAATCCGGACATTACCAATCCGGACATCACGAATCCCGACATCACCAACCCGGACATCACCAACACCGAGGTCTACAACCCGACGGTGACGAATCCGGATATCACCAATCCGGATATTACGAATCCCGACATCACGAATCCGGACATTACGAACCCCGACATCACCAATCCGGACATTACTAATCCGGACATCGTCAACGTTCAGGTCACGAATCCCGACATTACGAATCCGGATATCACGAATCCTGACATCACCAATCCGGACATTACGAACCCCGACATCACCAATCCCGACATCACCAATCCTGCCGACGGTGGAGGTATCACAGATTTCACTTTCAAGCTCTCCAACAAGGGCAACACGAGTTCGAGCTACACGGCCAAACAATTCGCTAAAGCTATCGGATCGCTATGCGATACGCATAAGTGTCAACTGATCGCGCGCAAGACATACCCGACTCCAGTCGCGAGCGCTTGCGATCTGAAAGTGGAGTTACAGAACCAGCCGATAGCCAGCATCCCAAATCCTGCCTTCTCCACAAATGTTGGCACGCCAGACAACGGCAGCGATCAGCCGGGTGTACAGCCAGATGCGACGGTCTCCCTGGGACCGGGCGAAGCTGGCCGCGTAACCATGCGAGTGTTCGGGATCAGCACGAACTCTCTACCTGATAAGCCTGTGAAAACCGTCGCGATTGCCGGCGGCGCAAACACCGGCACCACGACGCCGGCAGCCTCGCTCACGATCACGACCATCGCGCTTCCAGTGGCGGTGGTGGGAACGAACTACAACAATGGCGCCGGGTTTATGGCGACATTCGTGGGTGGCGTCGCTCCGATTAGCTTCAGCACGCAAAGCACGTTGCCAACGAACATTACTCTGAGCGCAGCAGGGCTGTTTTCAGGGCCTGTGACATCTACTCCGGGAGCGTTTCCGGTTGCATTGCAGGTAGCGGATGCTCCTACCGGCATAGTGAACGGACAAGTTGTGCCTC
>QIBC01000073.1 GCA_003225215.1 Acidobacteriota bacterium
TCAGGGTTGATTTGCCCGCGCCGTTTGCGCCGACCAGTGCGATGCGGTCGCCGCGCTCGATTATGAAATTCACATCGCGGAAGACTTCTTTTGTGCCATAGCTCTTGGCTACGCCTTTGAACTCGGCAACTGTGCGTCCGCTGGGTTTCGGGTTGGGGAAATGAAAGTGGATGGCCTTCTCTTCCGGCGGAATGTCGACGCGCTCCATGCGCTCGAGTTCCTTAATGCGGCTCTGGACTTGCTTTGCCTTGGTCGCCTGATACCGGAAGCGATTGATGAAGGCCTCGAGCTGCTCGATCTTCTCCCGCTGATTGCGATATGCAGACTCGAGCTGCGTCTTCCGTTCCTCCCGCTGCGCCAGGTACTTCTCATAGTTCCCGCTATAGAACTGGACTCGCTTGTTCCATATCTCCACCGTCTTCTTCACCGTGACGTCGAGGAAGTAGCGGTCGTGCGAGATGAGCACGAAGGCGTGGGGATACTGGGCCAGGTAATCCTCGAGCCAGTTGCGCGTCTCCAGGTCGAGATGATTTGTAGGTTCATCGAGCAGCAACAGATTGGGCTTCTGTAGCAGAAGCTTGCCTAGCGCGATCCGCATCTGCCATCCACCGGAGAACTCCTCGGTCGCGCGTTGCCAGTCTTCTCTGCCGAAGCCGAGACCGGTTAGCACAGCGCCGACCTGAGCCTCAAGGGCATATCCATCATGCGTCCGAAATTGAGATTCGAGCGTGTGAAAGCGATCGGCCACTTGGTGGTACTCAGCGCTTTCGTGATCCACTTCAGACATGCGTGTAGTGAGTTGTTCGAGTTCCTGTTCCATCGCCCGGATTTCGTCGAATACCGACATGCATTCAGCGAAGACAGTTCGTCCACTGAGGGAGAGGCCATCCTGTGGCAGGTAGCCGGCACTGATTCCCTTGGTGCGAACGATGCTGCCCTTATCAAGCGACTCAATTCCCGCAAGCACCTTCAACAGAGTGGATTTGCCCGTCCCATTCGCTCCCACAACGCCCACGCGGTCGTTGGGCGTGATGAGCCAATCGAGATCCTCAAACAGGAGCTTGTGGCCGAAACGCTTTCCGGCATCGACGAACTGAATCATGGGATTACTTCAATTGTCGCAGAAAGCGATTTCACCACGGAGGCACGGAGGCACGGAGACACGGAGACACGGAGAGACCGGAGAGACGGAGAGACGGAGAGACGGAGAGACCGGAGAGACGGAGAGATAGGGTGAAGCAAAAGCCAACCACCGTCATCTTCGAGGCTACCCCACACTGTCATCCTGAGCCGGGTTTGGCGAAGGATCCCCCGCGATATATCGGAGTCACTTGCCGCCGGAACGGCTCTTTCACCACGCCGCAAATTTTTGGCCAAAATGCCGCACGAATGCAAATGTGTTCGAACATTCCGGGAGGTCCTTCGCCCAAGAGAGGGGCTCAGGATCAAACTTGTCCAAATTTGGAAAGAGTACCTCCGCGGCTGAAGCCGGATTTCAGGCCGACTTTAACGGCACGGCTACGCTTCGCTGAAGCCGTGCCCCTTCAAAACCTGAGGAAACCAAGAAACACGCCGGCGAATTTGGACGGTCTTGGGCTCAGGATGACAGCTTGGGAGTGATGACAATGTATGCAAACTTTACTTCACCGATGACCGATCGCCCAATCCTTCTCCGTGTCCTCTGTGCCTCTGTGGTGAAATGGGGTTCTTCTACTCCTTCTGCTTTCCCCTAATTCCCGCGGGATTCTCGTGAGTTCGTTCGCGGATGTTGGCTTTGAGAGCGCTGCCGATGTGCACGGCGGATTCGCCGTACTTATCGCGCAGGCGGTCGGCGGCTGAGAGTGCTTGCTTCCAGCGTTCGGCGCCATCGAAATCGAATGAGACCGTCGATCCCGGTGAGTCGAATCCGGATACGTGAACACCCAGTAATCGCACTCTTGCGCCTTTTTTCCAATTGTCGTGAAAGAGGCTGCGAATATTGGAGAGGATCGCATGATCGCTGCTGGTCGGCTCAGGCAGAGAATGGGCGCGTGTGATGGTGTGAAAGTCGGAGTAGCGGAGCTTGAGTTGTAAGGTGCGCGCTTCGAATTTCTGCTCCCGCAGCCGCCGCGCGACCATCTCAGTGAGTCGCGCGAGAGTGGTCTCAAGCACCTGAATATCGGCGGTATCTTCTCCGAAGGTGTGTTCGTGGCTGATGGACTTCGGCGCGCTCTCACCGATCTCCTCGTCGAACCAGCCGCCGGCGTCTTCTCCGCGAGCTTTGCCTGCCATCGCCGAGCCATACGCGCCGAACTCGTGCTCGAGATCCTGGCGCGCGTGGAGGTCCGCGAAAGTTCGAATCCCAAGCTCGTGCAGGCGAGCCTCGGTGACTTTGCCGATGCCCGGCATCTTGCGCACTGGAAGGCCCGCGAACATTTGGACTTCGTGGCCGGGCTGTACGAACAAGACTCCATTCGGCTTGGCTAGATCGGAAGCAATCTTCGCTACAACGCGAGCACTGCCGATTCCGATGGAGCAATTCAGGTTCAGTTCGCGGCCCATCGCATCGTGCAGTTCGTGGGCGGCCTTGAGCGGTGGTCCAAGCAGGCGCGCAGTGCCAGTCATGTCGAGGTAGGCCTCATCCACGGAAGCCATTTCCACTTTTGGCGAAAAGCGGCAGAGAATGTCGTGGACCTTGCCCGAGTACTCGCGATAGAGCTCCATGTGGCCATCGAGGTAAATGCCGTCTGGACACAACTTGGCCGCCGTTCGCAGCGGCATTGCAGAGTGCACGCCAAATTTCCGCGCAGCATAGGACGCAGCCGCGACTACTCCGCGTTGATCCTTGGCTCCGCCTACGATTACTGGCTTGCCCTTGAGCGAGGGATCAAGCAGTTCTTCCACGGAAACAAAGAAGGCGTCCATGTCGAGGTGGAAGATGATGCGGGTGGTGTCCACGAAGCTATTTCAACACAGGAAGGCAAAAGCGTTTCAGGTTTCGAGTCTTAAGTTTCGGCAAAAGCCGGACCGCCACAGGGGTCGCCTTGGCAGGAGCAGTCTCGGACTGGCTTGGCGAAACTTGAAACTTGAAACTCGAAACGGCTTTTCAGCCCTTGTGATAGTGGTAGTACCCAATGCCCACACGCATATGGCGCTGAATATCGTCTGGGACGGTGATTGCGATGGTAAGTCCCAAAATCGCATGGGCTACGCCGAGCGCGTAAATGTTGCGATTACGTCGGAAGATCTCGCAGGCAAGGCAGCCCGCAATCAAGCAGGTCACCAGCAGTACCGGATTGGGAATGTGCGCGAGGCAGAAGAGTCCTGCGCTGAGCAGAATCGCGCTGCGAGTAGAAACCAGCTTCTCGAAACGCAGGAAGAAATACGATTGCAAAATGAACTGTTGCAGCACAGCCCAGATCGCGTAACCAGTGGAGTGCCTTGCTTGGGCGATAGCGCCGAATAACGGATGCAGAGTTCCTGCAGCCCACGCCAGCAGCACTGCCGCACTCGATACTGCGATCGCGCAGGGGATCACCCAGAGTGAGGAACGTAGTCCGCGCAGGCTCAAGCCAATCTCATTGAGCTTAGGACGATGGACAATAGTGCTTGTGACAATAAACAAAAATGAAATCCAGAAGAGCCGGGATTGCGGCTTTCCCGAATGCCAAATCGTAGCTTCTATCAGAGCCCAAGCAGTGAAAATCTCAAGCAGATAAATGAATCTTAGGGAAGGACTTACTTCATCCACCTTAGAGGCACTGATACCGAATGAACCGAACATTGCGATCCCGTTACTTCAGATGTTGTGAGTAGCCGAAAGGGAGGATGCGTTGAATAATAATTGTGGAGATCATGTTTGTAACCAAAAAAATTAAGGTGTTTTGCTGGGTCCTGGGACTGGCAGTTCTGCCAGCCCATGCAGCTACCCTCTTCAAGGACCCGCAATTCAGGGTGAACGTTGTTCGCAACGTCCAGTTCGCGACCGCCGAAGTCCGCCAGCCGAGTCCGGCCAAACGACCTTTGTTCCTGGACATGTACCTGCCGGAGAGTGGCGAAACTGCCTGGAAGCGTCCGGCCATGATCGCCATCCACGGGGGCGGATTCCTGTTTGGCGACAAAAACGAGATGACCAATCTCTGCCGTGAGCTCGCGGCGCGCGGATATGCTTGTTTTTCAATCAATTACCGGCTTGTGCCCGACGATCCACCAGGCACGATGCAGGACCAATACGCGCGCACAGTGCTCGCCGCCGTGGAAGACGCCCATCGCGCTGCCCAATGGATCCTGTCAAATGCCGGGAAGTACGACATTGACCCGGGCAAGTTATTCATAGGGGGTTCGTCGGCCGGAGCCGTAACTTCGATGCTGCTCGCCTACAATCCCGAGATCAAGAGTCCGCGTTTCCGTGCTGTGGCCGACATGTGGGGGACAATGGGCGCCAGGGTAAGTTGGCTGAAAAAGGGTGGGCCGCCGCTCCTGATCATCCACGGCAAGGAGGATGAGACGATTACGGTGAGCGCGGCCGAGCAGATCGACGCACGGGCGCGCCAGATTGGCCTGCCTCACGAAACCTTCCTAATCGAAGGCATGGGACACGGCCTACCGCTTAACCTGCAGGTCAACGGGCAAACTCTGCTGCAACACCTGGTGGACTTCTTCTACCGGCAGATGCCTACCCACGGCGCACGAACGTGAAGACGGCCTGGCGTAACGGCAGCAACTGACATCTCCAGTTTGTTTATTCCTCGAACAAATCCGCGCCTTCGGGCTAGAATGCCGGGTCGATGGCCTTCGAACCCAAGCCTACCCGGCGGACGCAGCTCTATCGCGAGCCTTGGGGCCTATTTGTGCACGATCTCGTCCTCGAAGCGTGCCGGAACTTCGGGGAGAAGACGGCCATCGTGGATTACTCCACCACTCCGCCAAGGTTGCTGACTTACGCAGAGTATGGCCACCTGGTGGAACGGCTAGCCGCGCAACTAAGCACGCGTTTCAAGCCGGGAGAGGTGATCGCCATCTTCCTCTTCAACTCGTGGGAGTTTTGCGTTGCGTATCACGCGGCCACGCTCGCTGGCTGTATCCCGACGCTCCTGAATCCAAGTTTTCGCGAACGCGAGGTGACTCATCAACTCGAAAACTCCGGTGCTGTTGCGCTAATCACCGACGGAGCTCACATCAAAGAGATCAATCTGCGTGGTATTGCGAGCTTGAGGCAGATATTCACCGTTCGCGGTGGCACAGCTGGAGCCGAAGATTTTGGATCACTCTTACGGCCCACGACCAGCAAAGTTGTAAAACCCACTGGCGATCCGAGCACCACGATCGCTGCGCTTCCGTTCTCGAGCGGTACCACAGGCTTTCCCAAAGGCGTGATGCTCTCCCACACCAACCTGGTGACTAATGTCTTCCAGTTGCTTGCGCCGGGAGAGGAAGCCACATATACGAAAGACGACATCGCGCTGAACTGCCTGCCGCTCTATCACATTTATGGACTCAACGTCGTTCTGAACTCTCTGCTGGCAGTCGGAGGCACGCTCGTACTGATGCCCCGCTTCGAGGAAGCAAAGTTCCTGAAGCTCATGCGCGACGAGCACGCAACCTTTCTGCCGCTCGTTCCCCCGATCATCAACACGCTCTATCACGCTGCTGAACAGGGCACTTTTCCGCAAGAGCATCGCGTGCGCTATGCGAAGTCAGGAGCAGCGCCGCTCGCGCCTGATCTATCGTGGAAGTTCACGCGGCTGACGGGCATCCGTCTGCGCCAGGGATATGGCATGACGGAGGCCTCGCCGGTTACGCATATTGGCTACATCGAGCAGGATCTATATCGCCCAGACTCGATCGGCGACTCTGTAGCGCAAACGGAATGCAGGCTGCACATAAGTCACGAATCATTTCACGGCGAGCTGGTGATGCGCGGCCCGCAGTTCATGATGGGTTACTGGAACGCGCCCGAAGCGACGAGCGCAGTTCTTCGCGATGGCTGGTACTGGTCGGGCGATATAGCGACGGTCGATACCGACGGCTTCTATCGCATCGTCGATCGTGTGAAGGAGATGATCAAGTACAAGGGCTTCGCGATCGCTCCGGCGGAGGTGGAGTCCGTGCTGCTGGAGCATCCCATGGTGCGCGATTGCGGCATTGTGGGACGCCAGGATTTGGTAGCCGGCGAAGTGCCGTGCGCATTTGTCGTTCTGCGCGACGGCAACCGCGGCGACAACAAGATCGCCGACGAACTCTGCGGCTTCGTGGGCGAACGCCTCACGCGTTACAAGCAGCCGCGTGAAGTTCGCTTCGTACCGCTCATTCCCAGGAATCCTTCAGGAAAAATTCTGCGGCAAAAGTTGCGCGATGCATTGAGGGAGTTGTAGAAATCGGGCCATCGGGTCATCGGGCGAAGTAAAACTTACCCGTCGACGTTTTGTGCCGTGCTGGCTGCACAGTAGAAGACGCATGCTGCGTCTCTACGAAGAAGTCACCAGGAGCGAAACTGTCACCTCCTCGTACACACGGTCATCCCTCGACCGAAGGGAGGGGAATCTGCTGTTTCTATGTTCTTAAAAAAAACAGTTCCCCGCGCCAACACCGGGCGCGAGGAATGACAGCGGAAGGGATGAAGCTGCTCTCGCCTTTTACTTCATCCGATTCCTCATAGCCGATTCTTCTATACTCATTCGCGTACTCACTCCACCTCGGGGATCTTCTTTTGCGCCGTTTTCTTCCTGCGCTTGCACTCTGTGCTATTGCCCTACTGTCGATTGGATGGTTCGCCGAAACGCCACAGAAGCCCTCTGCCAGGCAACAGCTCATGCGCGCCAACAACCTCGGCGTCGCGTATCTGAATCAACAGAAACTCGATCAGGCATTAAAGCAGTTTGAGCAGGCCGTTGCGGCCGAGAAGAACAACGCCATCGCACAACTCAATCTGGGGATCGCCTTGCTCAACCTTGCGCGGGCTCCTCAGGCGGAAGAGGTTCTGCAGCGTGCTGCCCGACTGGATCCAAAGAATCCGGCGGTGCCGTACAACCTGGGCCTGCTGCATCGCAATAACGGACAAGCCGAGCAGGCCATCGCCGACTTCAGTAAGGCCACGGAACTCGCTCCCGACGACACCTATGCGCACTATTTCCTGGGCGACGTTTACTCGCAGCACCAAAAGTACCCAGAAGCGGAAAAAGAATTTCGACGCGCAGTAGAGCTCGATCCGGTGAATGTCTCCGCGGAGTTTGGGCTCGCCGGTTCTTTGCGCAGGCAAGGCAAAGCCGGCGAAGCCAAGCCCCACTTCGAGCGCTTCCAAAAGCTCACACACGAGAAGCTGGGCTCTCCCATCAGCCAGATCTATGGCGAACAAGGCCCACTGTCACTGGCGCGCGTGATTCCGGGTGAGCCAGCCGTGCCGCCGGCAATTCCCGTGAAGTTTACGTTGCTAGGTCCCGAATCGGGATTGCCTATCGTTCCTGCGCAGGGCAAGTCGCCAAATGCGGAAGCGTCGGGTCCGGGAATTTGCGTCTTCGACCTGGATGGCGATGGGCTGCCCGACGTGCTGGTTCCCAACATCGCAGGGCACATCGCTTTGTATTTAAATCGCGGCAAAAAGCCGTTTGAGAATGCAACCAGGGGATCAGGGCTGCAGGATGTCACCAATGCAACCGGCTGTGCTGTGGGCGACTACGATAACGACGCCAAACCTGACGTCGCAATCACTACGAGCGATCGTGTCCTGCTCTTTCACAATGAAGGTGGAGGAAAGTTCAGCGATCAGACCAAGGCAACTCACGTCGAAGCCGGCGGACATCCGCTGAGCGCTACGTTTGTGGACTACGACCACGACGGCGATCTCGACTTATACATAACTCGCTCCGAGGGTGGGAACCTCCTGCTGCGCAACAACGGGGACAACACCTTCACTGACGTTACCGCGCAAACGCAGCTTCAGGGAGACGGTGCGGGAGTCATGCTGGCCAGCGACGTGAATAACGATCGCGCGGTTGATCTGGTACTGACTTCGGCGAAGGCACCGCCGAGCGTGCATATCAATCCGCGTGAGGGTGCTTTCAAGATGGTCCGTCCATGGACGCCGGCTATGCCCTCGTCCAGTTTGGGCGTGGTAGCGCTCGACTTTAACAAAGACGGCTGGATGGACTTCGCCTTCACGCACGCCACAGCGCCTGGGCTAACGCTTTGGCGCAACGTGAGCGGAAGATCCTTCGAGCCGGTACAGCTTCCCAATTTGAACCTCAAGCGCGCATGGGGACTTGCAGCTCTCGATTACGACAACGATGGATGGATTGATCTGGCGGTTGTCGGCGAGAGCGATCGCGGATTCGAGATCCGCTTGCTGCGCAACATCGGACCCGGAGGCTTTGAGGATGTCACCACGACCGTAGGCCTCGACAAGATCAAGCTGCAAGAGCCACGCGCGCTGGTTGCCGCCGACATCGATGACGACGGCGATACTGACCTACTCGTAACTCAATCCGATGGCTCACTGATCGCGTTGCGTAACGACGGCGGCAACAAGAATCACTCACTGCGTCTAGCGCTCAAAGGACTCAATGACAACCGAAGCGCATTCGGCACCAAGGTGCAGGTCTTCGCCGGCGAGTCGCAGCAGAAGTGGGAGATAGCGGGCAGCAGCGGCTATCTCGCGCAAGGTCCGGCTGAGGTCATTGCCGGACTTGGTCAGGAAACGCATGCTGACGTAGTTCGTCTGCTGTGGCCTATGGGCGTGTACCAGGATGAGATCGAGCTTGCTGCAAACGAACGGCACGAGGTGCTCGAGATCGATCGCCGCGGCAGTTCGTGCCCCGTGCTGTTCGCCTGGAACGGCAGCCGGTATGAGTTCATCACCGATGTGATCGGCGCCGCTGTGATCGGGCACTGGGTTGGTCCAAACGAGCGCGATCTTCCCGATCCGGACGAGTACATCAAGATCGATGGCTCGCGCGTGCAAACGCACAATGGCCGCTTGAGCTTTACGTTCGCCGAGCCCATGGAAGAAGTAAACTATCTCGATCAAGCGCGGCTCGTGGCCATCGATCATCCGGCGAGTGCCGATATCTATCCCAACGAACGCTTCGTTGCCAATCCGCCATTCCCCGAGTTCAAGATCATCACTGCGCAGCATTCCCATCCGCCGGCAGGCGCGTGGGATGATGCAGGCCATGACGTGCTCCCAGCGTTGCTCACGCGCGATCATGGTTACGTGACGGGATTCAAACTCCTGCACTTCGCAGGATTCGCCGAGCCGCATTCGCTGGTGCTCGATCTTGGCAAGTGGGACGCGGCGCGGCCGCTTCATCTGCTGCTCGATGGCTTTACCGAGTACTTCACTGCCAACTCGATGTACGCCGCCTATCAGGCGAACCTCGCTGTCACCGCCCCATACGTCGAGGCGCAAGAAGCGGATGGAAGCTGGAAGCGCGTGGTCGACGACATGGGCTTTCCCGCAGGGTTGCCAAGGACGATTACCGTCGACCTCACCGGCAAGATCAAACCAGGCACGCACAAAATTCGTATTGTGACGAATCTGCAGATCTATTGGGATCAGGCGCTGATTGACAACAGCGCTCCGGAACAGCGCATAACGGTCACCGAAGTTCCGCTCGCGGCTGCGCGGCTGCACTTCCATGGGTATCCGCGAGCTGACGAGAGCCGCTTTCCCGGCGACTTGAATTACACCTACGAGAACGTGAGCTTAACCGGCCCCTACGCACGCCACATCGGCTCCTACACGCGCTATGGCGACGTGCTCCCGCTGCTCAAGGCTGCCGACGACAAGTTCGTGGTGTTCGGTTCAGGGGAGGAGGTAGTCCTCGATTTTGATCCGTCAAATCTGCCGAAGCTGCCGGCAGGCTGGAAGCGCGATTACCTGTTTTACGCGAACGGATTCGTGAAGGACATGGATTTCTACGCAGCCGATGCCTTCACCGTCGATCCGCTGCCGTTTCACAGAATGGGAATTTACCCCAGTCCTCCACGCTCGGAGTATCCAGTGGATGCGCATTCGCTCGAGTATCTGCTCGAGTACAATACGCGGTACCAATCCGGGAATGGCGTGAGCGAGTACCGGTACGTTTATCCGGGCAGATAGGAAGCTGGGCGTGCGCTAGCTAGTTTGATAAACCGAGTATTCGAAGCTGAACAGTGTCATCCTGAGCCCAGTCGCTGGGCGAAGGATCTGCCGCGATGTATCGCTCCTGAAATGCACCCTCCGGGCTCTGGCAGAAATCCTGGGCCGAAGAGCCGGGACATACCTTTTTCACTTGAAGTATTCCGGGAGATCCTTCGCGCAAAACAGCGCTCAGGATGACAGGATTCAAATCAATCGCATCCGGATCTGCGCGCCGTTAATTCACCCAGCCGCCCCGCTCATCATCGCGCTTATCGTCCGGCGGCTTGTAGTTGCCGTACTCGTCGAAGTAGACGTTGCGATCGTGCTTGCGCATGTACACCTGGAACTTCTTCGCCGCGCGACGCCGCTTCCAACGGTAATAGGAATTGCGGAGTCCGTAGAGTCGCTCTGAAAGGTTGATCGAAACGCCGCGACGCAAAAACAGCATGTACCACAAATATCCCGCGCCCAGTCCCAGCAGAACCACGCAGAATTGCAGCGCGAAGTGGAAGAGCAGCAAGTAAGCCGTTTCGATCGCCGCGATGCCGACCACTACCCACTTGATCGGGACCTGAATCGGAATCGGGAACAGCATGATCATGGCTCCCCGATTCAGTAAATAAAAGACCATCAGGATGGCATCCGCCGCGGCGCCGGAGCCCACAGCTGTTCCCTGCGCAATCACTCCGGTTCGCGATAAAGCAACGCCAACAGCACCCGCTACGATGAGGCTGCCGAAGAAGAGTCCATAAAACCGCTGCGAGCCAATCTGGCTCTCGACTGGGCTGCCGATGAAATAAATGCCAACGAGAGATAAGAGGAAGGCAATGGGATCGGCATACATGAATGGGTATGTGACCAGTTGCCACAACGATCCATGCAGGACCTTCTCGGGTTGAAGTATGCCCACCGCGAACGCTGCCTGACCGAGCCCAGGCGCAAAGGCGAGCATAAGCAACAACGCGATATAAACCGCCGTGCTGAACAGAATGATCTGTCGAACTGCGCCGCGAAAAGGCGGCAATCCCATTTCAAACGATTGATGACGAGGAGACATACGTTCACATCCCGGACGAAGCGGCTGCGGCTCTGCCGGGTACGTCGATTCTACCGCTCGGACGCGGTACGACGGGCAAGCTGGCGTGTCCTTTCGCATCGATCGAGCGCAGGGCAAACATCACGTTGTCCTTCGAGATGGGCAGCGTAACCGAAGTGCTGGCGGCTGGAGCATTCATTGCGTGCTGCCAATATGGCTGATCCGCGTTGCGCCACAGAATCTGATATTGCCGGGTGAGTCCGCCAGGGGCTGCCTCCCAGGTGAGAGTCGTGTCGTTCGTGAGTCCCCGCGTATCGATCCGGACATTCGCGGGCGGAGCCGGGGCAGACGCCAGAGAAGCCAGCGTGGCCGCGTTCACACGCGCAACGTTGGCCACGTATGAAAAGTCCACAAATTTCAATACGTCCCCGTATTCGATTCCATTCTCCGTGCGCACGTTTTGATGCTGATGATTAAAATCCTCGCGGTATTCTGTGAAGCGCACGCCGGCGAATCCCTCTTCGTTGAATGCGGTGTGATCGCCTCCACGCAGGAAGCGATCGCGGCGGAAGATGAGCGTGGGCTGAAATTGCGGGAGGTATTCCTTTACCGTGGTGCGAATGTAGCGCGCGAGTTCTCGTGAGGGCGAATCGTTCTCGCCGCCTAGATTGCGGATTCGCGTAATGTCCTCCGGCTTGGCCGATGCCGGTATACCTTCCGAGAAGACGCGGACCGTGTCCTTGCGCTGCTGTGTATCTCCCGGGGTGGTATTGCCACCAACGATGTCGTTATTGAGCACACCTTGAATCTGCCAGCCCTGCTCCCGTGCCATCTGCGCGAAGTGCTTGGCGCCGTCGAGTCCCTGTTCCTCGCCGGCCACAGCGAGGAAGATCAGAGTCGCGGGAAATTTGTATTTGCTGAGCACGTGCGCGCACTCCAGGCTCACCGCTGTGCCGCTGGCGTCATCATTGGCTCCTGGGGCCGAATCCTTCGTGTTTAGCGTGTCGGAGTTGCGCGAGTCGTAGTGCCCGGTGACGAGGTAAATGCGCTTGGCATTCTCCGGATCGGAGCCTTGCAATACGGCATAGACGTTGGTCAGAGGCGTTGGAGCTGGTACCCGCGGCGCGACCGGCTGTGTAAAGGAATCGGTCTTTACCTGCAGACATCCGCCGCACGCCTGCGCATAGCGCTCGAGCTCCTCTTGGATCCATTTGGCCGCGGCTGTCACTCCCAATCCTTGCGAGATCATCTCTTGATCGTTCGAGGAAAGCGTGTTGCGATTCTTGAACGTCACCAGCTTCTCGATGGTGGCCTGAATGCGCTCAGCTGAAATCTGTTTGAGAGCTTCGGCGATCTGCGGATCAGGCCTGACAGCATCCAAATCAACTTCCTTAACCGGAATGGGAGCCGGCGTGGGTCGCTGAGGAGTTTGGGTTTGAGGATTCTGTTGGGCGACGCTCAGAATTGACGCTAACACCAGAGATGCGAACGCTTGGGTTCGCAATATGGAATTGGGCACCGTAAGAGTTCCTTTTCGTAAGTTGGCGCAGACTTGACGGCGAAAACTGTTAGATTCTAAAACTACGGAAGTAGCTATCACCACCCGGCACTCATTAAATCTTGTAATGTAGAGGCCCGCGAACGGAGGCAATGCAATGGTTTTGTGTCCCGAATGTGACACCGATCTGGACATCGAAGAGGATGACATCGAAGAAGGGGACGTAGTGTCCTGCGCCGAGTGCGGCAGCGATTTCGAAGTCATTACGGCGAATCCGCTCGAGCTCAAGAAGGTCAATGAGGAGGAAGAAGACGAGGAAGAAGAGGACGAGGAGGAAGAAGAGGAGGAAAGTGATTACTGATCGTCGCCGCGCGGCAGCGTTCCTGGCGATTGGCTGCATGCTCGCCGCGTCGTGCCTGTCCATAGCAGCGGACTCCAAGCAGCACGAGCGCGATCCTTATGCGCTGCTCTTCGGCACCCTCTATGGCCCCGACGATCGTCCCGCGTATGGCGTGAAGATCAAAATCCGCCGCGCCGACCAGAAAAAGGCAAAGTGGGAGCTCGTCTCCAACCACCAGGGCGAATTTGCCCAACGCGTCCCAGCCGGCAAAGCCGATTACATCATCACCGCCGACGTGAAGGGCAATCCCAAGCCTGAACTAACCGTGCACGTCGATAATGACGAGCGCAAAGATTTCGTGCTGCGCGTGAAAAGCAGCGATAAAGCAGCAATTAGCAAATAAGCGATGAGCAATTAGCCAAACCAGGAACTCGGTTTAGCTAATTGCTAACTGCTGCCTTTCTGCTAATCGCTGCTTTCTACCTCTTTGCAGTGCCGCGTACCATCTTCTTCATCTTGCGTTTTGCGGAACCGCGCGGAACTGTGCGCTTCGCCTTGGGAGCCGCTTTCTTGCGCGCTGTGCGCTTTGCTGTTTTACGATCTTCCTTGCTAAGTGACTTTGTATTTGCCATTGAGTTCCAGTCTGGATGAGATGTCTTCAGTGCTACTTCATGGTGTACGAATGCGCGTCTCTCGAATTCTAAGGACTAGCTAGAGATTACTACTTAGAGATTGTCATCTGAGCCCTAGTTTGGGCGAAGGACCTGCCGTGATGATTCAGAGTTGAAGGCCGCATCATGGCTCTTTTAGCGAGAATTTCGGGCCGAAGAGCCGGGATATGGCGATCATGTCAAAAGCATCCCGGGAGACGCTTCGCCCAAAACAGGGCTCAGGATGACAGTTTACTAACCAGTTGCACCGAACGGTCGAAAATTCTACGGCTCCCGGATGAACATCCGCACCACAATGCCCGAGATGATCATTACCAATCCGATCCAAAGGAGCACACGGCCGGTTTCGAAGGCCCGGGCAGTCTGCGCAGCTCGGCCCATAATGAAACCAATCACTGCGACGGCTAATCCGCCCCACCGCAGCAGATTTCTAATCGCTTGCTTGCTCACACTCTCTCGAGTTGCGCGAACTTTTCGACCAGTTTCTTCAGTCCGAACTGCGGAAATTGTACCGTAATCTTGGCTTCGTCTCCGTCGCCCTCGCGCTTGTAGACCGTGCCTTCCCCGTACTTCGGATGACGAACACGCTGGCCTGGACGGAATCCACGCTTGCCGGTCGGTTCGGCGACTTCAACTTTGGGACGCGAGAACTTCTTGCCGCGCGAAGCGAAGAATTCGGCGATGTTGTCGATCGATTGATATGGCGAACTCGTGCTGCCGTTGCGCTTCGTTGAGTATGCCCTCTCAGGCGCGAGCGCGCGTCCAAAGCGCGCGCGGGCAGACGCGCTCTGGTCTTCATCCTCATAGCTGTAATGGCGGCCTTCGTCTACTTCACTGAAGGCTGGCTCGCTGAATCCCGATTCGCGCCTACCGCCACGACGCGCACTGCCGATCTCTTCCATCAACTGCGGTGGAATCTCTTCGAGAAAACGCGATGGAACGCTCGCCTCAGGCAAGTCGCTGCCGTAACGGCGCCGATAGCGTGCGCGGCTCAAGACTAGAGTGTCCATGGCGCGAGTCATGCCGACGTAGCAGAGACGACGCTCCTCTTCCATCTCGTCGGGATTGAGGAACGTGCGCGAGTGCGGGAAGAGCCCTTCTTCCATGCCAACCAGGAATACCAGCGGAAACTCCAGCCCCTTGGCAGAGTGCAGCGTCATCAGCGTGACGCGAGAGCCTTCTTCGTATTGATCAGTATCGCTCACAAGCGCAGCATGATCGAGGAACTCGCCGAGCGTCTCGCCGCGATCGGCAGAGTCACGCGCAGCATTCACTAGCTCCTGCAGGTTTTCAATTCGGGAATAGGATTCAGGCGTGGCCTCTTCTTCGAGCGCCTTCACATAGCCGGTGCGATCGATAAGGAACTTGATCACCTCCGGCAGTGTCGCCGCGCCACCCGGCGCGCGGAAGCCCTCGACAGGGGTTTCCGGTAGAGATGCAGCATGCTGCGTCTCTACGAAGCTGCCTGAGTCGGCCACGGGTTCTTGCTCGTCCCAGGCTCCGAACAACTCATGCTGTTCGTTCGCTCCAAACTCGAAGCTCGCACCTTCATCTTCCTTTGGAGCTTCGTCTTCGCCGGCATCTTCGTCCACAGGCGAGGGCGCCTGTGCCACATTGACGGGCTGCCGACCGCCGACTTCTTCCGCCAGCCGCTCAACAAAACTCCCGCCCAGCATCGCCCGAGCATCCTCGATGATCTGCTTGAAATCGGCGAGAGCTTGCACGGCGCGTCCAGGTAGCAGCTTTTCCTGGATTGTCTGTTCCAAAGAGCTCCACATGCTCACTCCGGTTTCGAGTGAGAGCCTTTCAAGCGTCTCCAGCGTCGTCTTCCCGATCCCCCGCGGCGGCGTGTTCACAACGCGCAGCAAGGCGATGGAGTCGTCCGGATTCTGCAGCAGCTTTAGGTACGAGATCATGTCTTTGATCTCGGCGCGTTCATAGAACGAGAAGCCGCCCACGACGTTGTATTTCAGGCCATAGCGCCGCAACGCCTCTTCAAACAGTCGTGACTGGGAGTTGGTGCGATAGAGAATCGCGGCGCGGCGAGGCTCATCGGTCTCGCTGGGCTCTTTCAGGAAGCGGGAGATGTAATCAGCGGCGAAGAGAGCCTCATTCTCGCCGTCGGGAGCTTCGTAGTAGTAGATCGGTGTGCCGCCCTGCCGATCCGTCCACAGAGTTTTGCCTTTGCGCTGCTTGTTATTGCTCACCACGGCCGACGCGCCTTCGAGAATGGTCTGCGTGGAGCGATAGTTCTGCTCCAGGCGAATGATCTTCACTTCGGGAAAGTCGCGCTCGAACTCCAGGATGTTGCGAATGTCGGCGCCGCGCCATGAATAGATCGACTGATCCTCGTCTCCGACCACGCAGATGTTGTGGTGCTCCCCCGCGAGCAGCTTCATCAGCTCGTATTGCGGGCGGTTTGTATCCTGATACTCGTCGATGAGGATGTACTCGTAGCGCTGGTTATAGCGCCGGCGAACCTCGCCGGAACTCTTGAGCAATCGCACGGCCTCGAGCAGCAGATCGTCGAAGTCCATCGCGTTCGCCTTGCGCAGCTCCTGACGATAGATCTCGTAAACGTGTGCCACGCGCTCCGTATTCGGATCGGCGGAGTTGAGATACACCTCCTGCGGATCGAGCATGTGATTCTTCGCCCACGAGATTCGCCCGAGTACACTGCGTGGCGTCAGCTGCTTGTCGTCGATGCCGAGCCTTCGAATCGCTGCCTTCGCCAGCGACAGCTGGTCGGCTTCGTCATAGATGGCAAAAGATTTGGTCAGTCCCTGATCGCCGATGCGCAGAGCCTCGATGTCACGACGCAGCAGGCGCACGCAGAAAGAATGAAATGTTGAGATTCGGGGCTGCGCCACGGAGAAGTGTCGGACGAGCCGACTCACGCGCTCGCCCATCTCCGCCGCGGCTTTATTGGTGAAAGTCACGGCCAGGATCGAGTCGGGCGACACGCCGTGGTCTTCGATCAGATGTGCGATGCGATGCGTGATGACGCGAGTCTTGCCCGATCCCGCTCCAGCCAGGATCAGCAAAGGCCCGTTCACAGTCTCAACGGCTTCTCTCTGCGGCGGATTGAGGATACTGAGGTCCAATACCTCAGTTTAAAGTACCGGCGGCGGTAGCCGCTGGGTGCGTGAAGGGACCGTCACTGCTGGGACCCAGGGGCTACCGCCGCCGGTACTGCTTCAGCGGACGCCTTTCAGCTCCGTATAGATGGTATCGATCCAGCGGTTGGTGCTGACGAAGTCTCCTGAGTACTTGCTGTACGCGGCGAGGACGTTGGCCTTCTTGATTTCATCGGCAGACTTGCCTTGGCTTACCTGTGCTGCGACCAGGTTGAACGTATCTTCCACCATCTTGGTGAATGCGCGCATGTCGTCAACTGTGGAAAGATCACCATGTCCGGGGATTACCTTCACATCCTGGGGCACGAGCGTCACGACTTTCTTCAACGCCTCAATCATGCCTCGAACGCTGCCACCGCTGTTGAGGTCGACAAAGGGAAAGCCATAGGTTACGAAATCGTCGCCCATGTGCAGGACGTTTGATTTTGGAAAGAAGATCACACTGTCGCCGTCGGTGTGCCCTTTCGGGAAGTGGATCGCCTGAATGTCTTCACCGTTCAGATGGACGGAAACCTTATCCTCAAACGTGATTACCGGCAGAACATTCGCTGGTTGCGCCGGAACTTCCGGTCCAGGCCCCTTTCGCCCGGCAGCGAGGCGCTTGCGCACGTTCTCCTGGGCAATAATTGGCGCTTGCTGCGAAAAGAAGGGATTACCGCCGGTGTGATCGCCGTGCCAATGCGTGTTCAGCACGAACCGCAGCGGCTTGTCGGCGATGCCCTTAAGAGCTGCCTGGATTTTAGGAGCCAGCGGCGCATACTGGTCGTCGACGATCACGATGCCGTCATCGCCTGCCGAGACGCCAATATTTCCTCCAGCTCCCTGCAACATGTAAACCGTGCCGGCAACTTTCTGCACCTTGATCTCAACTTTGCTGAAATCCTGCTGAGCAACTAAGACGCTCGAACCAAACAGCACAGCTACAGCGACGATGAATTTGCGCATGCTGCCTTCTCCTGAAACTTGGATTACGGAGTTGTATACGCGTGGGACGTGAACGGCAAGACACAATTTCATCACGGATACACAGAAGGCCCAAACAGCCGGGTGAAACCACAAAGGACACGAAGGATCACTAAGGAAGTGAAAGCCAAAGTCTGTCGTTCCTTCGTGTTCCTTGTGTCCTTTGTGGTTTCATCCGGGTTGTTGTTCGTTCATCCCGCCTATCGCGCGTATCCAAACTTTGAATCATTGCGGATGAATCATTCCCGATAGGCTGACATCTAACGCTTAGTTTCGACAGCTGCAAGCGTTTGGACTGGAATGCGAACTAATGTTGGCCAGTGAGCTTTGACAGCAGTAAAGAGGAAAATTATGGCCCAGGTGATTCCGTTTCACGTGCCGGACAATTTCACACCGAAGTCAAAACGTCTTTGGCCGAGCGATCCGGGACGCGTGCTCGAGTTTCCGCGTCCCAGACCGAAAGATTTTGTTCAGCCCACATGGATCTTCCCCGAAGTTGACGCCGATCTTTCTCTGCGCAAAGGTTGATGCGCAGGGTCAGTCTGCGTTTCCCTTCCAACGCCTCGCTCCTGCCACGTCGGTCTCCTGCGTCCCTGCGCCTCGCTGATCGCCATCCCTCGCAATACCCTGGAGCGGGATTAACCACCGCCATCGCCGCCCGTACAGCTTCCAAAGCATTCACTTCTCAATGATTTAGTTCACTTCCGGCGCGAACCAACAGAAGTACATGTCCCTTTGTTGGTCCCGGGGACTAAAGGTAATGCAGCAACTCGCGAGCCTTGTTGGACAATCTGAAATGAGACGGTGCTCTGATGCGCTTGGTCCGGCACAAAAGGATGGCCGCCGCGATCGCTTTGATGGCGATCGCGCATGCAGGCTACGCGCGCTCTGATGCGCCGACAGAGAACGACCGCTCAAAATTACTCGGTGCGCGCGAGGGCGCGGAACTCGCTCGGATGGCCCTCCAGTACCGTCCCGATGATGGCGTGAAGCCCGACTGCTCACATCTGGTCAACCAGATCTATCGCGAATCCGGCCTCAACTTCCGCTTCGCCAGCTCCAGCGAGATTTATGCCGGAATCGATCCGTTCCAGCGGGTCCGCCATCCCCAGCCCGGAGACCTGATCGTCTGGCGCGGGCATGTCGGGATCGTGGTGAATCCGCGAGAGCACTCCTTTTATAGTTCCCTCCGCTCCGGTTTAAACACCGATTACTACGACGCGGACTACTGGACGCGACGCGGCCCACCCCGCTTCTACCGTTATCGGCTGAGCGCGCAAGCGCCAGCCTCGCCCAGACTGCTGCGAACAGTGCATCGCGCTGACAGCGTCAATGATGAGCAGAAGCTGGAGAGGACAGCCGCAACCCCGCGAGAAATTGTTGTCCCGCATCGGGACTCATCCGACACGCGCTCTCGCTTTCTAATTGTTGAAGCGGATTTGCCGGAGAAGCCCAAACCTGAAGACTTTCGCGGCGCGCTGCTTCAGCACATCGACGACGCCGGTTCCGCGCTCGAATCGAGCCAAACCTTGGACGCAAACACCTCGGTTCTCGTAGTTGACGATGTACAAGTTGAGAAATTGAAACTCAAGAAGGACCAGGGATCACTGGAGATCCGCCTGGATTGCTCCGTGGCTGTCGTTGATGGCCAGGTCACCGCAAATCCACTCTCCCAAAAAAGAAAACTAAACCTGCAGCGCGCGGAAGCTGGATGGATGGTCGAGGACAAAGACGCGCCCGTCTACGTGCCGCGCCAAATTGCTTTGCGCATATTCGCCACTCAACTGGCAATGGCGACTCGTCAGGACCGCGACCAGGACGTTGCGAGACTTATGAGAGTCTTGAACGCGCTCGCGCCAGAAAAGTGAGCGCACCTCACGCCTCACGGCTTAAATCCCGAGCCTGAAATGCATCTCTTCTGGCGATCAGGAACCAGAGAGGAAGTCCAACTCCAACCGCCGCGGGAATAAGCATGAAGGGCGGGAAGTGCGTCGGCGGCAGTGGCGTTGCCAAGCCAAGACGAAATCGCGACAGGAATGTCGCCATACGTGCCTCCCAACCTGGGAACAAGAAGAAAACGGCACTGTTCACCGCGCCAAAGGAGAGGCCGGCAATCGCAATTTTGCGGGCGATCTGATTCAGGCGAAGCAATCCGTAACCGGCACAGGCCCACATTGCGCCGAATGCGATGTACCAAGCCGCGGCCGGCCAACCGGTCACGATCCAGACGAACACAGTTGCCGGCATCCTCAAGGGCGACATCACAACGCTGACCACTCCGGTCGCGAGCAACCACCATCCAATAATCGAAATGCTCAGCGGACGCCCTTCGCTTTCGACAGGCAATCCGCCGCTGAATGCTTCACGCGTGGCACGGCGGCTGAAGTAGTACAGCCAGAAGAGACCGAGCACGCCGAGTGCGCCGTAGATTGCGGCGATTACGATGCGCATGGTGCCGTAGTTCGGCGGAGCTGTTGGCGGCGGTGGCATCGACAAAAACACAGGCCCGGTAAACACTCCGGTGAACGCCAGGAAGACGGCGAAGATAAGCATCGAAACGCGCGCCCAATTCCGCAAACGGAACAGTCCGATGGCGGTGGTTGTTCCCCACCCTCCCAGAATGCCGAACATCGTGAGCCCGAGGACGATTCCAAGTCTGGCCTCAGGAGCCAATGGCGCGCGTCCAGGCGAGAAAAGCAGGACCAGGCCAAGCAGCA